>NZ_CP032624.1:2431595-2735544 GCF_003627055.1 Gryllotalpicola protaetiae
CCGCTGTTGATGCGCGGGCGCAACAGGTACGAGCAGTTCGCGGCGACGCGGTCGATCGCGGGCACCGATGTGAACTTCGGCACTCTCACCAAGCGGCTCATCGACAACCTCGTCGCGGGGGGCGCCGAGCTGAAGCTGAACTCAGAGGTGCGCGGCGTGAAGAAGCGCGGCGGACTGTGGCGAGTCAAGGTGCGGCAGCTCGTCGAGCAGCGCACGAGCACGATCGACGCGAAGTTCGTCTTCGTCGGGGCGGGCGGCTGGGCGCTCAAGGTGCTGCAGGCCTCGGGGATTCCGGAGGCGAAGGGCTTCGGCACCTTCCCGATCTCCGGCCAGTTCTACAAGACGACGAACCCCGAGGTCGTCGGTCAGCACGCTGTGAAGGTGTACTCGCAGGCCGAGGCGGGCGCGCCGCCGATGAGCGTGCCGCACCTCGACAAGCGCGTGGTCGACGGGCAGGCGTCGCTGCTGTTCGGGCCGTACGCGGGCGCCGACCCCAAGTTCCTCAAGTACGGCAGCGTGCTCGACCTGCCCGCGGGCCTGCGGGCGTCGAACATCGGGCCGTACCTCAACGTCGCCAAAGACAACCTGGTCTTGCTGCGCTACCTGATCAGCCAGCTGCTGCTCACCCGCAAGGGCAAGTTCGCCGAGCTGCGCAAGTTCATGCCGACGGCGCAGCCGGGGGACTGGGAGCTGATCACCGCGGGTCAGCGCGCGCAGGTGATCAAGAAGGATGCCAAGAAGGGCGGCGTGCTGCAGTTCGGCACCGAGGTGATCGCGCATGAGGACGGCACGATCGTCGGCCTGCTCGGCGCCTCGCCGGGGGCCTCGACGGCGGTGTCGATCATGCTCGACGTGCTCGCGAAGTGCTTCCCGAGCGAGTATGCGGGGGAGTGGCAGAGCGAGCTCAAGACGCTGATCCCGACGCTCGGCCAGCAGCTCGACACCGACCCCGAGCTCGCGCGCGCCACGATGCAGCGCACGGCAGGCGTGCTGGGGCTGCCCAAGTAGCCCACCCGCTGGTTGAGGAGCACGGCTCTGCCGCGCGTCTCGAAACCATCGGTACCTTGTCTTCATGAGGTTCGAGGACCGCGTCGTCATCGTCAGCGGCGGTGCGAATGGCATCGGCAGGGCAACGGCCGAGCGGATGCTTGACGAGGGCGCCTTCGTCGCCGTTCTCGACCGCGAGCCCGAGGTCGCGCGCGACTGGCTCGACTGGCGCGCCGACTCCGACCGCGCAGCGGTCTTCGGCTGCGACGTGCTCGATGCGACATCCGTCGATCGTGCGGTCGCCGACGCCCGCGCGCGCTTCGGCCGCATCGATGTGCTCGCAGGGGTCGCCGGTGGCGATCAACCGGTCGCCGACGGGCTCGATGAGGCGCACTGGCAGGCCACGGTCGACCTCAACCTGCATGCGCAGGTGCGGCTCATCCGCGCGTGCCGTGCCGCGCTGATCGAGACGCGCGGGGCGATCGTGCTCGTGAGCTCGGTGAACGGGGTCGCGGCATACGGCGAGCCGGCGTATGCGGCCGCAAAGGCCGGCCTGTCGCTGCTTGCGCGCAACCTCGCCGTCGAGCTGGGGCCTGCCGGGGTGCGGATCAACGTGGTCGCGCCCGGCACGGTGCGCACGCGGGTCTGGGCCGGCCAAGACGGTGGGGCGGATGCCATGGTGAAGCTCTACCCGCTCGGCCGCGTCGGCGAGCCGTCCGACATCGCGGCGGCGATCGCGTTCCTCGCCTCTGACGACGCGTCGTGGATCACGGGGGTGACCCTGCCTGTCGACGGCGGCTCGCTCACCGGGCCGCTTGCGCTGCTGCAGGGGCCGATCTGGGGCGTCGCCGAAGCCGACTGACGAGTTATACACATGTTCGAAACTAGGTGGAGAACAGATCGAATCGGTGTTCTAATTGGTGGATGCGGTGGGAGAAGCAAGAACTCGGGGTCGAGACCGATGAGGCGCTGCCGGGCCTCGCGAAGCTGAACAATCTGGTGCGCACAGTGCGCACGCCGGAATTCGATGGCATCGTCTTCCACGAGATCCTGGCGAAATCGGCGCTGAACCAGGTCCCGGGCGCTTCGAAGGTGATGCCCTACGCGTGGACGATCAACCCCTATAGAGGATGCATTCATGCTTGCATCTATTGCTTCGCGAGGCCAACGCACAAGTATCTCGAGCTCAATGTGGGGCGCGACTTCGACTCGCAGATCATCGTCAAGGTCAACGTCGCCGAGGTGCTGCGGCGCGAGCTCGCGCGGCCGAAGTGGCAGGCGAGCAGGCATCCGGTCGCCCTCGGCACCAATACCGACCCGTATCAGCGCGCGGAAGGGCGCTACAAGCTGATGCCCGAGATCATCGGGGCGTTGACCGAGGCGCGGACTCCGTTCTCGATCCTGACGAAGGGCACGCTGCTGCGGCGCGATCTGCCGCTGCTGAAGGAGGCGTCGGAGCGCGTGCCTGTCGACCTCGCGATGTCGATCGCGATCTACGACGACGAGCTGCAGCAGTCGGTCGAGCCCGGCACGCCGCGCGCGAAGGAGCGGCTCGCCACTGTCACCGCCGTGCGCAACGCGGGGCTCGACTGCAGCGTGTTCATGATGCCGATCCTGCCGTTCCTCACCGATACGACCGAGCACCTCGACTACGCGCTCAGCCAGGTGAAGGCGTCGGGCGCGAACTCCGTGCTCTACACGGCGCTGCACCTCAAGCCGGGCGTGAAGGAGTGGTTCACTTTCTGGCTCGAGCGCGAGCACCCCGAACTGATAGGGAAGTACGCCGAGCTGTACCAGGGCCGCACCTACGCCCCGAAGGAGTACCGCCAGTGGCTCGCCCGCCGCATCAAGCCGCTGATCGCGAAGCACGGTCTCACGCGTGGCCGTGAAGACCTGGTCACCGGCGGCGTCGAGTCGTCGGCGCTCGCGGCGAGCGATGCGATCGACGGCGCGCCGATCCAAAGGCGCGGTCGTGCGACCCGCATCGACGCGGACGGCGAGCGGCACAGACCCCTGGTCTTCTTCGAAGAGACGGATGCGGCAACGCTCGCCCCTGAGCCCACCCTGTTCTGAGCCCGTTTTGGACGCGCCACCCCAGCCCGCGGGCCGAGGCCACGCGCCGGCATCCGCACTAAACGCTCTCGTAGATCCCATCGAGGCGGGCGCGGGCGATGACGTGGCTGCGCATCGCGTGCAGGGCATCGTCGAGGGCGAACCCCGGGGCGAGCGACATCGGCCGATCGATGGCGAACAACTGGAACACGTAGGCGTGCGGCCCATGCGAGCGCGGTGGTAGCGGGCCGGCCCAGCCGAGACGGCCGAATGCGCCCTTGCCGTGCACGATGCCGTGAATCGGGCTGGGGTTCGCGAGCGCCCCCTCGGGCAGGCCGCCGAGCGCAGGGTCGATGCCGACCGAGAGCGCATGCGTCGCGGGCTTCCCCATCGGAACATCGGGGTCCTGCACGATCAGCACGAGCTCGATCGTGTCGGCGGGCGGCTCGGTCCACGCGAGAGCGGGCGACACGTTGGGGCCGAACATCTTGCCGCGGAACCGCTCGGGGATCCGCCCGCCGTGTTCGAACTCGGGACTCGTCAGGGCGAAGCCCTCGGGCGCGTTCACGTCGGAGCGGGCCCAGACGAGCGTGTGGTGGCCGGCGTGCCGGTTGCGCAGCGCGTAGCCGATGGGGTTGGCAGCCATGGGCTCAGTCTGTCCGTTCTTGGCTGGTAGTGCGCGTTGAACTTCACAGGCCGACGGGGTCGACGTACCCGGCGATGTACTGTCGCATGCCGGGGGCGTAGTCACCGGCATGCGACTGGCCTGCCGTGAATGCGGAGAGCCGCACGAGCTGGGCGCCCCCGCGGCCATCGCCCCAGTCGCCGTTGACGATCGTGATCGCGGTCGGCGACACCGCCACGACGATGCCGACGTGCGAGATGGCGTGGGTTTGAGCGAGGGTGCCCGAGGCTGCGGCTGAGGCGACCGGGGCCGACAGTGCGAACACTGCGGCATCGCCGACGCGCGGCCCGCTGGCATGGTAGCTGCCGTGCTGCACGCCGTACGCGAAGAAGCTGCCGGCCCAGCCGTCGAGGCCGCCGATCGGGGCGCCCGACGATGCCCAGGTCCACGCGGCGAACTCCGCGCACCAGGCGCCGGGCAGTGCGCTGCTGTCGGCGAAGTCGCGCCCGTCGAGCGTGTTCGGACCGTTCAGCCCGCGGCCGAGCTGCGCGAGCGCGAGCGTCGCGATCGCGGCGCCCATCGGCGTCGGAGGGTCGGCCGGGTCGCCGACGGTGACTCCGGCGAGCGGCTGGAACTGCGTCTGACCGCCGCCGTTGGCGAATGCCGCGCCGGGGAGCTGCACGAAGAACGCCGCGACGCACGCGGCGAACGCGATCACGACGGCGCGAGCCGGGCTTCTCAGCGCTGACAAGCTCAGTTCGCGTCGTCCGGGGTGGAGGACTTCAGTGTGGCGCGGGGCCATGGCGTGAATATACGACGATTGCTCGACTTTCGCGTACCCCCGTGTCGGGGTGTTCGCGGCGCATCTTTACTGCCCGCCATACGATGAACGAATGGCCAAACTGTATTTCCGCTATGGGGCGATGAACAGCGGCAAGAGCACTGCGCTGCTCCAGGCGGCGTTCAACTATGAGGAGCGGGGCCACAACGTCCTGATCGCGAAGCCCGCCCTCGACACCAAGGGCGACGACCAGGTCGTCAGCCGCCTGGGCCTCACGCGCACGGTCGATTTCACCGTCGATTCGAGTGCCGACATCTACCTGACCTTCCAGCAGCACCGCAGCCATATCCTCAACACGCGTGGCCGCGACGTGAGCGCGCTCCTCATCGACGAGGCTCAGTTCTTCACGGAGGCGCAGATCGACGACCTGCTGCGCATCGCGCTGCTTGAGGATGTGCCGGTGCTCGCGTACGGCATCCGCACCGACTTCCAGACGGTGGCGTTCCCGGGCAGCCGGCGCCTGCTCGAGGTCGCGCATGCGATCGAGGAGTTGAAGACGATCTGCCGGTGCGGCCGCAAGGCGATCTTCAACGCGCGCGTCATCGACGGCGAGTACGTGTTCGACGGGGCACAGGTCGCCATCGACGAGGGCGCCCAGCTGCAGGCATCCGTCACCTATGAATCGCTCTGCGGTCTCTGCTATCTGCAGGAGTCGCATGGCACGCTCAACAACGGTCGCCGGCACTGGCCGGGTGGCGCGGCGCCGGCGTACGCCGACGCGCCCGATGCCGACTTCATGTAGGAGCGCATTCTATAGACGATCGACCGGATGCCTGGCCGACAGCCCCACTTCTGGGTGAGCGATTTCGAGCAAAACCCCTGAACTGGGCGCATTTCCGGTATTGACCGGCCAGGGGAGGGTTTGGCTGAATAGACCGGGCGGTACACCGCCCGTTCACCCCGCCAGTTCCAGGAGCCCCATGCCGTTCAAAAAACATGTGGAGGTATACCTCGGCCGAGACGGTCAGCGCATCGAAGTGTCGTGCGCGTGCCCGATCGGGCGGGACCACGACTATGCGCGCTGGGTCGAACTCGTCGGCGGCGAACGGTACAAGGGCATCGAGGAATCGGCTGGCTGATACCGCCGCCGGTTATCCTTTGTCGCCAAGGAGGGCGTCAAGGTGACAGAGCGTGAAGAACACGACCGGGTCGCGTCGCTGATCTATCTCGCATTGTCTGAGAACCGGCACGACGACGCCGTCGACATCGCCGAGGCCAACTGGCCGGTGCTCATCAGCAACAATGTGGCCGTGCTGCGCGCGGTCGCCGATCAGCTGTCACCCGCTGAGCTCGCGAGCCGACCGGCGTGGGATCGCATTCGCCGGTACCTCGGCTTCGTCATGCTCGATTCGTCGCTGCGCCCCGGCGCCTACGTCGAGACGGCGCTGCCCCACCCCCCGCGCTCCCTCGCAGACACGTTGCTGACGCTCACCACGCGCGGCATCGCGGCGCGCACCGCCGGCCGCTTTGGAGAGGCGGTGCAGCTTGCGCGCACTGCTCTCGAGCGGCTCGCCGAGGCGCGTGAGCCGGAGCGCGACGCGGTGCAGCATCGCTTGGCCGACGGCTACCTGCAGTGGGGGCTGTCGTTCGAGTTCGCGGTGCTCGAGACCGAGGCTCTCAGCACGCTCGAGCGCGCCTACGAGCTCGGGATCGCGTTCGAGAACACGCGAGCTGCGGCGGATGCCGCGGGCGAGATCGCCTGGATCCACACGCTCGGCGGCGGTGGCGTCCACGCAGACCGGTGGGTCGAGCGCGCACAGGCGCTGGTGGCGTCGAGTCGCTCGTCACAGGCGTGGCGCCGCACCGACATGATCGCGGCGGCGGTGCGCCTGGCCGACCGACTTCAGCCCGACGCGGCGCTCGAGATGCTGGCGCAGCGGCCGGACGGGTCGGTCGACGAGCACCGCCTGATCGCCCTCGCGCAGACGGCGATCTTTCGACTCTCGGCGGGGCGCTCGAGCACCACGGTGCTGCTGTCCGAGCTTCAGCGCGCGCAGGCGTCGGATTCTCAGCTGTTCGTCGAGGGCAACCACAACGTCACGACGTTCGGCTACATCGAGGCCCTCGTCCACCTGTACGCCGACCGGCCCGACCGCTCGATCGATCTGCTCACCCAGCTTCAGGGCGTCGAGCGAGGGGCCTGGGCGCTCGGCGTGCGGGCGGCGGCCGAGCTCGCCGTCGGCAACGACGCGCTGGCGCAGCGCGACGCAGACACCGTCATCTCGGAGTACCCGAAGTGGCCCCGCCAGCTGATTCCCGCCCTGCTCGTGAAGGCGGCCGTGGCACTGCAGGCCGGCGAGACGACGACCGCGGTGTCAGCGTTCACGGACGCCTGCCTTCTCGCCATCGACAACTCGCTCGTCTCGTCGCTCGTCGTGATTCCGCATGCCGACTTCGCGCAGCTGCTGCAGCTCGCGGGCGAGCGGCTCAGCGATCCTCAGCTCGACGGGATGGCCCGCATGCCGCTGATGTTCGCGCCGGCGCGGCGCACCGCGGTGAAGCTGTCGCCCCGCGAGCTCAGCGTGCTGCGCGAGCTCGCGTACGGCGGGTCGCTGGCCGAGGTGGCGGCGCGTCTGCACCTGTCGGTGAACACCTTGAAGGTGCACAACCAGGCGATCTACCGCAAGCTCGGGGTCGACGGCCGCGAGCAGGCGGTCACGCTCGCTCGCGACCGCGGGCTGATCTAGGTTTCGGCGAGGGCTAGGCGGATTCCGCGCTCTGGCGTTCCTTCGCCCGCTTGCGCCTGCGGTCGATGAGGCCGGACACAACGTTCCACAGGGCATACCCGATCAGCAGGGCGGCGGCGGCGGGAATCATCCAGCCGCGGTGCACGCCGCTGACCGCCGAGTTCACCCACCCCATGAGCGGAACCGAGTACCAGAGCTTCGCAACCACCTGCTTCGACTGCACGGGCGCGTCGGCCGTGTTGTTCGCGTCGCCCTTGACGGTGAACACGCGGCTGCCGTCAGTGCCCGAGGTGATCGCGATCACGCGGTGCGAGATGACGGTGGATGCGTCGTTTGGGTTCGGCTCATACGTGACGACGTCGCCGATACGGATGTCCGCCGGCTTCACCGGCCGCACGACGAGCAGTGTGCCCGGCGGCAGATGAGGCCGCATTGACCCGGTCAGCACGGTGAGCGGAGTCGCTCCTGTCGCGTGCGGAATGATGACGGTCACGGCGGCGATGCCGATGATGATGGCAAGGATGCCGGCGCTGATCCCGGTCCCGAGCGCGCGCCAGAATCCGCCGCGCTTTGCGGCGGGCGTAGTGGCGTCGTTCGTTGTGACCTCGACCGATGCTGTGACGATGGTCATGCGGTCGTCCTCTCGCACGCTCATGGTGCCGGCAGGGGGATTCTGGCGGTGAGCACCACCGTCATCCCGTTCGTGATCTCGAGCGGCGTGTGCTGCTGTGCGATCGACCAGTTCAGAGTTCCATCCGAGCCCAGGGTCGCCGGGGCCTGGTCGGTCGACAAGTCGGAGCCGTACGCCTTCCAGTTGTAGGCGCTTGCGCTCGCCAGTGATTGTTGTTGGGCACTGCTCAGTCCGCTGTTTGCGAGCAGGCCTTTCCAGTCGATGGAGAACGAGTAGCCGATGTAGAAGTGGGGATACAGACCCGTGAGCTTCACGTAGAGGCACACCACTGCGCCGTTGCCGCCCGCAGGGATGGATGAGGTGAGCAGGCCGCTGCCAGCGGGCATTGCCGGGTTCTGCGTCAGGTCCTTCGTAGGGTCGGCATTCTGGTCAGGGCACCCGGCCAGAACAGGCTGGGCGACCGAGAAGGTACCTGCGCCGGGATTGAGCGACTGGGGGGTGTTGCCAATGTTGAGGCAGAGGTGCACCTGCGTGGTCAGTGGCGGCTGGCCTGGGGGTGGCGCTGGGATGGGCGTGTTCCACACATAGCTGTTGAAGCCGTCGGAGCCTTTGGCGTCGTTCCACACCTGCTGGTTGAAGGTGGTCGCTGAGCCCTTGTGGATCCCGCCGATCGTGTAGACGCCGACGCCGGATTGCGGCTTCGCGAGAATCCTCGCGGTCTGGTAGCTCGATTGTGCGAACATTGCGTCGGTCAGAGCGGTTCTGTTGAACGGGGCGACCGAGTTGTCGAGCTGGAAGCTCCAGTCGCCGCTCGCAGTGGTCTGCCCGGTGACGGTGATGACCATGCAGGTGTATTGCTGATTCTTGATCGTTCCGGTCGTCGAATCGATGTTCGTCGTCGCCGTGGTTCCCCAATCGGGGTCCTTCTGCGGCATCGTGATGCTCACGTCCGAGAGGTTCGACCCAGACGGCAATGAGACGCCGACTTGCCCTGGCGTCACCGTCTGCGGATCGGTGGATGCAAGAGTGGCCAGCGTGAAGCTCGCGGCCGCAACCGCGCCGGTCGAGAAGTTGTAATCGTTTCCCGTGACGGTCACGACTGGGGAGAGCGTCAGGCTCGGATTGCTGTTGGCGTCAGTGGCCGAGATGCTGGACTGAATGCAGTAGCTCGCGTCGGCCGCTGCTGCGAGCGCACTCTGGTTGGCGAGCCAGTTGGGCATTGTCGCCCACGTCGCGGAGATCACTCCCGTCGACGGCATGCTGGCACAGGACCCTGGCCATATTTTCACGGAGACCTTGGACGCGAGGGTCTGCGAGCCGTTGCCGCCGGGAATCGCCGTCGACGCCGTGAGGGTGCGCAGCGGCAGGGTCGACGAGTTGTGCACGGTGACCTGTGCCGACGAGGTGAGGATGCCGCTGGATGAGTAGTTTGCAGAGAGCTTGTCGAATCCGCTCAGCGTCAATCCGACGTTGCCGGCGCTGATGCTGGCGTTCACGGTGTCGCCGCTCGTCCATTGGGCGACGGCGCTGCTCGCCACACCGACGAGCGCGGCCACCATCGCGGCGGCGGCCGCGATCATGACGCGTCGACGCAGTCGGATCATGATGCTGCCTGCGTTCCGGTGAGGGTCAAAGTGAAAGGGGCCGTTTGGCCCTGGGCCGCGTTCGGCGCCGTCGCCGGCAGAGTGAGCAGCAGGCAGAGGCTCTGTGTCGCCCCCGCGGCCACATGCGTGATGTCGATGGGGGCAGGCGAGGCGAGCGGAGTGTTCGCGGTCCCCGAAGCGCTCGAACAGCTCGCCTCGGTGGGCACCGCGACCACGCCGGCTGACAGCGCGTTGGTCAGGTCGTTCGCCTGCGTTGAAAGAGTGATCGTCGCACTCAAGGTGACCGGTGTTGTTCCGGTGTTCTTCACCGTGAATGAGGATGCGGCGGTGTCGCCGGGGCCGATCGCGTTTGAGACTGGTCCAAGGGCGTAGCTTGACGCGAAGGTCGGGTTTGCGCCTTTGCCCACCACGATGGTCGTCGAGCCGGTTGTGATCGTCGCGCCCGAAACGGTCGCCGAGGAATTCCAGGCTGCATAAGTGCCACCAGTGCCAGCGAACCCGACGATTATGCCGGTCGAGACCAGTGCAATGAACCAAAGGGTCGGCAGCAGGCGGCGGCGGGTACGTCGTGCGCCTGCATCGCTTTGCTTTACTGCCATCGCCCGTCCTGATGACGATTTGAAAAGAGAAGGGGTGCCGGACCGGAATCTCGGTCCGGCACCAGGTAGTACCGAGTGCGCTACCCGAACCGAATACCGCGGAGCCGTATTCGGTTCGGGTGGGCCATATCGCTAGGCGGTCTTCTCGATCTGCGTCAGCGTGATGTCAATCGGGTTGAGGCTGATGCTGGCCCCCTGGCCGTCTGCAAGCGTGTTCTCGGTGTCATCGCCGAACGGGAAGTCCACCTCGATGACCACGGTGGCAATGATGTCGCTGCCGGTCGCATCGAACGAGTAGACCCCGTTGTCATCGGTGATGCCGGTTCCGGTGACCTTAAGGACGGAGGCGGTCACAGTGCCGGTGGCGCCCTTGTTCCCGAGGGTCGCTCCGAGCGTGGTGGGATCGACGCCGATCTTCGCAGCGAGGTTGTCGCCGGTCGCGGCGATCGTCGCGGTCGCCTTGTAGTAGAGGGTGTCGCCCGGGACAGCATGGAAGTTGGCGGTGTCGACCCCGCTGGTCAATGAGCTGTCGCTGTACCAGCCGTCGGCCGTCGCAGCGTCGATGGAGAGGTGGCCGGTCTGAACGCCGGTCCCCGGTGTTGCGGTTTTGCTGCTGTTCCACGCGGCGAAGGTGCCCGCCCCGCCGAGGAGCAGAGCGATACCTGCGGCGCCCGCGACGGCGCCCTTGATGAGCTTGTTCATGGTTCGGGTGTGCTTTCCTGTTCGGAATCCGCGTCCGAGCGCGCGAAAGCGCAGCGGTCTGGCCGCGGAGTATTGGGTCGGGTCCCGCCGCGCGCGTACCCGGGCCTTCGGGTGGCCCAGGTCCGGTGCACTCGTGCGTTCGGGTTGCGTGAGTGCTGCGCGACTTCCGAAAGAATCTCAGCGCGAGACTGATCGGTCTGCCCTGGTTGCACGAAATAATCCCGTCACTAATCCCGGCGAGCCGGAAATTACCCCTGCTCGCGTGACGACCTCGAGCCCCGGCAACTGAACCGGTTCACTAATCGCAACGACGAATGCATCGATCCGGCGGGGTGATCGCCGTGCACAAAAGCGGAAATGTTGGCGCCGCGGGCGCCGCTGTGGCGTTTCCGGGGCCATATTGAGCAGAGTTGCCGCTTTTGTGAGAGCCCCCGGCCGCGACCTGCGGCCAGCGTCTGCCCCACAACCCAGCGCCGCGCCACACACTGCCCTCCACGTTGCGGCCTCCCGAGCGTAGGCTCGAATCGATATGACTCTGAAGCTGGGTTACAAGGCATCTGCTGAGCAGTTCGGTGCGCGCGAACTGGTTGAGCTCACCGTCGAGGCTGAGGCGCACGGCATGGAGAGTGCGTTCATCTCCGATCACTTCCAGCCGTGGCGGCACGAGGGCGGTCATGCCCCCTTCGCGCTGACTTGGCTGGCCGCGGCCGGCGAGCGCACCAGCACGATCACCCTCGGCACGAGCGTGATGACCCCGCACTACCGATACAACCCGGCGGTGATCGCGCAGGCGTTCGGCAGCCTCGGCGTCCTCTACCCGGGCCGCATCATCCTCGGTGTCGGCACCGGCGAGGCGCTCAACGAGGTGGCGACCGGCTGGCAGGGCGCCGGCGAGCAGGGCTGGCCCGACTTCAAGGAACGGTTCGCGCGCCTGCGGGAATCAGTCCGCCTGATCCGCGCGCTGTGGAACGGCGAGCGCGTGAGCTTCGAGGGGGAGTACTACTCGACCCACGACGCGAGCATCTACGACAAGCCCGAGGCGCCGATCCCGGTGTACATCGCGGCCGGCGGCCCGACGGTGGCCCGCTACGTGGGCCGCGCCGCCGACGGTTTCATCTGCACCAGCGGCAAGGGCCGGGCTCTCTATGAAGACGAGCTTGTGCCGGCGGTTGCCGAAGGCGCAGAGGCGGCGAACAGGCAGGCATCCGCCATCGATCACACCATCGAGATCAAGCTGAGCTACGACCGCGACGCCGAACTGGCGCTCGAGAACACGCGCTTCTGGGCCCCGCTGTCGCTCAGCAAAGAGCAGAAGCACGACATCAAGGACCCGGTCGAGATGGAGAAGGCGGCGGATGCCTTGCCGATCGAGCAGGTCGCGCAGCGCTGGATCGTGGGCAGCGACCCCGAGAAGGTCGTCTCAGACATCAAGCAGTACGTCGACTGGGGCTTCACCCACCTCGTCTTCCACGCCCCCGGCCACGACCAGCGCCGCTTCCTGACCCAGTTCGAAGAAGACCTCGCGCCGCTCCTGCGCGCTCTCTGAACGGTCACAGGTGGCCCCATACGCGACCAACGGGGAAGGCTGAGACACCCGAAGTCTGAACGCCTCCTGATTAGTTCCCCGATGCCGGCTGCAAGAACGGCGGTTTGGGACGAAAGACCGACGCCTCTGGCGAGCGGAGTATGTCTCAATTAAAGAGGGCGCCGCGACCCGACTCGGCCCACACCCGCGTGGCGTCTCTTCTTCGCCCGATTCGTGCCTGCCCGGCACACGCATACCCATTGGGGGCCCCATGCTTCCCGCACTCGACCACACCGCCGCCCGGCACCTCGACACCGAGTTCGAGAACGCCGCCCGCTGGGGCGCCCTCGGCCCCGTCGTGCTGTTCATCGTGGGGACCCGGCCCGAAGCGATCAAGATGCTTCCCGTCATCACGGCGTTCCGCGAGCGCCGCCGCTCTCGCGTCGTCGTGGTCTCGACCGGCCAGCACGCGGGGCTGGTGCGTGAGGTGCTCGCGCTCGGTGGCATCCGCCCTGACGTCGAGTTCCCCGAGCTCGCAACCGGTCGCACGCTCAACGCGATGTTCGCCCACGTGACGAAATGCATGGACGACTACCTGCGCACGACCTTCCCGAGCGAGCCGGGTCACCCGGATTTTCCCGTGGCTGCGCTGGTCCACGGCGACACCACGAGCGCGGCCGCCGCGGCGCTCGCCTGTTTTCAGTCCCACATCCCGATCGGTCACGTCGAGGCGGGTCTGCGCACCGGCGACACCCTCTCCCCGTTCCCCGAAGAGCTCAACCGTCAGCTGATCGCCCGCATCGCGACGGCGCACTTCGCGCCGACGGCGGTGAACTTCGAGAACCTCGTCCGCGAGGGTGTCCCGATGTCGCGCATCTTCGTCACGGGCAATACCGCGATCGACGCGCTGCTGTCCGTCGCGGCGCTGCGCACTCCGTACTCCGACCCGCGTCTTGAGGAGCTCGACGCCACCGCGACCGGGCCGATCGTCGTCGTGACCGCCCACCGGCGCGAGAGCTGGGGCGACGGCCTGCGCAGCATCGCCACCGGTGTCCGTGAGCTCGCCGAGCTCTATCCGCATGCCCGCATCGTCGTTCCCCTGCACCCGAACCCGAGCGTGCGGGCGACGCTCAGCGAGATCCTCGCAGGCATCCCCAATGTCCTCCTCACCGAACCGCTCGAATACGCGCAGTTCGCGCGCCTGCTCGGCCGCGCCACGGTGGTCGTCACCGACTCGGGCGGAATCCAGGAGGAAGCGCCGGCGCTCGGCGTGCCGGTGATCGTCACGCGTGAGACCACCGAGCGCACCGAGGGCATCGATGCGGGCACGCTCGAATTGGTGGGCACGGATGCCGCGCGGATCGTCGCCGCCGTGCGGCGCCTGCTCGACGATGCTGACGAGTACAGGTACCGCAGCACCCGCGCGAACCCGTATGGCGACGGTCATGCTGCCGAGCGCATCGCCCTCGCCAGCGAGCACATCGTGTTCGGAACCGAGCTGCCGCAGCCGTTCCAGCTGACCCTCGACCGCGGCCGGGTGCTTCGCAGCGTCGGCCGGGCAGACGGCACGAGGCATGCGGCGTGAGTCCGTTTCCGTGGTGGGATGTCACCGGCGACGCACCGATCTGGGTCGCCGTGACGTTCTGGGCGATCTATGCGCTGGTCACGCTGATGTTCGTGCAGGCGATCGCGATCGGCGTCTCTGCTGCGCGGCACGCGCTGCGGCATCGCAGGCGGCGCGCCGCGACGGGTGCAGGCACGCCCAACGCCAACCCCGGCCCCACCGCCGATGACTTCCTCTGGGTGTTCCTCGTGCCCGCGCTCAACGAAGAGGTGACGATCCGCGACAGCGTGTCGCGACTTGAGCAGGTCGATGTGGCGCATCGCGTCATCGTCGTCATCGACGACGGTTCCGACGACCGCACGGGCGACATCCTCGCGGGCATGAACGTGCCGGGTCTGCGCGTGCTGACCCGTCGTGCGCCGAATGCGCGCCGCGGCAAGGCCGCCGCCCTCAACGCGGCATATTTCCACGTGCGCGACACCGTGCTGGCCGAGCCCGAGTTCGCGGCGTTCGACACGGCGCACGTCATCGTCGGCGTCGTCGACGCAGACGGAAGGCTCGACCCCGCCGCCCCGCGCGTGCTCGCGACGCGCTTCGCCGACGTGACCGTCGGCGGGGCGCAGGTTCTCGTCAGGATCTACAACCGCAAGCATCCGCTCGCCTGTGCTCAAGATCTGGAGTTCGGGATCTTCGGTCACGTCGTCCAGGCCGGGCGCAGCAGCTGGGGGTCGGCGAACATGGGCGGGAACGGCCAGTTCAATCGCCTGGCCGCACTCGAGCAGGTCGCGACCGGCGCGGGCCCGTGGCGCGACCGCCTCACCGAAGATCAGGATCTCGGCGTGCGGCTCGTGCAGCACGGGTGGCGCAGCATCCACGAGAACCGGGTGACCGTCGAGCAGCAGGGTCTGTCGTCGCTGCGGCGCCTCTACCGGCAGCGCACGCGATGGGCCCAGGGCGCATGGCAGGCGATCGGCCTGTCCGCCTCGGTGCGACGGATGCCGCACGCCCTCTATGCCCGGCTGGACGCGTTGCTCTACCTGCTCACCCCGATCGTGCAGCTGTTGGTGGCCGCCGACCTCGTCTTCGATTTCGGTTACACGCTCATCGAGCACGAGAGCCCACTGGCGGCGCGTCTTCTCATCGCGCTCGTCGTCTTCACGCCGTCGATCGCCGCCGTCTTGCCGGCCGCGATCGTCGCGGGCGCACGGCGCCGCGGCGTCGTCGGCGTGCTGTGGGGCATCGTCGTGGGGGCCGTGCTGTACCCGATCTACACGTGGCTGCTGGTGCCGACGCTGTTCCACGCGCTGATCCGGCAGCTGTGCGGTGTGACGAGCTGGACGAAGACCGCGCGCGAGGCGATCGCGTAGCCCGTGCGCTGTGCGCCGTGCCCCGAAGTGGGGCGTTTATGACTTCGCTGAGTCGGATTGTGGTCGACGCGCGCGGCGAACGAGACTGGAACGGCTGCGGTCGATGAAGACATCGGCCGCTTCCGGTCCTCCACACAGTCCGTCAAACGGCCGCTCGCACCTCAGCAACCTGAGTGAACGGATGCCGGGAGGGCCACGATGGCGACGGACGATTCCGCGGCGCAGCGATATGCGAAGCGGCACTTCGGCAATGCGGCGGCGCAGCCGAAGATCGTCGAGTACTACACGATGCGCGGCTGGCAGCCCGTGTGGGACAGCTCGCTGCGCCTGAGCCCGGAGGCGTGCGCACTGGTGCGCCAGCGCGGGGGAGTGATGGTCCGCGTCCGCCATCGCTTCCGTACGGTGCAGGTCACGATCTCCCGCTATCTGGGCGAAGATCGGATGCCGGTCGAGAGGTGACGCGTCAGCCGGCGCTCGGAGGAGGCAGCGCCTTCTCGATCGCCGCCGCCAATGCGGCGTAGCCGGCGTCGTTCGGCAGAACGCTGCCGGCGGTGATGAACTCCGGGTGGTCGCGCAGCGGTTCGCCGATGTCGAGATAGCTCGCGCCGTGCGCCCTCGCCGCGGTCTGCACGGCCTGCTGCACGACGCCGAGCGCTGCCTGACCGTGGCTGCTGTCCCAGACGGGCGAGACCGCATAGACGGTCGCCGCGGGCACTGCGGCGGCGAGCTGCGTGAAGAAGTCAGTCGCGGCGGCGGCCGTGGAAGCGGCGCTGGGCACGTCGTTGCGGCCGCCGGTCACGATGACGATGTCGGGCGAAGCGGCGACGATCTGAGGAATGAGCCCGGCGTAGTTCGTTCCGCACGACCCTTTGGCGACATAGCCGGCGAGGGCGCACGAGACCACGTCGACCTTCCACCCCTCGGCGGCGCCGACGAGGGCGGGGAAGCCGTGTGCGGCGTCGGTGGCGTCGTCGGAGTGCGCATAGCCGTCGCCGACGAAGACGACGCGGGCAGGGTGATCGGATGCCGGAGCAGAGCGTGTCGGCGCGGGGCTCGACGCCGTGGCGGCCGGGCTCGTCGACGGTGCGACCGCGGGGGTGCTCTCAGCCGACGACAGCGTCGGCGGCGTGTAGCCGGCGGCCACGGCCGACAGGTTGCCGCCGCTGTTCTTGGTGAGCGCGAAGACGGCGACAGCGACCGCGGCGACGAGCAACACGGCGACGCCGACGTAGGTGAGTACACCGGTACCGCCGACGGGGCGTTGAGGGTTCCGGGGCACTTATCGACCCTATGAGCGAGCCCGGTGCGGGCGGCGGGTGTACGTGGCCCCATTTGTAGGGGCCGCGCGGCGGCGGGTGCGGGGCGAAGTCACCACGGCCAGGTGATCAACGCCGCGAGCCCGTTGAAGACGGCGTGCCCGACGATGGCGGGCGCGAGCCGCTTCGTCTGCTGGGTGACGTAGCCGGCGAGCAGCGCGAAGACGAGCAGGGTGACGATCAGCGTCCACGACCAGCCGTCGGCGATGGTGTGCACGACCGTGAAGATGACCGCGGTGATGATGAGCGCGCCCCACGGCCGAAGGAAGCGGCCGAGCGACCCCTGCAGCAGCCCGCGGAAGAACGGCTCTTCGATGAGCGGCGCGATGACCACGGGCGCGATGACCGAGGTGAAGACATAGACCCCGCCGACGCTGCCCAGAATGATGTCGCTGGCAGGCATTCTTCCCGTGGCGAAGAACTGGATGATGATGCCGACGGCGCGGCCGACGACGCCGATCATGAGGCCGAGGTAGATGTCGATGGCACGGAACCCGAGGAACTTCCGCCAGAAGACGACCGTCGCGATCAGTGCGATGACGAGCGGCCCCCAGGTCAGCAGATAGGTCGACGTGAGCATCACGGGGTACGACACCTTGTAGCGCCAGGCCGGGAACGTCAACGCGAGCACCACGGCGACGATGAGCGCGCCGATCGCCCATGCCAGCGCGACGGTCGCCCGCGGTGTGGCGTTGCTGGCAGCGGCTCGAGGCGTGTCAGTCATGCCCCAACGCTAGAGCCGACCCACCCGTTGAGGAGCGCGCGCCAGCGCGCGTCTCGAAACGAGCACCTGACCCCAACCCCCGCCCCGCGCCGGAATTCAGCCGGGCTGTGGCATCATGGCGCCGTAGGTGCGTTCGGGGCGCACCGTTCTCAAAGGCAGGTCTGTGGAACTCAGCGACTACATCCGCGTCCTCCGCAAGGGGTGGCTGCTCATCGTCGTCTTCGTCGTGCTCGGCGTGGGCGCGGCGGCCGCGTACTCGGCGACGCGCAGCCCGATCTACACCGCGAACTCGAAAGTGTTCGTGAGCACGCAGACAGGGAACAACGCGAACGATCTGCTGCAGGGCCAGAACTACTCGCAAGATCGCATCACCTCGTACGCCGGCCTCGTTTCGACGCCGGCAGTGCTGCAGCCCGTGATCGTCGGCCTGCACCTCGACATGACGGCGGGTCAGCTGTCGAAGCAGATCAGCGCGTCGGCGCCGCTCAACACCACGCTGCTCGAGATCACCGCGACCGATACCGACCCGAAGCGCGCGGCAGATCTTGCCAACGCAACGGCCGAGAGCCTGGGCAACGTGGTGCAGGCGCTTGAGACGACGGATGCCGACCAGAACGTCTCGCCCGTCAAGCTCAGCCGCGTGCAAGACGCAGTGGTGCCGCTCTCGCCCAGCAGCCCCAACATCCCGCTGAACATCGCGCTGGGCCTTCTCGTGGGCCTCGCCATCGGAGTGGCGGTTGCGGTTCTGCGGGAGACGCTCGACACCCGCATTCGCACCGAGCACGACATCGAGGCGATCAGCCCGGCGCCGATCGTCGGTGGCATCACCTTCGACCCGAAGGCGCCGTCGCGCCCGCTCGTGGTCGCCGACGACCCGTTCTCAAATCGTGCGGAGGCTTTCCGCACCCTGCGTACGAACCTGCAGTTCCTCAACATCGGCGAGGACGCCGAGATCATCACCGATGGCGAACCGGTCGGCCGAACCCGAGGGCGCAGCTTCGTCATGACGAGCTCTCTCGCGCAAGAGGGCAAGAGCACGACCACGGCGAATCTCGGCCTGGCGCTCGCCAGCACCTCGAGCAACATCCTTGTCGTCGACGCCGACCTGCGCCGGCCGAAGCTCGCGAGCTATCTCGGTCTCGAAGGCGCGGCGGGCCTCACGGATGTGCTGCTGGGCAAGGTCGAGCTCGCCGACGTCGTGCAGCGCTGGGGCAAGTCGAACCTCTACGTGCTGCCCGCGGGTCGCGTTCCCCCGAACCCGAGCGAGTTGCTCGGCAGCAAGCGCATGGCGAAGCTCGTCGAGATGCTCGAGGAGCAGTTCGACTACGTGCTCTACGACGCCCCGCCCCTGCTGCCCGTGACCGACGCTGCGGTGCTCAGCAAGATCACGACGGGCTCGCTCGTCATCGTCGCGGCCGGTCGCACACACAAGAGCCAGCTGCGCTCGGCCGTCGCCTCCATCGAGCAGGTGGGCGCGAGCGTCGGCGGCATCGTGATGACGATGGTGCCGACGAAGGGCCCCGATGCGTACGCCTACGGTCGTTACGGCTATGGCTACTACGGCGAGGAGCAGGCCGACGGCCGCGGCAAGAAGAAGCGCTCGCGTGCCGAGAAGAAGGCCGAAGCAGCGCGCGCATGACTGAGACGAGCGGATTTCGCATCCTCGCGATCTGCTCGGGGAATGTTTGCCGGTCGCCCCTGGTCGAGCTTCTTCTTCGGCACCGGCTTGCTGATCGGCCAGATTTCGTGATCGAGGGTGCAGGCATGATCGCGCGCCCGGGCGACCAGATGACGGTCGAGATGATCCGCGTCGCCGGACGCTACGGCGTCGGAGAAAGGGACGCTTGCGACCACCGTGCGCGCCGACTCGATGTGGCGACTGTGGCACGCGCCGACTTGGTCCTCGGCCTCGCTCGCGACCACCGGGCCAAGGCCGTGCAAATGCAGCCGAGCGCCGTGCGGCGCGCGTTCACATTGACCGAATTCGCGCGGCTCGTCGAAGGGGCCGCGAGGGAGAGGACGACCGAATTCACGCCGGCTGAGCTCGTAGCCGAGGCAACCGCCCGTCGCGGTCTCGACCCGCAGCGCGACCGGAACCGCGATGACATCGAGGATCCGATCGGGCTGCCGCAGGCGGTTTACGACGAGGTCGGGCGAAAGATCGCGGGTGCCGTTGACACGATCGCCTATGCATTAGGACGCACGCGCGCCGGGGAGTCTGGACGAGGGCCCGGCGAGCCCAGTTCTGGGGGGCCGTCGCTGACATTCTCCTTTCGTCCTGTTTGATCTCGTTGCTATGAGCAACAGAAAGACCATGATCAGAGCGACTTTCTGGAGCGGCTCGGTCATTGATCTCAGACCGCAGAGCTTGGCTGACTATCGCAGGTGTCGTCGCAGGCTCTTCGGATGTGACCTAGGCTTTTCTCATCGGGAGGGGGCCGACTGTGCTCTTCCGTGGTGACCGACGACACGAAAGTGAAACCGAAATGGCTGACCACACCCTGGTCGGCGTTCCTTCCATAGCGCCGACTCGCAGCGTTGGAAATTGGCGAAAGAGCTATGCACTTCGCCTTACGATCACTGATGCCCTTGTGCTGGCGTGGGTCGTCTTCGGGACACAAATTTTGTGGCTCGGCATCGACAGTGACGTCATCGCGAAGGCCAACGGCTTCCCGTACCTGGATGGCATCAGCTATTCAGCAGTGTCGCTTGTAATTGTTGCGATTTGGCTTGCCGCGCTTGGACTCGACGACACCCGCAGCGCGCGCACCATCGGCACGGGGAGTACCGAGTACACACGCCTGGTCAGCGTTTCGGTGAGGCTTTTTGGGCTAATCGCGATCGCTGCCTTCTTGCTGAAGCTTGATCTTGCGCGCGGTTATGTCCTTATCGCGTTTCCTGTCGGCACGCTGGTTCTGCTCGCAACGAGGTGGATGTGGCGACAGTGGCTTCGCGTGAGACGAAGCGACGGGGAGTATTCATCGAGGGTGCTTCTTGTTGGCTCTGCCGCGTCGATGGTCCAGACTGCTGTGGAACTTGCCCGCTGGCCGGACGCAGGTTATCGCGTCGTCGGTGCGTGCTTGCCGCAGCCGTCTGGCTTTGCCGAATTGCAGCGCCTATCCATTCCCGTCGTCGGGTCCATTGACGCTATTGCCGAAGTGATGACGAAGCTCGACGCTGACACCGTCATTATTACGGGAGGCGATGAGCTCACCAACGATCGAGTGCGTCGAATTAGTTGGGAACTTGAGCCCGGAAAGAAACATCTAGTTGTTGCTCCGAGCATCATTGACGTCGGTGGCCCCCGCATCCATACGCGCCCGGTTGCCGGTTTGCCCTTGATTCACGTAGAGACGCCGCGTTACGGCGGAGCCAAACTGGTGGCCAAGCGCGTCTTTGACATCGCGACTGCGAGCCTGGTTATCGGTTTGATGTCCCCTGTGCTTGCTTCCGTCGCGCTCGCCGTGAAGTTCAGCTCTCCGGGCCCGATTCTGTTCAGGCAGGAGCGCATTGGCCTCAATGGTGAGGCGTTCAAAATGCTGAAATTTCGTTCGATGATTCAAGACGCAGAAGCGAGGTTCGCCGCTCTGGAAACGCAACAGCGTGATGCAGGCAATGCGGTGCTTTTTAAGCTTAAGGACGATCCGCGAATAACAAAGGTGGGAAAGGTGCTTCGGCGATATAGCCTCGATGAACTCCCCCAACTATTCAATGTTATCAACGGCACCATGAGCCTCGTTGGTCCGCGCCCGTCTTTGGCTCGAGAATTGGCCCAGTATGACGAACATGCGCATAGGCGCTTCTTGGTGAAACCCGGGATCACGGGGTTGTGGCAAGTGAGCGGGCGTTCAAACTTGTCTTGGGAAGAATCTGTGCGGCTCGATCTCTATTATGTGGAGAATTGGTCAATTACCGGAGATCTTAATATCTTGTGGCGGACAGCCCGAGCAGTCGTTGCGAGTGAGGGGGCGTATTGAAATCGAAAGTAGTTGTCTCTAGCACCGGCCGGCAAACTAAGCAGGACCCGCAACTCACCATTCTTCATGTCACCGAGTCTTTTGGTGGTGGCGTCGCGGCTGCAATACGGGATTACGTGCAGAGCGTGCCCATGGCCAATCATGTTCTCGTTTATGCGACGCGGGCGGATGCGCCAATACGCGGCGCGGATCTCGAAGGGTTTTCTACTGTAATTGAACTGCCTCGCGGTCACGCCCGAAGAGTTCTCACCATCCGCAAAATGATCAAACGGTTTAGTGACGTCACTGTACATGCCCACTCCAGTCTTGGAGGCTTGTATGCGCGATTCGCAATGCCTAAGTCTACTAGTCGACGAATCGTCTACACGCCGCATTGCTATGCGTTTGAACGGGCGGACCTACCGGCTCTCGTGCGGGCCTTGTATTGGTCAGCTGAATGGATCCTGTCGTTTAACACGACCGTTTTTGCTGCGTGTTCGCCGAGGGAAGCAGAATTATCGAGTTGGCTAGGGTCGCGAGGGCGAGTTGAATACGTCCCGAATATCTATCCCCGCGATTCGATACTCGAACTCCATGAGGGGCCGCGCCGGTCGGGGCCGAGGCTCCGTCTGGTGGGTGCGGGCCGGATTGCCGCTCAGAAGGACCCGGGCTTTTTTGCGGCGAGTGTCGAGGCTTTGCGTCGAAAAGGATTTAACGTCGAGGCACGGTGGATCGGCGACGGCCCTCCCGTTTGGCGGAAGGAGTTGGAAGGCGCGGGAGTAGATATCCTCGGGTGGCTCGACCGTGAGGATGTCTTCACCGCGCTTGCGGAATCGGACATTTACATACATTCCGCCGCATGGGAAGGCTTTCCGATCGGTTTGCTTGAGGCGGACGCTGCCGGCTTACCGGTTATAGTCCGGTCGGCGGCGTGGAACCGCGGACTAAGAATCCCAAACGCGATTGTGCAGCCGACTGACATAGTTGGGTGCGTCAGGAAGCTGATGTCATCCAGCGATCGGTTGGTGGCGCTAGAACGGCAGAGGAACATATTTGCTGGGCATACCGCTGATAAGTTGAGGGTGGCTCTCGCAAGAGTGTACGAGACAGAGCGCTTTCAACTGCGACATGATCGCCCAAGTCTGGAGCCTGTTGATGAAGCCGCGGGCTCACCGCTCGCTTAGTCAGAATGCAAGAGCAATGGGTGTACGACCCTTGTCTTCCCTACCAGAGGGCCGCGCTAAATGAACGGCACCTGAAAGGTCAATTGTCAACCCGCCCGGAGCCTATGGAGGAGAACATGGACGCTGTTTTTTATGTGGGTGTGGACGCATGAGGGCGATCTACCTGGATACGTCGCTTTACTCGGGAAACATGGGCGACCATATTATTTCTCGCTCAATCGATAGAGAATTCCCCGAATTGGTCGATCTCGGGCGCGTGAGCTCCCAGAGATACATGCGGCCAACCGACTGGCGCACAGTTCATGAGGCCGATTTGGTCCTCGTAACGGGTACCAATATTTTGGCATCAAAGTATTGGCGCCCGCGACCCTGGCGCGTTGGCCCGGCTGAGGCCTTCGTGACAAAGGGTAAAGTACTACATATTGGAGCTGGCTGGCGCGATTATGAGGGGCCGGTGGGCGCGATCCGGAGCGCTCTTTATCGACGGATATTCTTCCGAGGTCTAGGTGCTTCTACGCGCGACGAATACTCGGCGTCAATGCTGCGAAGTGTAGGATTGCACGCTGTCAACACCGGGTGCCCGACAATGTGGAGTCTTCCTGATCAACTTCCTCGACTGAAAGGTGAGACCGAGGTAGTAACCACAGTAACGGACTATCGTGCCGACCCGCGGCGCGACGTTTCGATGCTACGGACGCTGACTCAGGTATTTTCGCGAGTGAAGCTCTGGCCACAAGGCACGGGCGATCATAGCTACATTGGGTCGCTCGACTTGCCCCGTGGAGTTGACGTCATTCCTGGTGGCCTCACGGCCTTTGAGTCTGCTCTTGAGGGCCGCGCATACGTAGGTACGCGCCTCCATGCAGGCATTCGAGCAAGCCAATTGGGTCGCCCATCGCTTGTAGTAACGGTCGACAATCGTGCGCGTGAGATAGGTAAGGACACCGCATTTCCCGTTCTGGAGGCGGAAGCGGTCACAGAAGATCTGGCATCTGCAATCGAGCGAATGCGCGACGAAGTCTCAATTCGGCTGCCTCGCACGGCAATTGCCGACTGGAAAGACCAGTTGCGCTCTCTCTTGCGGGACGCGACGTGAATAAAACCAATCCAGAGGATCAGCCCGCTGCCGCTGCCGCTGCCTTGTCGCTTCGAGGGGTTGTGGGTTACTTCATCGCCGCGTGTTATCGACTCGCGTTTCGTGGACGGGTGTCGGGTTCAAGATACATTATTCGGCGCCCGAGTTTGGTTCGCATTGGCCACGGTGGTCGCTTAATTCTTGGCAGGGACGTCATGGTGGATGTCGGAGCTCGCATTGTCGTGGGGGCCGATGCGTCGTTACTGATCGGCGATGACACTTACATTGGAAAGAACGCGACACTTTCGGCTTTCGGAACTATAACCATCGGGTCGAAAGTTCTACTAGGCGAGAACGTTTCAATTCATACGGAAGATCATGGTCCGCCCAATGCTCGCCTAGAGTATAAGATTGCGCCCGTTGCTATCGGGAACCAGTCATGGCTCGGGGCCGGTGTAGTAGTGACCCGGGGAGTGGCGATTGGGAAAAACGCGACGATCGGCGCTAATGCTGTAGTAACACATGATGTGCCAGCAGATGCCGTTGCTGCTGGCGTGCCGGCCCGAATTATTCGATCTGCGGCGTCTGACGATGGAGAAGCACCATAGTGAGCGAACCTGCGCGGATGCCAAAGGTAGTGGTGTCGATAAGTCCTGAGTTTCCTGGGGTTTCAAAGCGTAGCGCTGGAGCGGGCTACTTTTTACGGCATGTCGAGGCGTTGGTGAGAGCTCAGTGGCGCGTGACTGTTGTATCGCCGGGTGACAGTGGCGCTGGAAGGAACGCCGAGGTTGCGGAGTCGCAAGTTCGGTCGATTCGCGTGGTCCTTCCTCGCTCGCACCGACTTTATGGACGGCCATTGAAGCTAATTGACGCATTTAGGGGTCTTTCGCTGGGCCTTGACGCTGAAGTGTGCGTAAAGCGTGACGCCAATGTGAAGGCCGCGGTAGCGCAAAGTGATGTCGTCGAATTTCAGTGGACTCACTCCGCCAACTTGTGGAAGTGGGTTAGGAAGCAAAACCGTCACGCCAGACTTGTGCTGGTGTGCCATGACGTTTACGAGCAACTTTGGCAGCGGAACGCTGACGCGTCGGCGTCGATATTGATGCGCTTGTATTCGAATTTTCGCCGGGGTGTAGCCGCTCGGGCTGAGCGACGCATACTGCCCAATATGGATCAGATTATTACTTTCAGTGATAAGGATGCGGCGCTACTCCGTCGCGTCGCACCCGCTGTGCCCGTCGTTGTCATTTCTCCACCGCTGGCGGGTACAGAGCAGAGGCCGTCCACACGCTTGCCGCGTGAGGAGACGGTCGCGCTATTTACGGGTGCGCTGGGGCTCGAGAAAAATCATCATGGAGTCATGTGGTTCCTTCACAATGTTTGGGCCGAGTTTGCAAATCGTAGTGACTACAAGTTTGTGGTTGCCGGCGCAGACCCGCGCCCTGAGCTAATAGATGAAGCGGCACGGCTCGGAAATGTTGAAGTTACAGGTTTTGTTGAAAGCCTCGATCCGTTCTACTACGAGGCCGATCTATTTGTTGTTCCTCTTTTCAAGGGCAGCGGAGTCAAGTTTAAGGTTATTAGCGCGATGGCTGCCGGGCTTCCCGTGATAGCGACTACTGTTGCGAGCGAAGGAATTGGAAGAGACGAACAGTATCTCGGGATCACCGACTCGCCGCACCAGTTTGCGACGCTTATTCGAAGCGCTCATGACTCGCCTGGAGATTTGGATGCTCTTCGATTTCGCGCGCAAGAATGGGCCCGCGAAAACTACGGTCAGTCCGAGTTCGAAGCTCGACTAGCTGGAATATATGCGCAATAGGTGGTAGCAGTTATGACTCATATATTGCGACGCTCTTCCATAGCTGGGCATATCGAGGTCGGGGGCGGGCTTAAAGAAAGCAACGCGCGAGTAGATCAGTTTGTCGACTATCTATTTTGGTTTGGTATCGCTCTGGGCTATGCGGTCGTTGTTCTTCGCGAGCGGCTTCTGCCGATGCGCTTTTCGCTTGACGGCCTGCGTATTCAAGCAATAGCGCAGGGGATAGGGTCTGCATTTGGCGATAAGTCGTTCGGAAATATCGCGGGGTTTTATCGGTGGCTTCATCTCGGCGATAAAACTCTCCTCGCAGGCATTCTTGGTTACTCTGCTTTCGTATTGCTCGCTATTCTCGTAAGGACGTCTACGCGAAGGCTAGCCCATGCGTGGTATCAAGGTGTGGTTTATTTTTTAGCCTTCTTCTTCGCAGCTGTATTCCTCGGCTTCTATTCGAAAGACGTTCTCGTTCTCCCTATCCTGGCCTTGGTGCTATTTAGTCCGGCGCGCAAGCGATGGGACTTCGTAATATTGGGCTCCATGGTTTTGTATGCCAACTGGTTCCGGTCATATTGGTATCTTGTCGCGCTGGTCTATCTTATATATCGACTTGCGCGTATCGATCGATGGCGGCTACGTTCCGTTCTAATCGGAATCGCCTTTACTATCGCTGTGGTAAGTATTGGCCTGTCGTTCGTTCTTCATGTAGATCCCGATCATTTTCGAACGATGGTGAATGATGCGCGAGAAGACTCACTAGACGCGCAGTCCGCGATCCCGTCCTACGTGTCTATAGCGCAGCCGTTCGGTGGAGTGATAAATAACGTCCTTACCGGTGCCTTTCTTGTTGTGCCGATACCGCTATTGCTTAGTGGTGGACTTTATTACGTCGCCTTGACGTTCGCGTTAACCGCGCTTTGGATTCTCATTGGGTTCTCGCATAGATCGCGTGGGCGAATTGGGGCCATCCGCATGAATCCCCCTAGGTACGCTCGGGCGTTTTGTATCCTCGCTGCCTTTGTTGTGGTTCAGGCCCTCTTTGAGCCTGACTATGGGTCCGCGCTGCGTCACGTGACACCGGTGCTGTTGGCTGGGGTGCTTATTTGTTCGTACGGCGTGGCTCGACATGAAGCGTCGCAAGTTAACGAGCGGGCTGGCATGCGTGAGATACGACCGCGCGACCGCAGGGTGAGGCAGCGGTGAAGGCAGTCTTTTCGTGGGGTGCGAGCGTATTTCGGCACGGTTGGCTCGGGCTCGCGGGGCAACTTCTTACATTCGTGTCTCTATTGCTGCCGATCAGCTTTGGCTTGGTGAGCGAAGTGGCGCAGTTGGTGTTGGTGTCCGCCATTTCGACGGCTCTCGTGATCGCAGCAGCGTGCGGAATGCCGTCGGTCTTGCCGGCTGAGCATGCTGATGGCAGAGCGAAGACTGGAATCGTTGCGAGTGGGTTGCTTCTCGCTGCGGTCGTAATTGTGGGGCTGACGGTCACATTCGCTCTGGTGGGTCTCTTGCATTTCGGGGTGATGGTTCCCGCTTTTGTTGCCGTCATGCTTGTGAGTCAGGCAATTTACAATTTCGGTATTGCATTTCTTGTCCGCGAAGGCGACTTTGGCTCGATTGCGAGAATGCGGTTATGGTACGGAGGGACGAGCGCCGCCTTCACGTTGGGCGCTTGCTTACTTGAGGGGCGTGCGGGCGCCCTGATTTTGGCAAGTTCCGCAAGTTTTCTTGTTGGCGGCTTGTATGGACTGATCGCAAAGTGGCCGCGACTTATAGAAGTAATGCGAACCCGTTCAGATATTTCCGCCCGAGGGTTAGTGAATTATGTCGGTTCTCATGTGGGCGTGATCGCCGGTGGTCTTCTTGATGGCGTTGCCTCGCAGGTAACGGGGATTGTCATCGGTTCCCTGGGAACAGTCGCGGGTGCTTGGGGGGTCGTGACTCGAGTCGGGGGCGGATTCTCCACTGTGGGTCAACAGCTGGTTGCGCCGGTATATGACATTCGGTTCGCGCGCGCCGTTCGAGCATCGGCACCACGGGACGCGCAATTGACCTTGCGCAGTGCAACGGGTTCGGGGCTCGGATTAGGTGCAATCGCTGTATCCGCTGGAATAGCATTGGCGTGGGTTAGTGGCTCGTTGGCGGGACTTTCAGCGGCTAACGTGGCCGCTGTCGTTGCAGCGGCCACGCTTTATTGGGGTGCGACCGTGACACTGGGGCCAATCAACAAGTTCCTAGTCATGATGGGCGAGGAGAAATCTCGTGCAACTTGGGCTCTCGTTCGCGCTTCGGCCGTGGTAATTATTCTTCTGGCGCTGCGTGATCAAGTAGCATTACTTGCTATTGGGTCGGCTTCGTCCATTCTGACGATTGTTTATATCCTTCTTGTATCCCGCGCCATCTCTTCTCGAATGAAGAACCCGGGATTTAGTGGTTATACATCTAGTGATATCAACCCGAGGTCAACATGAAGCTGCTTGAAGTCATTCGCTCCATGAACCAGGGTGGGGCCCAGCAGTTGCTCGTGAATCGACTCACCGCTACCTCGTCTTCGTCTCATGATACGATTCTCGTAAACACTCTTCCTGTCGAAGATGCTCTTGAGGCCGCCATAACCGCCCCTGTGGGCGTGCAGATTGTTCACCCATCGAGCAGTTCTATCCTTCGAGCTCACTGGCAAATCATGAGATTGGCAAAACGCGAAAAGCCGGATATTATCGTGGTACATTCGCCTTCGCCAGCAATATTGTTGAAGCTTAGCCGACAGGTTGGATTACTTAAAGTACCTGTGGTTGAAGTGGTTCACAATACCTCTTACAACCGAAAAATTGTGGAGTGGGCATCCGCTCTTAGCAACCCTGGCGCAGACCTCACGCTTGTCGTTAGCAGCGGGGCAACTGCAGGGAATGTCTTGCGCGGGGCCCGCCAAGTGGCCGTTCAGCACCAAGGTGTTCCGGTTTCCAAAATGCGTGCCTGGATGCGGGACAATTCGGCTTGGATCCTTGAACAGCGAGCTCGTTGGGCTTCTCAGGATCCCGATCTCATCGTCGTGTATTGCGGCCGTCTTGTTCCGGAGAAGCGGCCCCTCGATGTTGTTAAGGCTGTCGAACAGATTGCCAGGACAACTGGGGTGCGGTTGATCATGATCGGGGATGGCCCGGAGCATCCCCGTGTGGTGTCATATGTCGAAGACAATCGCCTATCCGACGTGGTTACAGTCATGGGACGCCAGCCGGATGGCTGGCGCTACGTTGCGGCGGCGGACGTCTTTTGCCTTCCTAGCGAACATGAAGGACTTCCGGTCGCTGTTATGGAGGCGCTCGCCCTGGGCAAGCCGGTCGTTGGAACCCGAATTCCCGGGCTAGCCGACGTTTTGACTCATGGTTCAAATTCGTTGTTGGTAGACGTGGGCGATGTTGGGGAGTTGGCGCGTTCGTTCCGTTCACTGGCTGCGACTCCGCGCCTACGCGAGCGGCTTGCTCGTGGTGCGGAGGCGACTTCGGCTTATTGGGACTCGGATCGGTCGGACTCCGCGTACTACGACGCACTTAGTGCGGTTCTTAGCTCCTAGGCATAAGGCTAAGAAGCTCCGCCAGGAACCGCGTCGGATCGGCGCCGCTGGTTTCGGAATGTAGGCCTAACGGTCCGAGTGGGTAGGATGCCTCCATTGCCAGCCAGAGTTACGGATTCCTGTTGCGCTAGTTTTCTCCGAGTTCCTAGACGTCGATCGGGCATTGATCGCCGGCGCAAACGCTTTCGGTCCGGTACGGCTGCGTTCGCGCCGAATGTATCGTTGTCACGAGGTCGCTGAGCCGGTTGCTTGTGTCGCGTGTTTCCTGGCGGCGCCGAGTAGGACGTCTCGAAGTCCGACGGAACTCCTAGAGGCTACTCAATGTCTCGAAAGTTGCAGAAGCCGGCTGGACCGACCTCGAGAGTTGCATTCGCTCGACTGCGGATTGATTCCATGAGAATCACGCACCACGGCTGACGCAAATCCTGCGTAAACAACCCTTGCGTCGAATCTGAAGCTCGTTAGCCTGGGGAAGTCCGGGCTTGATGGCACCCAAACGGGGGCAGAAGCTCTGCTCTCGGTCATCGCCGGCCCGCTAAGTGAAAATCACGCATTGCCTACATCCACACCGACCTGCGGATAGGACGAAAATGCACAAGATTACGAAGACGGCGCTCGCGCTGGTCGCTGGTACGGCGCTCGCGCTCGGGGTTCCCCTTGCTGCGAGTGCGACACCAGTTGCCACTGCTTCCGTCGTTTCTGTCAACTCGGCTGCGGCTCCGGTCGCCCTTTCCCACACTGGCAACGATCAGGGGAAGGACCATGGAACGGGGTGGGGCAAGCCCATTCCCAAGCCGCACCCGACCAAGCCGGCCTACCCGCCGACGAGGCCGCCGAAGCCGCCGCACCACCACCCCAAGCCCTTCTGGTGGGGCGGGTTTTGGTGGTTCCCGTTCTTCTTCCCGGCCCACAC
Source organism: Gryllotalpicola protaetiae (assembly GCF_003627055.1). Classification (NCBI taxonomy): domain Bacteria; kingdom Bacillati; phylum Actinomycetota; class Actinomycetes; order Micrococcales; family Microbacteriaceae; genus Gryllotalpicola; species Gryllotalpicola protaetiae. The sequence continues at coordinate 2,461,335 of NZ_CP032624.1, forward strand.
GTTCCACCCCGGTTCGATAATCCACATTGTCTTCACCGGTTTCGGGGGTTTCTCGTTCTTTGGCACGTTCACTGCCGATGAGTCGGGAAGCATCGGCCTTGGAACCGCGGCTGCTGATGGTTCTCTGACGGCTCAGCTGAAGGCGAGCGGGTCTGCAGACCTCGCCGGCCAGACGCTGAATGCGACAGCGACCGACAGCGCCGGCACGGCTGTCACCCAGTCGGTCACCGTTCCGGCCGAGGCCCCGGCGGCACCAGCCGCCGCGCCAAACGCCGGCGCTGCCGCGCCGGCGTCGTCGTCGGCCACGACCGTCGACCCCGACACACTGGCCCAGAGCGGGACGTACATTTCGCTGGCCACCGTCTGGGCAGCCGTGGGCCTACTCGCGCTCGGCACCGGTTTCGTGTTCATGCGGTCGGTCACCCGCCGCAAGGACCGGGCCAAGGCCTAGCATCAGGGACTGGCGGGGGTCGCTGTGCGGCGACTCCCGTCACCCGTGCCGGGCACTCCCCGGGCTCACAGCAGCCCTCTGATTAGATGGGGCGCATGTCGACAGCCGCCGCCGACCGCCGCCCCCGCCGCGAGCGCCGCAACAAGGGGAAGCGATGGGTTGGCTGGCTGATCGCCGCTGTGCTGCTCATCGCCGTGGCCGCGATCGCGTGGGCGGGGGTGAGGGGAATCCTCGCCGCAAATGAGTTGCGCCGAGCGCTTCCCGTCGCCAACACCATTCAGACCGACATCATGAACGGTGACGCCGCCGCGGCGACGAGTGCGGCGTCCGGGCTTCGCCAGCGGGCGGACAAGGCACACGCCCTGACCTCCGACCCGGTCTACCGGGTTGTCGAGAAGACGCCGTGGCTCGGACCCAACCTGCGAGCTCTGAGCGGCCTGTCGGCCAGTGCGGCATCCGTCACGGGCAACGGGCTCGACCCCTTGACGAGGCTCGCAGGCGAACTTAACGCCGATAGCTTCAAGCCGCAGAACGGCGCGCTGAACGTCGCGCCGCTCGCCACTGCCGCGCCCACTCTCGCGAAGGCAGACACTGCGGTTCAGGCCGGCGCCCGCGCTGCCCACGCGGTCTCGACGAAGGGTGTCGTCGCGCCCCTCGCGACCGCGGTTGACCAGTACACGACGAAGATTGACCAGGTCGCAGCCTTTACAGGTGCCGCGAGCCGCGCCGCCACCCTGCTGCCGGGCATGCTTGGGCAAGATAGCCCGCGCACTTACCTGCTTCTCGTGCTCAACAATGCTGAACTACGCGCGAGCGGTGGCATCCCTGGCTCGGTAATCCACGTCACCGCCGATCATGGGTCGATCTCCTTCGACAGCCAGTACTCCGGCTCGAGCTTCGGCCCCTACGACCAGCCGATCGCGCCGCTCGCCGCGCCGACCAACGAGCTGTTCACCCAGATCACCGGCGAATACATGCAAGACGTCACGCTCACCCCGCACTTCGATCAAAGCGCGAAGCTGGCGATGGCGATGTGGCAGCAGCGCTTCGGCCAGTCGGTCGACGGGGTGGTCAGCCTCGACCCGGTCGCGCTCAAGTACATCCTGCAGGCGACCGGGCCCGTGACGGTGGCCGCGGGCACCCCGCAGCAGACCGAGCTCACCTCGCAGAACGTCGTGAAGGCTCTCCTTTCCGATGTGTACGCCCGCTTCAGCGACCCGAACGCGCAAGATGCCTTCTTCGACGTGGCGTCCGGCGCGATCTTCTCCAAGCTCACGGCCGGGCAGTTCGAGCCGGCGGCCATGCTCACGGCCTTCGCGCACATCGGCGACGAGCGACGCATGCGGGTGTGGAGCGCGAAGCCCGAGGAAGAGAAGCAGCTGGTGCAGACGACGCTTGCCGGCGGCCCGCCGAAGTCCGCAGCGGGGGAGCAGCGCTTCGGCGTGTACCTCGCCGACGGCACTGGCTCGAAGATGGACTACTACCTGCACACCTCAGTCACCACGGGGCAGCTGACGTGCTCGAACGTCGGCCCGCTCTACGTCGTCGAGATCACCCTGAAGAACGGCGTCGCGCCCGACCAGGTCGCCTCGCTGCCTGAGTACGTCAGCGGCGGCGGCTCGTTTGGCGTACCCGTCGGCACGATGCGCACGCAGGTCACCGTGTATGGCTCGCCCGACGTCGAGTTTGGCAACGCCTTCGACGGCAAGGGCGGCGCAGAGCCGGTCAAGTTCGTGAAAGACGGCGACCGCAGCGTCGCCCAATACGTGGTCGACGTGAAGGCGGGCGAGAGCTCGACCGTGCGACTTGTCTACAATCCCAAGAAGGGGAAGACCGGGAAGCCTGCCGTCGACGTGACGCCGCAGATCAATCCCGTCTCGGTCTCGCGGGGGAAGTTCGAATGTGGGACGGTTCTGAAGTGACCACTATGCGGCATGCGCTGCGCGCCGTCGCGGGCCTCGGGCTCGCGCTGATGCTCGCCATCGGCGTGCCTCTTGCAGCCCAGGCGGCCACCTACCCGCCGGCCACGACGGGAACCTTCTCGGTCACCGCCCACGCCGGCTCGAACCGCATCACCGTGAACGGCCTCGGCCCGCACGCCGCGGCCACCGCCATCATCTCGGGCAGCGGCCCGGCGCCGACTTTGGGTGCGTTCGACGCGGCCGTGCGCAGCGCGACCGTCAACCTGGCGGTCGGGCAGACGGATGCCGATGGATCTGTCGCCTTCACGCTGGTGTTCCCCGACGACGCCGTCGGCGTCTACAACGCCTCCGTCTCGACCCCAGACGGGCACAGCGTCTCCGGCGTGATCACGGTGCCGAGCAAGTCGGGCAGCGCCCTGGCCTGGACGGGCACCAACATCGCGATGTGGGTCGTCTGGCTCGCCGGCATCCTCGTTGCTCTTGGCATCGCCGCCCTGGTGATCGCCGCCGTGCGGCGCCGGTCTCGGAACTGAGCCTGTCAACCCCTCTGACTGGGGTCATGCAACAAGTTCGTGCTGGGAAAGTGCTTCCCATAGGCTGGCAAGGCGCCGTCTCCCGAGAGGCGCATCAGCAGCAGAAGATGCCCGACCGTCTCCTGCCATCGTTCGCTTCCTATGGGGGAGGGGTGCGTTCGGCGGTGTGGCGCTCCACAGCAGATCGAGAGAACCGACTATGAAGAACCTCACCAAGACGCTCATCGCCTCAGCCATCGTCGCCGGCGGCATCTTCGCCGGCCCTGTTGCCGCGAACGCGGCTGACTACACGCCGCCGACCACGCCGGTCGTCACCGGCCCTAGCGGAGCGGGCGCCGTTGCGCCGGGCGCGGCTGTGACCATCAACTTCGGCGACCACACCTTCACCGATGGTGGCTCGATCTCAGCCGTGTTCTCCAGCACGGGTGACGTCCCCGCCACGGGAACCCTGAGCCCCGCGGTCTTCGTCGCGGCTCAGTCCAACCCGATCACCGGTACGGCCAGCGGCACCGGCTCTGCCGTGCTGCGCGCCACCGTTCCGGCAGACGCCAGCAGCGCAATCCAGGTCGCCGTCACCGACGCTGCCACCGGCCACGTCGTTTCCGCGACCATCGCGGTTGCCGGCACCGGCGCGGGCTCGAACCTCGCCACCACCGGCACGTACATCTCCATCGCGACCATCTGGGGCGCGGTCGGGCTGCTCGCGCTGGGTGGCGGTCTCATCGCGGTGCGCGTCGCGGTTCGCCGCAAGGACCGCCCGGCGGCGGCCCACGCGGCGTAACTCGCCGTCACTTTCCGACATTCTGGCGGGGCGAAGCATTTGTGCTTCGCCCCGCTTTTTCGCGCGGAAGTTCACCCGCGGCCTTATACGGATTAACCTGCGCGAAACACCACCCCCTATTCAGGCTTCACACAGCCGGTTACACTCAAACGCGTGTAGCAGGTGCCGGCTCGCTTGCTGTGGGTGTCCCAACCCGGGGCTTCGACTGTTCAGAGCCGAAATCTGATCCGTCAACAGCTATCAGGGGGCCCCGAACATGAACAAGCTCACCAAGATCGTCGCAGCGTCGTCGATCGTCGTCGGCGCGGTCTTCGCCGCTCCTGTTGCGGCCAACGCCGCCGACACGTACACGCCGGGCGTTCCGGCGGCCGTCACCATCACGATCACGCCCGGCGGCACCATCACCATCACCTTCAGCCCCGGCGTGTTCACGCCCGGCTCGACGCTGACGATCACGTTCACGAGTGCAGGCCCGGTGCCGACCTCGGCCGCGTTCCTCGCCGCCACCTCCGGTCCCTACGCCGCGGGAACCGCAACCAGCACCGGTGCTGCCAGCATTCCGGTGACCGTGCCCGCGAGCGCCAGCGCACCGATCACCGCGACGGTGACCGACGCCGACGGCCACGTCGCAACGGCGACCCTCGACCCCGGCACCTCGGCCGCCGGCGCGTCGAGCGGCCTGGCCACCACCGGTACCTACATCTCGCTCGCCACCGTGTGGGGTGCTGTCGGCCTGGTCGCGCTGGGCGGCGGGTTCATCGTCGTGCGGAACATGAACCGCAAGCGTGACGGCAAAGCGGAGAACGCTCAGGCCTGAGCGCCGATCGCACCATCTCGACCGCTCCCCTCGGAGATCTTCCGGGGGGAGCGGTTTTTTGTGCGCACATCACCTGACCCCCGTCGGAGTGTTACCCCATCGGGGGGATTTGCGCTGAAGCATCCATTCATAAACTGAGAAAAACTCAGGTATGTCCGGATGTGATCACGATGCACGTACTCTCTCGTTCAGCTGCCGCGGTTGGCGCGGCCGCGTTGCTCGCCGTTGTCGTTCCGTTCGCCGCGCAGGCGGACCCCGCGCCCTACACGCCGCTCAAGCCCGACCCGTGGTCCGCGTCGATCGCTTCGTGCAGCAGCCTGACTCGCCAGATTCCGGCTCACACCTTCGACAGCAATGTCGCACTGACGCTGTCGGTCTCGGGTGCATCCGCATCGCCGACGTTCGCGATGTTCACCGCGGCGCAGGTCAGTAAGCAGATCACGAGCTCCAGCGACGGCGGCGCGGCGTTCTCGCTCGACTTCGGGCACGGGGCGGGCGGCGTCTACAACGTCAACCTCGTCGAGCCGGGGACGCAGAACGCCGCATACGGCACTGTCACCGTGACCGCCGCGTGCGGTGCGGTCGACCCGAAACCGGTCGCGGCGGGGCTGGCGAAGACCGGAACGACGATCGACTACCGCACACTGTGGGGGGCCGGCGTCGCGGCCGGCCTCGGCGTCGTGCTCTGGGCCGTCGCGGCGGTTCGTCGCCGCCCGCGCAGCAGAAGGCGCTGACCCGGGCATCATTCCACGGCCGTGCTGCGCCGACGCCGGGTGACCGCGCCCGCGATTCCACGAGCAGCAGCGGCGAGGACCGTGCCCAGCAGGCCCCCGAGGGTGTTCCCGACGATGTCGCGCAGTGAGAACGTGCGATCGGGCAGGAGCAGCAACTGGGTCATCTCGATCGTGACGGACAGCGCGAAGCATGCGACCGGCGCTACCCACCAGCCGCGGCGGGGCAGGGCGAGCGTGCCCAGAAAGCCGAGCGGGACGAACATCGCGATGTTCGCGGCCAGCTCGAGCGCGCCGAAGTGCAGCAGGATGCCCGGCAGCCCGTCGCCGACCAGCGGGGTGAGCAGTCGGTCGGCGTCGCCGAACAACCAGGAGGCGTTCGGGTGCGTCGGCCATAGCACGATGCCTGCCACCACGAGCAGGACGACGCCGAGGGCCGCCACCGCCATTCGCCGAACAAAAGATGACATATGCTCAGAATAGCTTCTTCTATCGAATCGGCACGGTGAGGAATCCGCCACCGCTCTGCCCTGTTGCCGATAATGATGACTGCGCTCACTGATGTGCCCCTGAACGTGCTCGACCTCGCCTGGCGTGGGTTCGGGCAGACGAATGCCGACGCGGTGGCCGGCTCGATCGCGCTGGCGCAGCACGCCGAGCCGCTCGGCTACGGCCGCTACTGGTTCGCGGAGCACCACGGCATGCCGGGCATCGCCTCGTCGTCGCCCGCCATCTTGATCGGGGCGGTCGCCGCGGCCACGCAAACGATGCGCGTCGGCTCGGGCGGCGTGATGCTGCCGAACCACGCCCCGCTCGTCGTGGCCGAGCAGTTCGGCACGCTGCGCGCGCTCTACGGTGACCGCATCGACCTCGGCATCGGCCGCGCGCCCGGCACCGACGGCGTCACCGCGTTCGCGTTGCGCCGCACGCAGGAGGGGCTCGACGCCTCCGCCTTCCCGCGCGAGCTGATGGACCTCATCGGCTTCTTCCACGGCATGTCGCCGAACAACCCGATGGCGCAGCTGCTCGCGGTGCCCGGCCTCGGCGACGCCCCGGAGATCTGGCTGCTCGGCTCGTCGGGCTTCTCGGCCGAGCTCGCGGGCACGCTCGGCCTGCCGTTCGCGTTCGCCCACCACTTCTCGGGCGACAACACAGAGCGCGCGCTCGAGATCTACCGCGACTCTTTCCGTGAGGGCGGATTCCTGGAGGCACCGCACTCGATGATCGCGGTGACGGTGATCACGGATGCCTCGGCCGACGTCGTCCGCCGCGAGATGCTGCCCGGTGCGATCTCGTTCATCCGCATGCGTCAGGGGCAGAAGCCGTCGCCGGTGTCGATCGACGAGGCGCTCGCCTATTCCTTCTCGCCTCTGGAGGAGGAGTTCATCGCCCACCGCAACGCGCGCCAAGCGGTCGGCACGCCCGACCAGGTGCGCGCCCAGCTCGAGTCGCTGCTCGCGTCGACGGGCGTCGACGAGCTCATGGTGCAGCCTGCGGGCGCCACGCTCGAGAACCGGAAGCGCTCGCTGGAGATCGTGCGGTCGCTGCAGGGCTAAACCCGCGGCTCCTTCAGGTTGTAGCGGTCGAGCAGCTTGGCGAACTGCGACAGCTCATCGTCGCTCCAGTCGGCGAGCCGTTCGAACGACGCCTTCCGCTGCTCACCCCGGGCCGAGGCGAGCCGTTGCTTGCCGTCGGCGGTGAGCGCGAGCTCGCGGCCGCGGTGGTGGGAGTCCTCGCTGCGCGCCGTGTACTCGACCAACCCGTGGTCGAGCAGCGCCGACACCTGCCGCGACACGGTGGAGCGGTTGAGGTGGAAGGAGCTCGCGATGTCGGTGGCGCGGCACCCGGGGGTGGAGCCGATGAACTGCAGCAGCGAGTGCTCGACGTAGCTGAGCGGGGCTGCCAGTCGGCGGGCGCGAGCGGTGCCGCGGCGGGTGATCACATTGATCTCTTCAAAGATCGAGTCGAGCAACGCTGCTCGGGATGACTTCGGGCGTGCCATGCATGAAACCTAGTCGGCCCAGGCATCCGATGCACTATGCAAACAGAGCATTCGTCAGCCGCAACAGGGGGGATTTGTTGTCGCGCAGCAACGGAATGCTGCGCCGGGCACTGCCGTGTTCAGTATCGGATGGCGTCGATCGGCTTGACCCGCACCGCGACGAGAGCCGGCAGCAGCCCCGCGAGAGCGCCGACACCGATGGCGACGAGCAGGCCGAGCGCGGCGGCCGACAGCGGGAACGCGGGGATGTCTTGCAGCCCCTGCCGCCGGAGGAAGCCCGAGACGAGCGGGTTCTCGAGGGCGAGGATCGCCGCCATCACCCCGACGATGCCGGCCACCGCCGTCGCGACGACGCTCTCCATCATGACGCCGGCGAAGACGCGGCCGGCGGTCGCGCCGAACGAGCGGCGGATGCCGATCTCGCGGATTCGCGCCCGCACCGTCACCATCGAGATGTTCAGCAGCCCGAGGGCTCCGAGCAGCAGGATCAGGCCGGCCGCCGCCCCGCCGACGACCTTGACGAAGAGCAGCGGGTCGCTGCCGCCGCCCGACTGATAGTCCTGACGGCCGACATCCACGGTCATCCCATCGCCCGCAGCGCGCGACAGATCGGCGCCCAAACGCTGCGACAGCGCGGAGGCGTGATGCGGCGGCACCCAGGCGAGATAGCTGACCTGGTTGCCGTCTTGTGTGGGCGAATCAGCGGGCACGAGCGCCGTGTACGCGTCGTAGAGCATCCACAGCTGCGTGTAGTGCGCGTCTCCGCCGGAGGCGACGCCGACGACGACCGCGTCGATCGCCGTGGGGCTCGACAGGTGGACGACCGGATGCGTGCGCAGGTCGGGACTGCCGAGAACCTTCCAGAGGCCCTCGTTGATGACCACGGCGGGCACCAGCCGTCGGCTGTCCTGCGCGGAGAACCAGGAACCTTCGACCATGCGGGTGCGGAACATCGTGCCGTACGCCGCGTCGACCGTGGACGACTGCAGGTAGACGTCGTCCGGCAGGCCGCGCAGCGTGATCTGGGGAGAGCCCTGGCGGCTCCAGTAGCGGATGTCGTAGCGCTTCAGCTCGTTCCTGACCTGCGCGTCGAAGGCGGTGACGGGAACGGCGGGGTTTCCGTCGTCGGTGTACGGCGGATTGATGCTGAGCATCGCGGGGCGCCCGCTGCCGCGCTCCATGTCTTCCACGACGGCCTGCTGCGCGACGGCCGAGATGGCCGCGATCGCGGTGAGTGCCATGATCGCGACGGCGACGCCGATGATCGACATGAGGACGCGGGCACGGTAGACGCGGAACTCCGCCCAGGCCTCCACCAGCACGCTGATCGGCCCCGTGATGGCTCTCATAAGGCGACCTCTGCGAGCGCCGGGCGCAGCACGCCGTCTTCGAGGCGGTAGCGGCGGCTCGCGAGCGCGGCGATGTCGGGGTCGTGCGTGATCGTGACGAGGGCGGCGCCGGTGTCGCGGGCGACCTCGTCGAGAAGGCTCATCACGGCACGTCCGGTGTCGATGTCGAGCGCGCCGGTCGGCTCGTCGGCGAGGATGACACGCGGCCCGCGCACCAGTGCGCGCGCGATCGCGACCCTCTGCTGTTCGCCGCCGGAGAGCCGGCTCGGCACCCATTCGGTGCGCTCACCGAGCCCGACGCGATCGAGCATGTCGAGGGCGAGCCGGCGGCGTCGCCAGAACTGACGCGGATGCGCGTAGAGCAGGGGCGTGGCGACGTTCTCGACTGCCGTGCGCCCCGGCAGCAGGTTGAACTGTTGGAAGATGAAGCCCACCTCGCGGCCGCGCCGCCGGTCGCGGGCCGCCGCCGACATGCGCCGCACGGGCACACCGTCGAAGACGATGCTGCCGTCGCTCGGCTCGTCGAGCAGGCCGAGGATGTTGAGCAGGGTCGACTTGCCCGAGCCGCTGCGGCCGACGATCGAGACGTGCTCGCCGGCGTCGACCACGAGATCGACGCCACGAAGAATGTGCAACGGCTCGTCATCGGGGATCGGCACGACGCGCGTGACGCCCTCGAGCTCGAGGATCGCCATCAGCCGCCGAATCCTGCCTGTGCGGCGTGCTGCTCGTCGGACTTCGACGGCACGAACTCGAGGATCTCGTCGCCCTTCTTGAGGCCGGACACGATCTGCACCGAGGTGCCGTCGAAGATGCCGAGCTGCACCTTGGCGGGTGTCGGCGCGGCGCCGTCGGCGCCCGGAAGATAGACGGTGCCCGCCGCCCCCGCGCCTTCCACCGCCGTTGCGGGCACCAGAAGGGCGTCGTCGGCGGAGCCGGCGCTGATCTTGACCTTTGCCGCGAGGCCGGCGAAGACCGTCGTGTCGGCGGGCACGGCGCAGCGCACGGTCGGGCCGCCGGTGGCCGGCGACCCCGAGCTGTCGGCAGAGGTGTCGCCGGCCGGGGCGCTAGAGTCACCCGCGCCGCCCGTCGAGCCGGCGAGCGGCGCGCTGATCGTCAGCCCGGTGCAGGTGAACGGTTCGGGGCCGCCGGAAATCGTCACCTGCGCCTCCGTCGGCTTCGAGAGAAGCCGGTACTGGTCGACGGCGGCGATCGTGCCAGAGACGTTGAAGGTCGGCGGGGCGACCTGCGCGAGCACGTCACCCACCGCGACCTCCTGACCGACGAGCGCCGTGAGGGAGGACAGGGTGCCGGCTGCGCCGGCCGGGACGACGACGTACTTGATGACCGGCGGTGCGGGCTCCGTGATCGGAGTGGTCGTGACCTCGCCCGTATCCGGATCGGTCGTCGTCTGGTTCTTCGTGACCGTTCCGGTCGACTCGATGGTCTGCTTGATCGTGACGAGGGCGGTGCCGCCGTCGACGTGCTGCCCTGCGGTCGCCGAGACCTTGGTGATCTCACCCGTGACGCTCGCGCGCACAGGCACCGCTGCGTCAGGGAACACCGTCGCCGAGAGGCTGACGTCGTTGTGGATGGACCCCGTGTGGACCGTCGTGACCGGATCGCTGACGGCGCCGGTCGGCACGATCTGGTCGCTGCCTGAGGTCGCGCCGTTGAAGAAGGCCAGCTTCACGAGCGCGACGCCGATGGCGGCGAACACCAGGATGCGGAGGATGGGGAACACCCAGCGTCGCACGACGCCCGGGGAAGCTGCGGTCATACGGGTCGCGTCTCCTTGTCGAGTGGTGGGCTTCCCCGAGGGGCAGCGCGCCTGGATCGCTCCTGTGCGGGTGCGCGCTGGCGCCACTGGGTCAACGATGCCGCCCATCGACCGGCGGGCGGAACCTAAACGACAGAATAGGGTCGAAAATCATCCTTGAGGAGGATCGCGCGCCGGTGTGAGCACGAGCTCTTCGTCAAAGAACCGCGTGCGGAAACGGCGGAAGCCCTCCCCGAAGGGAGGGCTTCCGCCGTTGCATTATGCAAGTTTTTGGTCGGGGTAGCGGGATTTGAACCCACGACCTCTTCGTCCCGAACGAAGCGCGCTACCAAACTGCGCCACACCCCGAGTGGCCCGAAGGCCTCCGCCAGTCTAGCCGATTCGGGGGCGGGGTTCGAATCGAGGGGCTAGCCGCTGGGGGTGGGGAGGGGGACGACCGGGTTCTGCGGCTCGGCCGGCTGGGTCGGCTGCTGCTGGGTCGGCTGCGTGGGCTGCGTCGGCTGAGCAGGCGTCGTCGCCGGTGCGGTCGGGGCCGTCGTCACCGGTGGCTTGTAGTTCTTGCCGTAGAGCATGCTCGACGGGGGAGCGTCCCAGTTCTCGCCGCCGTACACCTTGTTCAGGGCCGCGATGATCGGCTCAGCCACGACCAGCTTCGCGTCGCCGCCCTGCACATACCGGTGATTCGTCACCCCGCGGAAGCCCGTCTTGCGCAGGCTCTTGCTCGGGTTCTGCTGGAGGTTGCCGACCCAGGTCGCCTGCGCGACCTTCGAGCTCGAAGTGACGATCCAGTTCTGAATGGCGTCGTTGGAAGTACCGGTCTTGCCGAACAGCGGCACCCCGTCGTGCGGGTTCGCGAGCACGCCTGTGCCGTTGCCGGTGAGCACGGTCTTGAGGGCGTAGATCACGCCGTCCGCGATGTCCTTCGGAATCGTCTGCGTGCACTTGGTCTTCGGCACGGCGACGTTCGAACCGTCATCCGTCCGCGTGATCTTGTCGATCACGATCGGAGTGCAGGTGATGCCGCCGTTGGCGAAGGCTGCGTAGGCCTGCGCCATCTGGATCGGCGACACGTTGTTGGTGCCGATGGCGCTTGTCGGTGACGTCGACCAGGTGCCGCCACCCGTCTTCTTGTTGGGGTTCGCGACGTCGACGCCCATCGACTGAGCCAGGTGATGCACGTCGCACAGGTTCAGCTGCTGCGCCATCATCATGTAGATCGTGTTGATCGACTGCGCCGTGCCCTGCAGCACCGTGCGCACGCCATTCTCGGACGGCGTGTCGTTCTTCACCGAGAATGTGCCGTAGCTTTGGTACGGCGCGGTCGAGTTGCACTGTGTCTGGTACTTGTTGTAGGCGAACGTCGTACTCGACCCGTTGACCGACTGATAGAGCGTATGCCCCTGCTCGAGCCACTCCGCGAGCACGAACGGCTTGAACGACGACCCCGTCTGGAATCCGCTCGAACCGCCGTACGCGTACGGGGTGTTGTAGTTGAGCGACGTCGCCCCGGGGTCGCTGGTGGCGCCCGCGCTGTAGGTCTTGTTCTGCACCATCGTGACCACGCGGCCGGTGCCGACCTCCATCGACACGTTCGAGGCTCCGAGCGGGAAGCTCGGGTCGCCCGTGGAATGGGGGATGTACTGGTCGAGGGACGCCTGCGCCGTGTTCTGCAGGTCGAGATTCAGCGTCGTGTACACGTTGATGCCGCCGCGGCGGAAGAAGCGCTCGCGGTCGGCCGCGGTCTTGCCGAAGGTCGTGTCGTTCAGGATCGTGTCTTGCACGTAGTCGCAGAAGAATCCCGCGTCGTTCGCCTGCGCGCTCGTGCAGCCCGTCGGCGTCGGGGTGATCGTCGGCGTGATCGGCTGCTTCTTCGTGTCGTCGGCCTGCTTTTGCGTGATCTTGTGGTTCTTGACCATGCGGTCGAGCACGTAGTCGCGGCGGTCCTTCGTCGCCTTGAAGCCGTTCTCGGGGTTGCTGCCCGGGTTCTGCGCCTTGGTCTGGTCGATGCGCAGGTTCGCCGGGTTGTTGAGGATCGCGACGAGCGTCGCCGACTGGTTCAGGTCGAGCTTCGCCGCCGTCGTGTTGAAGTAGTACTGGGCGGCCGCCTGCACGCCGTAGACCTGGCCGCCGAAGCCGACGAGGTTCAGGTAGCCGAGCAGGATCTGCTGCTTCGAGTACTGCTTCGAGACGCCCGTCGCGTAGCGGATCTCTTGGATCTTCCGCGGGACAGTCACCCCCGCGGCATCCTGATAGCACGCGCTGAGCTTCTTCTGCTGCTCAGTCCGCACCTTGGTGCTCGCGTTCGCGTCGATCGGGTAGTCGGCCTCGCATCGCTGCACCAGCACGTTCTTCACGTACTGCTGCGTGATCGAGGAGCCGCCCTGCGTGCCATTCCCCGACACCGTGCTCGCCGCACCGCGCAGGATGCCGAGCACGTCGACGCCGCCCTCGGAGTAGAACCGCGGGTCCTCGGTGGCGACGGCCGCGTCTTTGACGGATTGCGAGACCTGGTCCCACGGAACGTCGATGCGGTTCTGGTAGTAGAACTGCGCGATCTTGACCCACTGGTCGTTCTGCGTCGCGTAGAAGGTCGTGTACTGGTCGGGCGCCTCGATCTTGAGGTAGTCGGGCAGAGCGTTGAACGACTCGATGCCCGACTTCGTCACCGTCGTGCCCGCGATCGCCGCCGGCGCGATGAGCACGCCGACGAGAACCCCCGCGATGGCGCTCATGCCGAGGAAGCCGCCAAGTGCTTTGGCGAGCCTCGTGCGGCGACCGGCTTCCGACCCAGACAAAGACATCGGTTCAGGCTAACCGGGCCGAATCAAAGCTTCCCTAGAGGGCGCCCGAGTGCGCGCTGAACGTTGTGCATGCGTTACGTGAGCGGCTAGACGGATGCCTGGCCCTCAGGGACCAGGGTCAGCAGCGTCGCCTCGGGCTTGCACGCGAAGCGCACCGGCGCGTAGATCGACGTGCCGAGGCCCGCGCTCACGTGCAGGTATGCCGAGCGCAGTTGGTGGCGCCACATGCTGAGCCCCTTCGCCTGCTTGCGCGGCAGGTCGCAGTTCGTGACGAGCGCACCGCAGCCCGGCACGCACACCTGGCCGCCGTGCGTGTGGCCGGCGAAGATCAGGCGCGCACCGTGGTCGATGAAGCTGTTGAGCACGTACTGGTAGGGGGCGTGGGCGACGCCGATGCGCACGGACCTTCCCTCTGCCGCCACGCCGGCCAAGGCATCCGCCGCAGCATCGAGGTCGTCGTAGTGGCGGTGCGGGTCGTCGACGCCGAAGAACTCGAGCCGCGTGCCCTTGATCTCGATCGCCGTTGCCGTGTTGTTGAGGTCGGTGAACCCGAGCCCGTCGAGATACGCCTTCAGACCCGCGATGTCGAGCGAGGTCGGCTTCGGGTGCAGCCTGCTCGGCCCCGTGAAGTACTTCACCGGGTTGCGGGGGCTCGGCCCGAAGTAGTCGTTCGACCCCCACACGTACACACCGGGCACACCCTTGAACGGCTCGAGGGCTGCGCGGATGCCGATCAGTCCGTCTTCATGACCGAGGTTGTCACCCGTGTCGACGATGAGGTCGGGCTTGAGCTGTGCCAGCTTCGTCAGCCACACCTGCTTCTCGCGCTGCCACGCCGCCATGTGCAGGTCGCTCAGGTGCAGCACCCTGATCGGTTCGGCCCCCGCCGGCAGCACCGGCGCGGTGAATTCGCGCAGCGTGAACTGCTTCCTCTCGATCAGCGAGGCGTAGGCGAAGGTCGCAGCGCCGACGGCGCCGACCGCGAGTGCGGCGGCGCCGAGAGTGCGCAGGGGGCTGCGGGTCATGGCTACGGGTTCTTTCCCGGGCCGCCGCCTTGGCCGCCGCCGGGCCCGCCACCGCCGCCTTGGCCGCCACCTGCGCCACCGCTCGGCTGCACCTGCAGCTGTACAGCTGTGCCCTTGTTCACGGGCGTGTTCGCGCCCGGGTTCTCGGCAGTGACCGTGCCGTTCGGGTCGCTGACGCCACCGGGCACCTGCGGCGTCAGGCCCGCCGCCATGAGTGTCGCGACGGCATCCGTCAGCTTCTTGCCCGTCACATCGGGCACGAGCACCTGGCTGCCGTCGGACTCGTAGATCGTCACGGTCGAGCCCTTGCTGAGCTTCGATCCTGCGGGCGGGTTCGTGCTCTGCACGGTGCCGGCGGGCTGCGAGCCCGGCTGCGGGCCGCCGTCGGCGAAGACGAAGCCGAGGCCCTCGAGCACCTGCTGCGCCTGCTGCGGCGTCTTCCCCGAGAGATCGGGGATGCCGACCTGCGGGCCGTTCACGCTGAGCGCATCGGGCGTCGGGAACGCGTCGCCGCCGTACGTCTTGTCGAGGTTCGTGAGGATCGATTTCGCGATCGGGAACTTCACGTTGCGGCCCTGGACGTGGTTGAACGTCAAGTCCTGGAAGGCGTAGTTGCCCGAGACGTTGCCGACCCAGGTGGCGTTCGCGACCTTGGTCGTCGAGGTGACGAGCCAGTTCTGCACGCCGGGCTCACCGTCCTTGCCGTTGGCCGTACCGGTCTTGCCCATGATCGGGACGCCGTCCTTCGGGTTCGCGGCGGCACCCGTGCCGGAGCCGACCAGCGGGCCGTTGGCGAGGGCGTAGGTCACGCCGGCCGCGATCTTCGGGTCGATGGCCTGGGTGCAGGTGGTCTGCGGAACGGGCAGATCCTTGCCCGTGGCATCCGTCACCTTGTCGATGTAGATGGGGCTGCAGGTCTTGCCGCCGTTCGCGATGCCGGCGTACGCGACCGCCATGTCGAGCGGGGAGACGTAGTTGGTGCCGAGAATCGACGACGGGTTGTCGGCGAGCTGTGCCGGCACTGGCTTGCCGTTGGCGTCGGTGACATTCACCAGCACACCCTTGGAGTTGTACTGCTGCTCGTACGGGTACGCGGGCTTCACGCCGAGCGCGGCCGCGTCGTTGCGCAGCGAGCACAGGTCGAACTGCTCGCCCATCACCGCGAAGGCGGTGTTGATCGACAGGGCGGTCGCCTTCAGCACCGTCATCGGGCCGCCCTCGCCCGATTCGTCGTTCTTCAGCTGCCAGGCGGGGCCGTTCGGGGTGTCGCACGAGCTGTGGTACTTGCTCTGCGGGATCGTCGCCCGGCTGACGGGGGCGTTGACGATGTCGTTGAGGGCGTGCCCGGCCTTCAGCCATTCGACGAGGCTGAACGCCTTGTAGGTCGACCCGGTCTGGAATCCGCTTGACCCGCCGTGGTTGTAGTCGAAGGTGTAGGCGGTCTGCGTCGAATTGCCCTGTGACGTGGTCGTCGGGTTGAACGGCCGGTTCTGCACGGCGAGCACGACACGGCCCGTGTTGAGCTCGACCGACACGTCGGCGCCGCCGATGTTGAACCTCGGGTCGCTCGGCGGGATGTAGCTGCTGAGCGCCTGCTGCGCCTGGCTCTGCAGGTCGAGGTTCAGCGCCGTGTAGATGTTGAGCCCGCCGTGGTTCAGCAGGGCATCCCGATCGTCCTGCGTCTTGCCGAACACCGGGTTGTGCTGAATCTCGTACATAACCGCGTCGCAGTAGAACGCTGCGTCCTGGCCGGCGGCCTGGGCGCAGCCGGAAGGCTGCGGCGTGATCGTCGGCTCGATCTTCGTCTTCACCGCGTCGTCGTACTGCTGCTGCGTGATCGTCTTGGCCTTGAGCATCGAGCGCAGCACGTAGTTGCGGCGGTCGAGTGTCGCCTTGAAGCCGTTCGCCGTGCCGTTCAGCTTGTTGTTCGGCAGGTCGATGCGCAGGTTGTTCGGGTTGTTGACGATCGCGATGAGCGTGGCCGCCTGCTGCAGGTTGAGCTGGGCGGCGGTGGTGTTGAAGTAGTAGCGCGCGGCCGACTCGATGCCGTAGACCTGGCCGCCGAAGCCCGCGATGTTGAGGTAGCCGAGCAGGATGTCCTGCTTGTTGTACTTCTTCTCGACACCGATGGCGAGCTTCATCTCTTGCACCTTGCGCGAGAGGCCGTCGAGGCCGGTCGCGTCGGTGTAGCTGTTGTAGCAGTCCTGGTACTTCTTCGTCAGCGCCGCCTGCGCCGCCTGCTGCTGCTCAGCCGTGCCGGTGTCGTCAGGGAGGACGTTGTACTTCTCGCAGGTCTGCAGGCGCACGTTCTTCACGTACTGCTGGGTGATCGACGAGCCGCCCTGCGTCTCGCCGCTCTTGTTGAGCAGGTCGTTCACCAGGGCGCGCGTCGTGCCCTGCACGTCGATCGCGCCGTGGGAGTAGAAGCGCGGGTCCTCTGTGCTGACCGCTGCGTCCTTGGTGATCTGGTTGATCTGGTCCCAGGTGTCGACGATGCGGTTCTGCGAGTAGAACGTCGCGATCGGCACGTCCTTGCCGCCCTGCTTCGCGTACATCGTCGAACGCGTCGCCAGGGAGTCGATCTTCAAGTATTCGGGCAGGCCCTGGAACACGCCGATGCTGTTGTTCGCAGCCATGCCGGTCACCGCGACAGCAGGTGTGACCGCTGCAGCGACGAGCAGACCGGCCACCGCGCTCATCGCAACGAAGCCGAGCAGCCCGCCGAGCACACCTCTGGCAGTGAGTTTTCGGGCAGACATAGGATGCAGGTTACAGGCGACTGGCTGGCAACTTGCTCGCCAGCGCGTGCTCGCGCCCGATTCTGAGGAGATCCGTTGCCCCGCTGGGAATACGTCACGACGCCCCTTCTACTTCACCGCGAGACCGCGATCTTGAACAACTGGGGTTCAGAGGGGTGGGAACTCGTACAGGTGATCACCTCGGCTGAGGGCGGGTTGATCGCGTTCTTCAAGCGGCCGGTTGCCGAGAGTTGAGGCGTGCGGATGCCTGCTGAATCGACGCTTGCCTCACTGGGCATCGTGCTGCCGTCCGTCCCGGCGCCGGCCGGGGCATATGTTCCCGCCGTCGTGTCAGGTTCCTACGTCTACACGGCGGGGCAGCTGCCTCTTGTGGAGGGCGCTCTGCCCGCGACCGGGAAGGTCGGCGACGGGCACGGGCTCGTTCCTGCCTCTGACGCTCATGACTATGCGCGGACTGCCGCCATCAACGCGCTGGCGGCGGCGCGCTCGGTGCTCGGGTCTCTCGACCGGATCACCCAGGTGGTGAAGGTCGTCGGGTTCGTGGCATCCGACCCCTCTTTCACCGGTCAGCCCGGGGTCGTCAATGGCGCCTCTGAGCTGCTCGGCGCCGTCTTCGGCCCGGAGATCGGGGCGCATGCTCGCTCGGCGGTCGGCGTGGCGGTGCTGCCGCTCGACTCGCCGGTCGAGGTCGAGCTGGTCCTCGAGTTCGTTTAACCCCCCGGGGGTTCCGCGGTGGAATCGCTCTCGGGCGCACGTTTTCGGAGATTTCGTGCGCCCCACGCGGTTTCCACCGCAGGCGCTTCGAGGGTCACCAGAGGTGGAGCCGCTGCGCGATGGTCCGCCCGATCTCCTCAGCCACATCGGCCCACGCGAAGATGACCTCGGCATACCCGTATCTCAGCACCGTGTACCCCATGCGCTTCAGCCGCCGATCCTGAGCCCGATCGCGCGCGAGCTGCACGGGATCCGTCAGGTGCTGCTTGCCGTCGAGCTGAATGATCAGCCGATCGCCGATCAGCAAGTCGACCGGGTGGCCGTCGATCTTCACCTGTTCCCTGGTGGCGATGCCCGCCCAGAAGAGCCGTACCCGCGCGATGGACTCGATGCCCGAGTCGGATTGCGTGCTCGTCAGCGCCACGACTCGCCGGAAGCGGCCCCCGTACACCTTCGCCAAAGCGCGCAACTCGTCGATGTGGATCTGACCCTGGCGCACTGCGGAGTCGAATACCGCGACCGCGTACTCAACGGGCTGACACTTCGCGACGTGCATGAGCATGTTGACGACGGATTCCAGCGCGAACAGGTCACCGACAGGGTCCACGGGATGCCTGGTCCAGTGCAGCACAGCCGGCGGCGTCACCTCGTCGGGGGCTGCATGCGAGTTGAGGGCGCGCGGTGCCACGTGGAATTTCTCGTCGTCAATAGCCCAGAGCCCACGATGAAGTGCTGCACTGACGCAGGCGAGTCTGCTGCCGAGGCGTACGGCGCGGAGCAGTTCCGGGTTTGCGGCTCGTCGGGCGACGACGTGCCTGCCGATTGCGATGAGCTGTCCGGACGCGACGAAGCGGCGGAGCTGCGGATCGGTCCAGCCAAGGTCGCGCAGCTTGCCCCGAGTGCCGAAGCCGGCGTTGAGGTCGAGGTATTGGGTGGGTGTCATGCCTGACAGGATCGTCGGGCTCAGGCATCCGCCCCTTCATGGTGGCGCTCAATTGTGGAGGGCTCTGCATGGTCCACCCCTGTGCAGGGAGAGACGTGAGGAAGAATGCCGCTGGGGCTCACGTTATTCGCGAAAACGTGAGCCCCAGGCGACAGACACCGCGGTGTCGCGCCCGCGCTAGTTGACCGCCTTCGCGATGACCTGCATGACCGCCGTGTCGGCGAGAGTGGTGGTGTCACCGACCTCGCGGCCCTCGGCCACGTCACGCAGCAGGCGGCGCATGATCTTCCCTGAGCGGGTCTTCGGCAGCTCGTTCACGACGAACACCTGCCGGGGCCGGGCAATGGGGCCGATCTGCTGCGCCACATGGTTCCTCAGCTCGAGGGCGACCTCGTCGGGCGAGGTGGCGTTCTCGCGCTGCGAGTCCTTGACGATCACGAACGCGACCACGGCCTGACCGGTGGTGTCATCGGATGCCCCGACCACGGCCGCCTCCGCCGTGAGCGGGTGCGAGACGAGCGCCGACTCGATCTCGGCGGTCGAGAGCCGGTGACCGGAGACGTTCATGACGTCGTCGACGCGGCCGAGCAGCCAGATCTCTCCGTCCTTGTCCTTCCGGGCGCCATCGCCGGCGAAGTAGTAGCCGCGGTCCTTGAACATCTCCCAATAGGTGGCGATGAAGCGGTCGGGGTCGCCCCAGATGCCGCGCGCCATCGACGGCCACGGCTCCGTGATGACGAGTAAGCCGCCTTCGTCGGGGCCGACGGATTCCCCGGCATCCGTCACCACATCGACCGAGATGCCGGGAAGCGGGACCTGCGCGCTGCCCGGCTTCAGCGTGGTGATGCCGGGCAGGGCGCTGACCATGATCGCGCCGGTCTCGGTCTGCCACCACGTGTCGACGACGGGGGTCTTGTTGTCGCCGATGATCTCGCGGTACCAGACCCAGGCCTCAGGGTTGATCGGCTCGCCGACCGAGCCGAGCAGGCGCAGCGATGACAGGTCGCGCGACTGCGGGATCTGGCGGCCCTGCTTCATGAAGCCGCGGATCGCGGTGGGCGCCGCATAGAAGAGGGTCACCTTGTACTTCTCGATGATGTCCCACCAGCGGCCGGGCTCGGGCGTCTCGGGGGTGCCCTCGTAGATCACCTCGGTGGCGCCGTTGGCGAGCGGGCCGTAGACGACGTAGGAGTGGCCGGTGATCCATCCGATATCGGCCGTCGACCAGTAGACGTCGCTCTCGGGGTGCAGGTCGAAGACGTTCTTGTGGGTGTAGGCAGCCTGGGTCAGGTATCCGCCCGTGGTGTGCAGGATGCCCTTCGGCTTACCCGTGGTGCCGGACGTGTACAGGATGAACAGGGGATGCTCGGCCGCGAACGGCTTCGCCATGTGCTCGTCGCTCACCTGGGCGATCTCGTCGTGCCACCACAGGTCGCGCCCCGGGGTCCAGTCGACGGGGTTCTCGCCGCGCTTGACGACGAGCACGTGCTCGACCGACTTCGCCGGCCCGTCGCCGTGGTCGATCGCGAGGGCCTCGTCGACCGCCGGCTTGAGCGGAGCGACCTTGCCCTTGCGCCAGCCGCCGTCGGCGGTGATGACGAGCTTCGCCTGGGCGTCGTCGATGCGGGCGCGCAGGCTCTCGGCCGAGAATCCGCCGAAGACGACGGAGTGCACGGCACCGATGCGGGCCACCGCAAGCATCGCGACGATCGCCTCGGGGATCATCGGCAGGTAGATCGCCACCCGGTCGCCCTCGCGCACGCCGAGGGCGGTCAGCAGGTTCGCCGCCTTCTTCACCTCGGCCGTGAGCTCGGCGTAGGTGACGGCACGGGAGTCGCCGGGCTCGCCCTCCCAGTAGAGCGCCACGCGGTCGCCGTTGCCGGCCAGCACGTGCCGGTCGAGGCAGTTGTAGGCCACGTTCAGCTCGCCGTCGTCGAACCACTTCGCGAAGGGCGGGTTCGTCCAGTCGAGTGTTCGAGTGAACGGCTTCGACCAGTGCAACAGGCTCTTCGACTGCTCGGCCCAGAAGGCGAGGCGATCTTCGCTCGCTGCCTCGTACAGTGCAGGGGTCGCCACGGCATTCGCACTGAAGGCCTCGTCAGGCGGGAAGCGCCGAGACTCGTGCATCAGATTGTCGATGGTGTCGACCATGCGTGTTCGCTCCTTTGCGAGACGTGGATGGGGCCGGCCGAGGGGACTCTGAGACCGCGGTTTTGACCCTACGCCACCAACCGTTCGAACCTCGACGATTGAATATGTTGCACCTGGTGCGCTATCGCGTACACTGAAACACGGCTCGGTCAACGAGCTCGCGGCGTGCGTGGTTCCCCCCAACTATCGCGTCGCTGTGGCGGCACCAGTTCCCCCCAATTGGTGCCGCCCCCTTCTGTTTAACGGGCTTGTTCTGTTGGCGGGTTCGGTCGCTCTTCCCGCTCACAGGGCGGCGGGCGGATGCTTGCTCCACCGTTCAGAGCCCGCCGGTCTGCGCGGCGTCCGAGGTTCTTCCTAGCGTTCCTCACGTGACCGATCGATCCGCCGCAGAACCGCAGGCCCCCTTCGTGCCGCGGCGTGCCGTGGCGCAGTCGCGGTCGCGCGGCGGCCCGACGGTGACGCCCCCGGCTTCGAGTCAGGCGCGGGGCGGGCCCGGGGGAGCGGTCGGGCCGCCGCTCTCTTCCCTTGGGATCGAGGCCGCGCGCGGGGGCGTCGTCGGGCTGCCGCCTCCTTCCGTCGCGCTCGACGCCGAGCTGGCGGACGCGTTCGGTCCGCTCGCGCCGTACCTCTCCCTGCCAGCGGTGACCGACGTGCTCGTCGCGCCCGGCGGCGAGGTCTGGCTCGACGAGGGCGCAGGGCTGCGGCGCGACGACGTGCGGCCGCTGCCCGAAGCCGAGGCGCAGGCTCTTGCGGTGCGGCTGATCGCGCTCGGCGGGCGACACCTCGACGTGGCGTCGCCCCTGGGCGATGTGCGGCTCGGCAGCGGCATCCGTGTCCACGCGGCGCTGCCGCCGGTCTCCGTGGGCGGCACGGCGATCTCGATCCGCGTGCCGCGCGCCGCGGGACTCTCGCTCGACGAGCTGGCGGCGGCGGGCACCGCGACCGAGTCGCAGCGAGCGGCGCTCGCGGCGGCGGTGGTCGGTCGGAAGAACCTGCTGGTCACCGGCGCGACCGGATCGGGGAAGACCACACTGCTCGCCGCACTGCTGGCGCTCGCGCCGCCGGGCGAGCGCATCGTCATCATCGAGGACCTCGCCGAACTGCAGGTGCGCCACCCGCATGTGGTGTCGCTCGAGGCGCGGCAGGCGAACCTCGAGGGCGCGGGCGAGATCGGTCTGGCGCGGCTCGTGCGCGAGGCGCTGCGCATGCGCCCGGACCGGCTCGTCGTGGGGGAGTGTCGCGGCGCGGAGATCCGCGAGCTGTTCTCCGCGCTGAACACCGGCCACGACGGCGGCGCAGGAACGCTGCACGCGAGCTCGCTCGCCGACGTGCCCGCGCGCATCGAGGCGCTCGGCGCGCTTGCGGGGCTGGGGGCCGACGCCGTCGCGCGTCAGGCCGCGAGCGCGATCGACCTGGTGGTGCACGTGGCTCGAGTCGAGGGGCGTCGCGTGATCGCGGCGATGGGTGAGCTGACGGCGGATGCCTCGGGCCGACTCCAGGTGGTCGAGCGATGAACGGCGTCGCCGATGCTCTCGACGAGGTCGCCGCGGTCGCGCAGCGCCTCGCCGTGCTGCTCGCGGCGGGAGTGACGCCGGAGCGGGCATGGGGGTTTCTCTCTGAGGCGAGCCCGACCCTTGCGGAGTCCGCGGAGCCGGCGTCTCGAAAGGGTCGCAGCGGGGGATCGTTTCGCGACGCGCGTGCCGCGCGCTCCTCAACGTTCGGCGTGCTCGCCGTGGCGGCGGCCGTCGCCGCTCGTGCCCGCGACGTCGCCGCCGCGATCACCGCGGAGTGCGCGAACGCGCCGCCGAGCCGAGCCGAGCGGCATCCGGCCGTCGCGTGGGGTCTGTTCGCGGCGACGTGGTCGGTGGCGATGAGGTCGGGGGCGCCGCCGGGCGCGGCGCTGGCGGGCTTCGCGGCAAGCATCCGCCGGGCTGCTGCCTTGCATCGCGAGCTCGGCGTCGCCTTCGCGGGGCCGCGGGCGACAGCGAGGCTCGTGGGTCTGCTTCCGCTGGTCGCGCTCGGGTTCGGGGCGCTGCTCGGCTTCGACACCGTGCATGTGCTGACGGCGACTCCGGTGGGATGGGTGTGCGTCGGCGGCGGTGTCGCCCTGATGGTCGGCTCGCGGCGGTGGAGCGGCCGACTGCTCGCTGCCGCCGAGCCGCGCGAGCTCGTGCCGGGGCTGCTGCCCGAGCTTGTTGCCGTGGCGATGCAGTCGGGTACGTCGGTGGCTCGCGCGCGTGGGCTCGCCGTGAGCGCCCTCGCCGAGCACGCCCCATTCCTGAACGGCGACGCGCTCGACGCCGACGAGGCCGCCGTCGACGCCGTGCTCGACCTCGCGGCCCGAGCCGGCGCGCCGACGGTCGGACTGCTGCTCGCCGAAGCCGAGCGTCGCCGAGCCGACGCCGATGCGGCGGGGCGCGCAGCCGCGGCATCCGTCGCGGTCCGGCTCGTCGTGCCGCTCTCGGTGTGCGTGCTGCCGGCCTTCATGCTGCTCGGCGTGGTGCCGGTGCTCGTGGCGCTGCTCACCGGTTCGGGCATCCGTCTCGCCTAGATACGGATGCCCGAACGGCTCACGCCACCGGATCCTCCTCTTCGACGTCGTCGCGCTCGCCGGTTTCCCCGACCTCGACGGCTTCGGGAGTCGGCATGAGCTCGGCCCGCGGACTCGCCTCAGCGATGCCCTTGAGCCGCTTCGCGTCGGCGCGCGAGCGAGCGCTGGCCTTGTACGCTCCGCGCACCTCGTCGGTGACGAGGTCGGTCAGGAACGCCCACGGGTCGGTCGTCACCATCAGCCAGGTGTGGCGCTTTCCCCAGGTCTCCTGCTCGAGGGTCTCGAACGCGACAGAGGCGACGCCGTGGGCGTCGATGGTCGCGCCGATCTCCGCAAGGACGCGCCGGCGCACCTCGGGCACGAGGCGCACCTCGGCCTGGCGGATGAACCCGTCGCGCTCGTCCTCGCCGAGGTGCATGCCGAAGTCGAGGTCGCGGATGCGGGTGATGAAGTCGCGGAGCGCGCGATCGCTCCAGCTCGAGTCGTTCATGGTCATGCCTGTCGTGTGGGGTGGTCGTGAATCAAACCGGGAAGGGTCGGCGAAGGCCGGCCCGAGCGGCTATGCCTCGGACGAGGCAAGGCTCCCCGGGGTCACGGCGATCACCGACTGAACAGACACGAGCACTGACGTTAGCCGCGGCCCCAATGCCGGTCAAGAGACCGGTCGGTCTTTCCGCGCACAGGCACCGGTTCGACGCGTTGTCCACCGATCAGAGTCGGGGCCGCGGCGCGGGGCCGGCGGTGCGCGACACCATCGATTCACCCGCGCCGCAACCCGTGAGATGAGAGGGAAGAACCGATGAATACGATTCGAACCGTGTGGGTCCGTGCCCGCCGCCTGAGCAGCGAGGCGGGGTCGGCCACCGCCGAGTACGTGGTCGCCACGATGGCGGCCGTGGGCTTCGCCGGACTGCTGGTCGTGATCCTGAAGGGCGACGAGGTACGGGGCATCCTCACCGACCTGGTGCACCGTGCGCTCACGGTCGGCAGCTGAGCCGAGCAGGGGCGGCCGCGACGGCGAACGCGGCACGGTGACCGCCGAGTTCGCCGTCGTGCTGCCGAGCGTCATGCTCGTGCTGGCTCTGTGCCTCGGTGCGGTCAACGTGATCGGCCAGCAGGTCGTGCTCGGATCGCTGGCATCGAGTGGCGCGCGGATGCTTGCTCGCGGCGACGACCCGGCCGCCGTGCGCGCACGGGTGGCGTCGGCCGCACCGGGGGCGAGCCTCGCCCAGAGCGCGGACGGGTCGTTCGTCTGCGTGGCGCTCGCACGCGAGGCGCGCTTCGGCCCGATCGGGCTCGGCATGGTCTCGCTGTCGGCGCGCGACTGCGCGCTCGCCGCAGACGCCGTGCCGGCGGAGGCCGGGGGAGCGGGTCCGTGATTCGGCACCGGCGTGCCGTCGGGCATCGGCTGCGACGTGAGCGCGGCTCGGGGTCAGTCCTCGCCGTCGCGGTGCTGGGCGCGATCGTGCTCGTGAGCGGCGCCGCCGTTCTCGGGCTCGGCGCGCTCGCAGCGCAGCAGGGCGTGCAGGCCGCCGCCGATGCGGGCGCGCTGGCGGCAGCCGACACGCTGTCGGGGCGCAACGCGGGCTACCCGTGCGAGAACGCGGCGCGGGCGGCGGCGCTCGATCAGGCATCCATCACATCGTGCGAGACCGACGGCCTCGTCGCCGTCGTCGCCGCCTCGCGCGGATGGTCGCGCTTCGAGCTCAGCGCCCGCGCCCGGGCCGGACCGCCGGGAACACCCTGAAACCGTTACTCGAACTCGGGGCCGAAGTAGCTGTAGTCGACGGCCCCCGGCGCGCCGGTGCCGTCGACGAATTCGCTGATCTCGCCGTTGCGGCGGTAGACATACTTCTTGCCGCGGTCGTTCGCGGGAAGCACGATGCGTCCCTGCGGGTCGCCGCTGTCGAGGAAACTCGCGGCGACGGTCCTGCCCTCGAGCGGGCCGTCGAGTAGCTTCGCGGTGTACGTTCCGCGTGCCGTTGTCATACTCATGCGGCCCATTGTGCTCAGCGTGGCCGCGGCGGCAACCCCCTACCGGGGCGCCGAGCATCGGCATTTTTCGAGGATCACCGCCGTTGCTTGTGTGTATCCTCAGCCTGCAAAGGCTCAACGGCGCGCCACACACATATATAAGGAGTCAGGTGCCGGGCACAAAGAAGCTGGTCATCGTCGAGTCGCCGACGAAGGTCAAGTCGATCGCACAGTATTTGGGCGACGGCTACACGGTGATGGCTTCGGTGGGGCACATCCGCGATCTGATCGAGCCGAAGGATCTTCCGGCCGACCAGAAGAAGGGCCCGCTCGGCAAGTTCGGCGTCGACGTCGACAACGGCTTCAAGCCGATCTATGTGGTCTCGGACGGCAAGACCAAGGTCGTCAGCGACCTGAAGCGCGAGCTCAAGAACGCCGACGAGCTCATCCTCGCAACAGATGAAGACCGCGAGGGCGAGGCCATCGCGTGGCACCTGCGCGAGGTGCTGAACCCGAAGGTCCCCGTCAAGCGCATGGTCTTCCACGAGATCACCCGCGAAGCCATCGAGGCCGCGCGTGACCACACCCGCGACCTCAACATGGAGCTCGTCGACGCGCAGGAGACCCGGCGCGTGCTCGACCGCCTCTACGGCTACGAGGTGAGCCCGGTGCTGTGGCGCAAGGTCGCTCCCGGCCTCTCAGCCGGTCGCGTGCAGTCACCCGCAACCCGTCTCGTCGTCGACCGCGAGCGCGAGCGCCTCGCGTTCGTCGCCGCCAGCTACTGGGACCTCACCGCCCAGTTCACCCCGGGCGAAGACACCGCGCCGTTCGAGGCGCGTCTGCAGCGCCTCGACGGAACGCGCGTCGCGCAGGGCCGCGACTACGACGACTCCGGCAAGCTGACCGGCGTGGCGCGCCAGCTCGACGAGGCATCCGCCCTCGCACTTGCCGACGCACTGCGCGCAGACGCGACCGTCGTGACGGTCTCGAAGGTCGAGTCGAAGCCGTACTCGCGCCGGCCCGCCGCGCCGTTCACCACCTCGACGCTGCAGCAGGAAGCGGCGCGCAAGCTGCGCTTCAGCGCGCGTCAGACGATGAGCGTCGCGCAGTCGCTGTACGAGAACGGCTACATCACCTACATGCGAACGGATTCCCCGTCGCTGTCGCAGCAGGCGACGAAGGCCGCCCGCAGCCAAGCCGCTGCGCTCTACGGTGCCGACACGGTGCCCGAGAAGCCGCGGCACTACACGGGGAAGTCGAAGAACGCACAGGAGGCGCACGAGGCGATCCGTCCGTCCGGCGAGACGTTCCGCACCCCTGACGAGGTGCGCAAATCGCTGTCGCAGAACGACTTCCGCCTGTACGACCTGATCTGGAAGCGCACCGTCGCGAGCCAGATGGCCGACGCGAAGGGCTCGACGGCCTCGGTCGCGATCGAGGCGAAGGTCGTCGGCGGCGAGCTCGACGGCACGGTCGCCGAGTTCACCGCTTCTGGCACGGTCATCACGTTCCGCGGCTTCCTGCACGCCTACGAAGAAGGCCGCGACGAGGAGCGCAACTCCGACGGCGCCGCCGGAGCCGCCGAAGAGAAGCTGCCGCCGCTCACCGTCGGGCAGGCGCTCGAGAACGCCGGTGTCGAGGCCAAGGGGCACGAGACCACGCCGCCGCCGCGGTACACCGAGGCATCCCTCGTCAAGGCGCTCGAAGAGTTGGGCGTCGGCCGCCCGTCGACCTACGCGCAGATCATCTCCACGATCATCGACCGCGGCTACGTGACCCTGCGCGGGCAGGCGCTCGTACCGAACTGGATCGCGTTCTCGGTCGTCAGACTGCTCGAGGACCACTTCGGCGACCTCGTCGAGTACGACTTCACCGCCGACCTCGAGAACGACCTCGACAGCATCGCGAACGGCGCGGACGAAGGCCGCGAGTGGCTGAAGGGGTTCTATTTCGGCACCGAGGCCCACAAGGGCCTGCGCGGCGTCGTCGACAACCTCGGCGAGATCGACGCGCGCGAGATCAACTCGGTGCGCATCGACGACGAGATCACCCTGCGCATCGGCAAGTACGGCCCGTACCTCGAGGTCACCGACCCGGCGGCAGGCCCCGACGTCGCCCCGCGCCGCGTCAACATCCCCGAGGGCCTCGCCCCCGACGAGCTCACGCCCGCGAAGGCGCGCGAGCTAGCCGAGGCGCCCGAGCAGGCTGACCGCGTGCTCGGCACTCTGGAGGACGGCAAGGAGATCGTCGTGAAGGACGGTCGCTATGGTCCGTACGTCACCGAGGTGCTGCCCGAAGAGGCTCCTGCCGAAGACACGGTGGCCGAGGCATCCGATGCCAAGCCGAAGAAGCGCGCCGCCAAGAAGCCGGCCGCTCCCAAGCCGCGCACCGCGTCGCTGTTCAAGAGCATGAGCGTTGACACCGTCGATTTCGAGACGGCGCTCAAGCTGCTGTCGCTGCCGCGCACCGTGGGCGCAGACCCCGAGTCGGGCGACGAGATCCTGGCGGCGAACGGCCGCTACGGCGCCTACCTCAAGAAGGGCACCGACACCCGCAGCCTGCCGAACGGCGAGGACCAGATCTTCGAGATCACCCTGCCCGAGGCGCTCGAGCTGTTCGCCCAGCCGAAGTACGGCGCCCGCCGTGCGTCGAGCGCGCTGAAGGAGTTCGAGGCGGACCCCGTCAGCGGCAAGCCGATCCGGGTGCGCGACGGCCGCTTCGGGCCCTACGTCACCGACGGCGAGACGAACGCGACGATTCCGCGCGGGGAAGACGTCGAGGCGGTCGACTTCGCCCGCGCCGTGCAGCTGCTCGCCGACAAGCGTGCGAAGGGTCCGGCCAAGAAGCCTGCGGCCCGTCGTTCGTCGTCGACGACCGCGGCGAAGAAGACCACGACGACGCGCAGCCGAGCGAAGAAGTGAGCGGCCTCTACATCACGATCGAAGGGCTCGACGGCTCAGGCAAGACGACTCAGCTCGACGCGCTGGCGAGATGGCTGACGGATGCCGGTCACACTGTCGCCGCGACCCGCGAACCCGGTGGAACCGAGGTCGGGGTGCTCGTGCGCGACATCGTGCTGCACCACCGCGGCGACATCGCGCCGCGCGCGGAGGCGCTGCTCTATGCGGCCGATCGCGCTCACCACATCGCCACCAAGGTGCGGCCGGCGCTCGAGCGCGGCGAGGTCGTGATCCAAGACCGATACATCGACTCGTCGGTCGCGTTCCAGGGCGCGGGGCGGGTGCTCGGCGCCGACGAGGTGCGCCGGCTTTCCGAGTGGGCGACGGGCGGCCTGTACCCGCAGCTCACCGTGCTGCTCGACCTCGACCCGTCGGTCGCGCGGCAGCGCATCGACGCGGCGCAGAAGGTGTTCGACCGCATCGAGGCCGAGGCGATCGACTTCAGCGTGCGGGTGCGTGCGGCGTACCTCGAGATGGCGGATGCCGAGCCCGAGCGCTGGCTCGTGCTCGATGCGACCCTGCCAGCTGACGAACTGGCCGCTGCCATCCGTGAACGTGTCACGGACCTGTTGAGAACTTCCGGGACTGTCGGAACCGCCGGGTAGCCTGAACCCGATGAGTGTGTGGGCCGAGCTGACGGGGCAGCAGGGCGCGATCGCGGTGCTGCGCGCCGCCGCGGCGGCCGACCCCGGCATCCCCGCGAACGGCGGCAACGCGATGACGCACGCGTGGCTGCTCACCGGCCCGCCGGGCTCCGGCCGGTCGAACCTCGCCTTCGCGTTCGCGAGCGCCCTGCTCAGCCATGCGGGCGCCGACGGCGACGAGGCGACCGACCGCCAGGTGCAGGCGCGCACGCACCCCGACCTGTCGGTGCTCGCGACCGAGAAGGTCATCATCACGATCGACGAGGTGCGCGAGCTGGTGCGCTCCGCGCAGTACTCGCCGTCGGTCGGCCGCTACCGCGTGCTCGTCATCGAAGACGCCGACCGCATGACCGAGCGCACGAGCAATCTGCTGCTGAAGTCGCTCGAAGAGCCGCCGGAGCGCACCGTCTGGGTCCTGTGCGCGCCGAGCGACGCCGACCTTCTCCCGACGATCCGCTCGCGCGTGCGCACGGTGCGCCTCACCGTGCCGACGATCGCCGACGTGGCCGAGCTGCTCGTGCACCGCGACGGCATCGAGCCGCAGCTGGCCGAGCAGGCGGCGCGGCACGCGCAATCGCACATCGGCATGGCGAGGCGGCTCGCGACGAACGCCGACGCCCGAGCCAGGCGTGACGAGACGCTCGCGCTCGCGCTCGGCATCCGCTCGATCTCTGCCGCTGTTCTCGGGGCTGCGCGCCTCGTGCAGATCGCGACGGAAGACGGCAAGGCCATCACCGAGGAACGCGATGCGGAGGAGCGCGAGCACGCGCTGCGCTCGCTCGGCGTCGAGCCGGGCGGCACGATCCCGCCTGCACTGCGCGCACAGCTGCGCGCACTCGAGGAGGACCAGAAGCGGCGCGCGACGCGAAGCCTGCGCGACGGCCTCGACCGCATCCTCGTCGACCTGCTCTCGCTCTACCGCGACGTCCTCATGCTGCAGCTCGGCAGCGAGGCGCCGCTCGTCAACCGCGAGCGCGAGGCCGCGCTCGGCGAGGTTGCGCGAACCACCACCCCGGCGGATACGTTGAAGATGATGGACGCCGTCGCCGAATCCCGAACCCGCATCGACGCGAACGTGAATCCGACCCTCGCGCTCGAGGCCATGCTGGCCACCGCGATCGCGGTGGCGGCCGCATGAGGCGCGCCTCCAGGTGGCGCGGGGTGCGCGCTCTTGCCGTCGCACTCACCGCTGCGGTGCTGCTGGTCGGCTGCACCTCGGCGCAGCAGAAGCTGCCGACGCAGACCTCGACGCCGGTCGCGTCGCCGACGGCGAGTGCCGACCTCTCGCCGGCCGACGCGGCCGCCGTGCAGAAGTTCTACACGCAGCAGCTCGTGTGGACGGACTGCTCCGGCGGCTTCCAATGCTCGACCGCGAAGGCGCCGATCGACTGGGCGCACCCGTCGCAGGGCGACCCGATCGACCTCGCGCTGATCCGCAAGCCGGCGAGCGGCGCGAAGCTCGGCTCGCTGTTCGTCAACCCGGGCGGCCCCGGCGTCTCCGGTGTCGCGTTCGTGCGAGGCAGGGTGGGCGCGACCTCGGCGACGCTGCAGAAGAACTTCGATGTCATCGGGTGGGACCCGCGCGGGGTCGGGGCCTCGTCGGCGGTTAAGTGCTACGACAACAAGGGCCTCGACAGCTGGCTGTACGACATCGTTCCCGGCGAGCGCGGCAGCCCGCAGTGGCTCGACGCCAGCAAGCAGGCGGTGACCTCGCTCGGTCAGGCGTGCGAGCAGAACACCGGCCAGCTGCTCGGCCACGTCGACACCGCGAGCACGGCGCGCGACCTCGACATGCTGCGCGCGAACGTCGGCGACGCGAAGCTCAACTACCTCGGCTTCAGCTACGGCACGATGATCGGCGCGATCTACGCCGACCTCTTCCCGAAGAACGTCGGTCGTATGACGCTCGACGGCGTGGTCGACCCCGCGTCGAGCTACGACGAGCTCACCGAGCTGCAGGCGCAGGGCTTCGAGTCGAACCTCAGGGCCTATGCGCAGTGGTGCCTGACGCAGGACAAGACCTGCCCGTTCAAGGGCACGGTCGATTCCGTGATGAGTGCGGTCGCAGGGTTGCTGAACAAAGTGCAGCAGACGCCGATCAAGAACTCGGACGGGCGGATGCTGGGCGCGAGCACGCTTCTGCTCGCGGTCATCACGCCGCTGTACGACACGGCGAGCTGGCCTGAGCTCGACGTCCTGTTCAAGACGGTGACGCAGGGGAGCGCGCGAGTGGCGTTCATCCTGGCCGATCAGTACAACGACCGGGATCAGAACGGCAACTACACGACGAACACCGCCGTGGCGTTCCAGGCGGTCGACTGCCTCGACTATCAGTTCGACGATGACCTCGCGCACATGCAGGCGGAGGCGCAGCGGGTCGCGCAGGTGGCTCCCGTGATGGGTCCCTTCTTCACCTACGGAGGCATCACCTGCTGGAACTGGCCGTTCAAGCCGGTGCGCACACCGGCGCCAGTGCACGCGAAGGGGTCCGCGCCGATCCTCGTGGTGGGCACCACCAATGACCCTGCGACGCCGTACCAGTCATCCGTCAATCTCGCCAAACAGCTGGAGAACGGCCATCTGGTGACCTGGAAGGGCTCGGGGCACACGGCGTACGGCCGCTCGAACGCGTGTGTCCTGAACACGGTCGACGACTACTTCGTGAAGGGACAGGTGCCCGCGACCGATCCGATGTGCTGACGTCATCGCACGACGCACGTGGTGCAAATTTGCAGGCACTGCAACGATAATGGTGGAGTGACTGACGTCAAGGAGCCGGGCCTGCGCGAGCGCAAGCGCGTCGCCACGCGAAGGGCCATCGAGAAGGCCGCGATCGACCTGTCGCTCGACAAGGGGTACGAGAACGTCACCGTCGACGAGATCGCCGAGGCGGCCGATGTGTCGCCGCGCACCTTCTTCAACTACTTCCCGTCGAAAGAGGCCGCCGTCATCGGGCACGCGCCCGAGGCGCCAGAGCCCGAGAAGGTCGAGGCGTTCCTCACGGCGCCTGCCGAGCAGTCCGTGCTCGACGGCATCCGCGCGCTGATCGCCGGGTTCATCGACGCCAAGAGCGATGAAGAGACGCGGGCGACCCACGAGCTGCAGGAGCAGCGGATGCGGGTGATGCTGCGCCACCCCCACCTGTTCCGTCAGCGCATGGAGACGATGGAAGACCTGACGAACCAGATGATCGAGCTGGTCTCGAAGCGGCTCGTCGTGCTCGACCCCGCGCTCGAAGCGGATCCGAGCGCGCTGCGCGACCGGGCGCGGCTCGTCGTGTTCGTCTCGTTCGCCGGCCTGCGGAACGCCTGGGCCAGCTGGGCGGAGCGCGGCGGCAAGGGACGGCTCGCCGCCTGCGTAGACAGGTCGTTCGAGCAGCTGCACCTGCTGTCGTCTCAGGTGAACGTCTGAACCTCCGGCATCCTGTAAACTCATTGATCGTGTGCGGTTCGCCGCCACGCCGCCTTAGCTCAGTCGGCAGAGCGATTCACTCGTAATGAATAGGTCAAGGGTTCGATTCCCTTAGGCGGCTCCACAAGAGAAATCCCCGGTCAAGCCGGGGATTTTCTGCGTGTCCAGCGGTTGCGGGTTTCCTTCAAGTATGCACGTGTCCCCGGGGTGTCCCGGCTTGAGCTATTCGTTGTTCGTGATGCGCTCATTCAAACTGGGCTCCGCCTCCTTCCGGCCGCGGCGCTTGTGGCCCTGGCTAGACTCCTGCGGCGGCAGCGATTACGTCCAAGTTGAACCGTCCATGCGCGCGGTCGGCCTCCTCAAGGACGGCCCAGCCGGCATGGCTACCGTCGGCCAGTTGCTTGTGCATGGCGTGCAGCCGCCTCTTGTCGCTCTTGTTGAGACTCGCGTAGTCGAGCGCGGACGCATCGGTGACGCTAGCCAGCAGCGTGGCTGAGTCGCCCAAATGCCTTTCGCGGTCGCGCTGGTCGACGAGGAACGCAGCCGCTTTCGCCACGAGCGCTCCGAGTTCGTCTGGGACGCCGATTTCGATGCCGACGCCCAAGTTGAACTGGATTCGATACGTGTCGCGACGCTGAATGGCCTGCCTTCCCGCAGGAACTTCGAGGGCGGGTCTCCGCGACAGCCGAGCTGCTGGTGGCAGGCTGTGCTCGGGCACCATCACGTCGACCTTGCGGCCATCCTCGTGTAGCCACCGATAGGCATATACGCCGTCGCCGTCCAGCTTGAATCCGAGGCCCGCGAGTGACGATCTTGCGCCGATGAGCGTTGACCTGGCTGTCACATAGTTGACCAAGAAGTCGGCGTCGTTGGTCGAGCGTGGCGCGATGACTCCACCGCGGGCTGCGTGCGCATGCACCATCAGGCCGCCGACGAGAACAAGGTCCCGCGCGACATCGGTCCGGCTCAATTCGGCGACCGTCTGCCAAGCGGGCAGCATGTCGTCGTCGCCCATGTCTACCGCGTGTGTTGCGCCAGCCACTGGTCCCTCAAGTCCTCAAGTGCGGTCAGGCCGGCGCTGCGTTCGCGAGAGTCGATGGATAGCGCGAGATCCGCAGCGATCACGGCGATCGGCATGACCTCGGATTTGTACTCAATGGGCAGTGTGTTTTCGTAGAGCACGTCCCGGCCGCCGGTGTCCGCGCGCATGAAATGGGTTCTCGCGAAGCGCTCCATCGTCTCGCCAGAGGGCACATAGCCCGCCACGCGCCGAGAGTCACCGACGAGGTCGCGGAGTCCGGCTGTAGGCGGTACGAGCTGTCCGAAGAGCGACAGTGCCAGGCGCCCCGTCGCGATTACATCCGGAATGATGCGTTCGGTGTTCGCGCTGCGAAAGCGGTGCGCACGCGTCCTGGTTGCGACGGCGCGCGCGAGCCCTTCCGCATCCTGATGTGCGAGTCGGTTGCGGATACGACTCTTCGTGTGTGGTGCGAGCCATGGCGCTGGCTTCTCAGATAGCGCCCAAAGGAGTCCCCACGCAGTGGCGGGACTCATCTCGCGCCCGGCATGGCCGCGGTTGACGTTCTCGTAGCCGAGGACGGAGTCACTGTCGATGAGCCAAGTTCCGTCGGGCATCTGCCGACCGGCGATGCGGCGATCGCGCAGGAGTTCTACGATGCGGCGCTGGGTTAAGCCAAGGCGTTCCGCGACTTGCGCGCTTGTCCAGTCGACCATTACATAATCCTTCCGACCTCGGAAGCAGTTTGCAATGGCCAGGTCGCCGAGGATCTCGAAGAAATTGGCCGTGCTCTGTGGCGTTTCCGCGGAGCGACGCTCGCCTTACTTGCGTGACCCGCGTTCGATTGCGTCCGCGATGGAGCGGAGTTGGCGTACTGCGCTGATCGAGTCGCCCAGTCATCGGACCATCTGCGATCACTGCCAAGCTCTCGGCGAATAGTCGAATTCGGTCGGCAAACACCGCGCCTAGAGCGCTTCGCGGTGACAGCCGATAGAGAGAGCGTCCCGAGGCCCGCGACGAACTGCTCGCGGCATTTGCCTATTACAACGAGCAACGCGACGGCTTGGGATTCGAGTTCCTGGATGCGGTCGAAGTCGCGATCAAAGACGCAGCGGAATGGCCAGATGCGTGGCCCGCAGTGCCTGGCCCGGCTGGGAAGCCGACCATGAGATCCAGACGCGTCCACGGCTTCCCGTTCAGAATGATCTACGCCGTGGATGACGATATGTGCTCGTGATCCTCAGCTACGCGCATGACCGACGCCGACCCGGCTACTGGCGGCAACGCAGCGACGGTTGAAGACGTTTCGCGTGTGCCTCCGCGCCTGAAACCGGCCCGACTCGGTTTCATCTCACGTCCAGATCGGTGTCGTCGAAGCGGCGGCCGCGACGACCGGGGTCATGTCCAGTTCCGTCGACCCCTCGTCGATGCCGAGGGACGTCCACTGGAAATGGAGGGTGAGGGGTCCGGCGGGCGGCAACGGCCACAGCCAGAGCCGGTAGCCCATGGCGTACTCGCTGTCCGATCCGCCGCCTCCGTGGTGGTTGATGGTCAGAATCGGGCCGGACGGGTCCTCGTGCTCGCCGAGCTCCACCCGGAATCCGCGATCTGCGCTGGCGCTGCGTCCGTCGGCGACGGTGACGCCGAAGCGCATGCGCCCTTCCAGGTCGCGGTGCCGCTGGCGGTGGTTCGACAGTGCGTCGATGATCTCGTCCCAGCGGTCTCGGTCCATACCGTCCTCGCGGCGCGCGTCGGCCTGGATGCGGAACGAGCAGCCGTTCGAGTACGCGTCGATGCGCCTCAGCGTGAGAGCGACACCCGGCTTGCGCCACAGCACCCGTGTCGTCGGCACCGGGTTCGGGATCTCATCGGCCGGCGGCTGAAGCCACTCGGGCGTGCGATGAATCGACGGCTCCGGTGCATCGTCGTTGCGTGAGGCGGAGAAGAACTGCATTCCTCAATTCGATCCCCGACGAGCGTCTATGTCCAGAGTGATGCGAGATCTCCACGGTTTCAGCGAGAGTGCCGTCTATCGTTTCCCTGTGAGGCTCACGCTCCGAGGTCAACTGGTCGGCGTCATGCTGATCCTGGCGGTCCTCGCCGTCGGCGGTTGGGCGATCGGGCGGCTCTTCACCCCCGGCGCGAGCGAGGTCTCGCTTCGCGCGGCCGAATCGCCGATCTTCGAGGCCAGGCCCACCCCCTCCCTGACGGCGGCGGCAGTGCCGTTGAACGCGCCGCTCTCCGCAGCGCAGCAGCGCCAGGTCGACTACGCGCTGACGTACTGGAAGACGTACAACTCGGCGGCCTATGGCGATGACAACCCCAACGGCGGCGACTGCGCGAACTTCGTCAGCCAGACCCTGCTGCAGCGCGGCTGGACGATGAACTCGAAGTGGTTCAACCACGGCCCGAACGCGATGAGCTCGGCATGGGCCTTCGTGCCCTCGATGTACACGTACCTCCGCGCCAACGCGTCGGAGCTCGGCCTCGTCGAGCTCGGCGAGAGCGACCGGTCGAAGTACGCCGTCGGCGACGTCGTGATGTTCTGGTGGAAGAACGCGAGCGGCGGCTATTCGGCGGCCCCCGACCACGTGCAGGTGATCGACCGCATCACGACCGCCGGGGGACAGGCGTCGATCAGCATGGCCAGCCACAACATCGACTACGACTTCCGCGATCTCGACGACGAGGTCACCACCGAGCATCCGGGCGCGAAGTACGTCGTCTTCCATCTCACCCGCGACACGAACTGAACACAGGTCAACCATGGCAGCGCTCGTCGACCTGATCGCCATCGTTCTACTGAACGTGTACGCCGCGGTGCTGATCGTGCTGCGGGCCGCGGTCTACCGCGTGCGGCTGTACCGGCCGATGCTCGTCAACATCGCGCTCTCGTTCCTGCCCGTCGTCGGCGCGCTCGTCGGCATCGCGGGCTTGCTGCTGCTCGCGCCGGTGGTTGAGGTGCTTGCCGCGGGTCTGCACGAAGGCGCGGTGGTCCTCGTCTGGATCTATCTCGTCGTCGCGACCGTGCTGTGGGTGCTGTTCTTCCCCAACGCCATTTACCTGATCACCGAGCTGAACTTCAGCCACAGGCAGGAATCCGACCCTGTGCCGCTCTGGTTCGACATCGTGCAGACCTTGACGCTGACGCTCTCCGGCATCGCCAACGCCATCGCCGGTCTCGCCATCGTCCAGACCGGCTTCGTGCTGCTCGCCGACCCGAACGGCCACAGCACCGGAGCGCCAGGCTTCAGCTGGGTATTCGCCGGCGTGGTCATCGTGCTCGGCGCGCTCGGCGTGTACCTCGGCCGGTATCTGCGCTTCAACAGCTGGGACGTGCGGCACCCGGCATCCCTCGCCCACAAGCTGATCACGCACCTGCGTGAGCCGGGCCGAGCTCTCGAAGCGGGCGGCTTCGTGCTGTCGCATGCCGTGCTCGTCGCGCTGGTCTACGTGCCGATCTATGTGATCTTCTATCGCGCCCTGTTCTCATAGGTCCCCGGGTCAGTCCCCAGCACTGGGGCAAGCGTGTTGCACTGCGCGCCCCCTAGCGTCTTTCACAGGGGTGATCTCATGTCGGTCTACAGCTGCACTCGCGTCGTCGGCGCCAGCACCGTGACGTATCTGCTGCTGCTTCCGGCAGCGCATCTGCTCACGGCTGAGCCCCTCGTCGACGCCGAGGTGATGCCCGCCACGGGTGTGCGCCTCGAGGTCACGGTCGAGCGGCCCCTGGTGTTCGACCCCATCAGCCTCGATGAGCGCCGTGGCTTGGTGACGATCGGCGACGATGCGCGTATGGCATTCGAGGGGCTGGATGCCTCACTGATCCGCCATGGAATGGTGGCCGTGCGCATCACCGCGCCCCTGCCCGCGACCGTGTGGCGGCTGGACGCTCCGCTCGTCGACGCCTAGCCCTGCTTCTCGGCGAGGCGACTGCGGAGCTCGGCGAGCTGCGCGTGCAGCTCGGTCGGAACCCGGTCGCCGAAGCCGGCGAAGAACTCCTCGGTGAGGTCGGCCTCGGCCTGCCACGCGGCGGGGTCGACGGCGAAGAGCTCGTCGAGGTCGGCATCCGTGAGCCCGAGTCCCGAGACGTCGAGCGCGCCGTCTGCCGGGACGCGGCCGAGCGGCCCGTCGACCGCCGCCGGCTCCGTGCCCTCGAGTCGTGAAGCGATCCACTCGAGGACACGGATGTTGTCTCCGAAACCCGGCCACAGGTAGCGGCCGTCTGCACCCTTGCGGAACCAGTTGACCTGGAAGATCTTGGGCGCGTTCGCGCCCAGCCGCTCGCCGACAGACACCCAGTGCGCCCAGTAGTCGGCCATGTTGTAGCCGCAGAAGGGCAACATCGCGAACGGATCGCGGCGCAGGGCGCCGACCGCGCCCTCGGCCGCGGCGGTCTGCTCGCTCGCGATGGTCGCGCCGAGGAAGACCCCGTGGTCCCATGAGCGGGCTTCGAGCACGAGCGGCACGTTGCTGGCGCGGCGGCCGCCGAAGATGATCGCGTCGATGGGCACGCCGTCGTGCGCCTCCCAGTCGCCGGCGATCGAGGGGCACTGCGCGGCGGACACCGTGAAACGCGCGTTCGGGTGCGCGGCCGGGCGGCCGAGGCCGGGGTGCCAGTCGGCGCCGGTCCAGTCGAGAAGGTGGCCCGGGACCGTGTCGGTCATGCCCTCCCACCACACGTCGCCGTCGTCGGTGAGGGCGGCGTTGGTGAAGATGGTGTTGCCCCAGATCGTCTCGATCGCGTTGGGGTTGGTGGATTCCCCGGTGCCCGGAGCCACGCCGAAGAATCCGGCCTCGGGGTTGATCGCCCACAGCCGGCCGTCCTCGCCCTGGCGCAGCCAGGCGATGTCGTCGCCGAGCGTCTCGACGCGCCAGCCGGGCAGCGTCGAGCGCAGCATGGCGAGGTTCGTCTTGCCGCAGGCCGACGGGAATGCGGCGGCGAGGTGGAAGGGGCGGCCCACCGGCGAGGTGAGCTTGATGAGCAGCATGTGCTCGGCCAGCCACCCCTCGTCGCGGGCGATGACGCTCGCGATGCGCAGCGCGAAGGATTTCTTGCCGAGCAGCGCGTTGCCGCCGTAGCCGGAGCCGAACGACCAGATCTCGCGGGTGTCCGGGAAGTGGGCGATGTACTTGTCGGGATTGCACGGCCACTCCGAATCAGGATGCCGGGCGCCGTCGTCGTCGATCAGCGGGGAGCCGACGGAGTGCAACGCCTTCACCCACGACTGGCCGGCGTCGATCAGCGCGAGGGCGCCGGTGCCGACGCGGGTCATGATGTGCATGCTCAGTGCGACGTAGGCGCTGTCGGTGAGCTGCACGCCGAGCTTCGACAGCCGGCCGCCGACCGGGCCCATCGAGAACGGCACGACGTAGAGCGTGCGGCCGCGCATCGAGCCCGCGAACCGGCCGGTCAGCTCGTGCTTCATCTCATCGGGGTCGACCCAGTTATTCGTCGGGCCCGCGTCGTCGCGGCTCGTCGAGCAGATGAAGGTGCGGCTCTCGACCCGCGCCACGTCGTCGGGGTCGCTGCGGGCGAGGTAGCTGCCCGGCCGGTACTCGCCATTGAGTCTGATCAGCTTGCCCTCGTCCAGCAGCACCTGGGTGAGCTCGTGCCGCTCGCGGTCGCTGCCGTCGCACCACACGACCCGTTCGGGCTGGGTGAGCGCGGCGACCTGGTCGACCCACGCGCGCACGTCGGAGTCGGAGGCGGGCGTCTCAGCAGTGCGCCGCTCAGTCTGGGGGCGGGCTTCCAGGATTGTCATGGCGGCTGCTCCTTCGTCAGGTTGGGTGAAGATCGTGCCGTGATGCCACTCTGGGCCAGGAATCCGTCGCCTGTTCGAGGAAAAGCGGGTGAAGAATTCGGATTCTTGACATAGGGTCATGTCATGGCTCAGGGCAACGTCGACCTGGTGACCGTGGGTCGCCGCATCCGTCACTTCCGTACCGCGCGCGGGCTCACCCTGGACCAGCTCGGCGCCAAGGTCGAGGCGGCGCCGAGCCAGCTCTCGCTCGTCGAGAACGGGCGGCGCGAGCCGAAGCTGTCGCTGCTGCGCGCGCTCGCCGCGGCGCTCGAGGTCGAGCTCTCCGAGCTGATCAGCGACGAGGCGCCCGACGCGCGCAGCGCGCTCGAGATCGAGTTGACGCGGGCGCAGGCATCCGTTCTCTACGCATCGACCGGCTTGCCGGTCGTACGGCCGACGCGCGGCACACCGACCGAGGTGCTCGAGGCGCTCGTCGGCATGCACCGCGAGCTGGCGCGGCGCACGCGCGAGCAGATCGCGACGCCCGAGCAGGCGCGGCGAGCGAACACGGAGCAGCGCGAGCGGATGCGTGCGCAGGACAACTACCTGCCGGATATCGAGCAGGAGGCGGAGGATCGGGTGAAGGCGACGGGGCACACCCAGGGCGCGCTGACGCATCGCGAGGTGGCCACGATGGCGGAGCAGCTCGGCTTCGAGCTGCTCTACGTCGACGACCTGCCGCGCTCGACGCGGTCGATCACCGACCTCGAACACGGGCGCATCTTCCTGCCGCCCGCGTCGATTCCGGGCGGCCACGGGCTGCGGTCGATGGCGCTGCAGGCGATCGCGCATCGCGTGCTCGGGCATGAGGCGCCGGGGGACTATGCGACCTTCCTCAAGCAGCGGCTCGAGATCAACTACTTCGCCGCGGCGTGCCTGATGCCGCGGTCGGCCGCGGTCGCCTACCTGCAGGGTGCGAAGAAGCGCCGAGAGCTCGCGGTGGACGACTTCCGCGATGCCTTCGGCACCACGCACGAGTCGGCGGCGATGCGGCTCACCAACCTCGCGACCGCGCACCTCGACCTGAAGGTGCACTTCCTGCGGGTGGGCTACGACGGGGCGATCTACCGGGTGTACGAGAACGACGGGCTGCCGCTGCCCGCCGACGTGACGGGGGCGGTCGAGGGGCAGTTCGCGTGCCGCAAGTTCGGGGCGCGGGCGGCGCTCGCGTCGAACCAGCACACGACCGCGCTCGCGCAGTACACCGACACCCCAGCGGGCACGTTCTGGTGCGAGACGCAGGTCGGGTCGGGCGATGACGGCCGGTTCTCGATCACCTTCGGGGTGCCGTTCGACGACGCGAAGTGGTTCCGGGGGCGCGAGACGACGGTGCGCGCCGTCTCGACGTGCCCGGATCCGAGGTGCTGCCAGAACGCCCCCGACGAGCTCGAGGAGCGTTGGCACCGCGCCGCGTGGCCGTCGGCGCGCGCGCACACGCACATCCTGTCGCCGCTGCCGTCAGGGAACTTCCCGGGGGTCGACGACGCCGAGCTCTACGAGTTCCTCGAGCGGCACTCGGCCCCCGAGTGACCTTGCGTCAACTGCGCCAGACGGTCACCGCCGCGCGCTAGCGCGCGACGCAGCACGCAGCGGTGACCGTTCAGCGCAGTTGAGGCGACCGCCCTCGGCGGCTACCACTTCTCGGGGAGGTGCTCCGCCGAGATGCGGCGCAGCGTTCCGCTCGCGGAGCGCAGCACGATCGACTCGGTGCGGATCACACGTGAGGTGCGCTCGACCCCGCGCAGCAGATCGCCGCCCGTGACGCCGGTCGCCACGAAGTAGGTGTTGTCGCCGGCGACCAGGTCGTCGAGGTCGAGGATGCGGGTGAGGTCGTGCCCGGCATCCGTCGCCTTCTTCGCCTCTGCCTCGTCGCGCGGCGCGAGCCGCCCCTGCAGAACGCCGCCGAGCGCCTTGATGGCGCACGCCGTGATGATGCCCTCGGGCGTGCCGCCGATGCCGAGGCACAGGTC
Source organism: Gryllotalpicola protaetiae (assembly GCF_003627055.1). NCBI lineage: Bacteria > Bacillati > Actinomycetota > Actinomycetes > Micrococcales > Microbacteriaceae > Gryllotalpicola > Gryllotalpicola protaetiae. The sequence continues at coordinate 2,502,426 of NZ_CP032624.1, forward strand.
GATCGGCGAGCCATGGCGCGCGGCGTCGATGCCGCCGCCGACGTCGCCGTCGGAGAGCAGGCGCGTGCCGGCGCCCGCGGTGCGGATCTCGTCGACGAGACCCTCGTGCCGCGGCCGGTCGAGCACGGCGACGCGCAGGTCAGACGGATGCTTGCCGAGCGCCCGCGCCAGCTCGCGGATGTTGTCGCCCACCGACTGCTCGAGCGAGACGACGCCGCGGCCCTCGGGTCCGGCGGCGAGCTTGTCCATGTAGAAGACGGCGCTCGGGTCGTACATGGAACCGCGGTCGCTCACCGCGATGACGCTGAGCGCGCCCGCGCGACCGGTGGCGGTGAGGGAGGTGCCGTCGATCGGGTCGACGGCGATGTCGCACGCCGGCCCGTCGCCGGTGCCGACGCGCTCGCCGTTGAACAGCATCGGCGCGTGGTCCTTCTCGCCCTCGCCGATCACGACGGTGCCGTCGAAGGCGACGGTGCCGAGGAAGGCGCGCATCGCATCGACGGCCGCGCCGTCTGCGATCTCTTTGCGGCCGCGGCCCACCCAGCTCGAGGCGCCGATGGCGGCGGCCTCCGTCGCACGCACGAGCTCCATCGCGAGGTTGCGGTCGGGGCTGAGCACGTCGGTGTCGCGGGGGCCTGCGGGCTGCGTGAGAAGGGTCATGTCTTCGACGCTAGGCACGCGGCGACGCCGCCGAACCGCCACGATGGCGGCAAGAATCCGGATTCTTGCCGATCTAGGAAACGGGCAGCAGCGTGTACTTGGTCGAGAGGTACTCGTGGATGCCCTCGAAGCCGCCCTCGCGGCCGACGCCCGACTGCTTGACGCCGCCGAACGGCGCCGCGGCGTTCGAGAGCACACCGACGTTGAGGCCCATCATTCCGGTCTCGAGGCGGTCGATCATGCGGTGGCCGCGGGCGAGGTCCTGCGTGAAGACGTAGGAGACGAGGCCGTACTCGGTGTCGTTCGCGAGCCGGACGGCCTCGTCTTCGGTGTCGAAGGTGGCGATCGCGAGCACCGGCCCGAAGATCTCCTCGCGCAGGATCGAGCTGCCCGGCCGCACGCCCGTCAGCACGGTCGGCTCGAAGAAGGTGCCTGCGCCGTCGAGACGGTGGCCGCCGGTGGTGATCGTGGCGCCTCGGCGTGCGGCATCCGCCACGAGCTCCGAAGCCTTGGAGACCGCGTCGTCGTCGATCAGCGGGCCGATCGTGACACCGTCCTCGGTGCCGCGGCCGATCTTCATCGCTGTGACGCGCTCGGTGACGCGCGCGGCGAACTCGTCGGCGACGGACTCGTGCACGATGAAGCGGTTCGCCGCCGTGCACGCCTCGCCGATGTTGCGGAACTTCGCCGCGATGGCCCCGTCGACGGCCTTGTCGAGGTCGGCGTCCTCGAAGACGACGAAGGGGGCGTTGCCGCCGAGCTCCATCGAGACGCGCAGCACACCGTCGGCGGCCTGCGCGATGAGCTTGCGGCCCACCTCGGTCGAACCCGTGAACGACAGCTTGCGCAGCCGCGGGTCCGCGATGATCGGGGCGGCGACCTTGTTCGACGACGACGAGGTGACGATGTTGACGACGCCGGCGGGCAGGCCCGCCTCGACGAGCAGTTGCGTGAAGAACACGGTTGTGAGCGGGGTGAGCTGCGCCGGCTTCACGACCACCGTGCACCCGGCCGCGAGCGCCGGCGCGATCTTGCGCGTCGCCATCGCGAGCGGGAAGTTCCACGGCGTGATGAAGAACGACGGGCCGACCGGGCGCTGGGCGACGATGATGCGGCCCGTCCCTTCCGGGTTGAGACCGTAGCGGCCCGTGATCCGCACGGCCTCTTCGGAGAACCAGCGTAGGAACTCGCCGCCGTAGGTCACCTCGCCGAGCGCCTCGGCGTAGGGCTTGCCCATCTCGAGCGTCATGATGAGCGCGAGGTCGTCCTTGTGCTGCTGCACGAGCTCCCACGCTCGCCGCAGGATGTCGCTGCGGGTTCGCGGTGCTGTGGCCGCCCAGGCGTCCTGCGCGGCGACCGCGGCGTCGAGCGCGCGGATGCCGTCCTCAGGCGTCGCGTCGGCGATGGAGTGGATCACCTCGCCCGTCGCGGGGTCGCGCACGTCGAAGGTGCCGCCGCCCGAGGCATCCACCCACTCGCCGCCGATGAACAGCTTGTTCTGCACAGAAGCCAGCAACGCGCTCTCACGCTCGTTCATAGATCGCTCTCCTCAACGGGTCTCGTCACTACGAATAATGCCCCGGATTCCGCGTCGGCACGCACCGCAGGCATCCGCCCGCCGCCCTTCTCAGCCGTCGGCGGTGGTCTGCGCCTCGATCGTGTTGAGGATCGCCTCGGCCGTGTCGAGCGCCGCGCTGCCGAAGGTGCTGGTCGCGCGTGCGTCGGCGAGGGCCTCGCGCTCGGCGGCGAACACCTGGCGGCGCAGCTCCTGCAGTTCCGCAGACTGCTTGCCGCTCGGCGTCGACGGCAGGCTGCGTTCGGCGACGTGCGCCTGCCGGGCGATCTCGCCGTCGATCTGCTCGACGGCGTCGGGCGAGAACGGGGTGCCGTCAGGCCGTGCGAGCTCAGGATCCGCGAGCACCTCGCGCCCGGTGCGCGCCAGCTCGGTGAAGAGGGCGCGGATGTCTGAGCCGGGCGCCGTCTCCGCCTCGCGCACCCCGAGCGCGCGGGCGAGGCTCGGCAGCGTGAGCCCGCCGAGCAGCAGCGTCGCGGTCGCCGCGGTGAACGCGATCAGGATCAGCGCCGCACGATAGGGCGTGTCGGTCGGCAACGACTGAACGGCCGCGACCGTCACGACGCCGCGCATGCCAGACCAGCCGATGATCGCGCTCGACCGCCAGCCGAGCGCCTCGCGGGCGTGGAACGCGCGGTCGGACTCGTAGCGGCGCTTGAGCTGATGGCGCCAGTCGACGTCGCTGCCGCGGTGCCGTAGTGCGACGAGCCGCTGGCGCACGCGCACCGAGAGCATGCCCCACAGGCTGTGCCGCCCGGCCGCGATGCGTCTGCTGCGGCGGGCGAGCAGCGCGAACAGCGGGAAGGTGAAGGCGAGCCGCACAACGACCAGCACCGCGACCGCGAGCAGCCCGATCGCGATTGTGTAACCGGGCTGGAAGCCGGCATGGATGTCATCGTCGATGTACTCCCGCAGCTGGTAGCCCATCAGCAGGAAGACGCCGTTCTCGAGGATGAACTGCACCGTGCGCCAGTTCGTCTGCTCGGCGAAGCGCAGCTGGATCGTCTGCGAGCGAACGCTGTAGTGCCCGACGATGAGCCCGGTCGTGACGACCGCGATCACGCCGGAGGCGTCGATCGCCTCGGCGGGGGCGTAGGCGAAGAACGGGATCACGAACGAGATCGACGTGACCATGACCGGGTCCTTGAAGCGCGACCGCACGAACACCGCGAGCGCGCCGACCGCCGCGCCGACGACGATCGCCGCGAACGTCGCCCAGAAGAAGCTGCCCACGGCGGCGGGCAGGTCGAAGACGGCGGCGATCGAGGCGGTCGCGGTGCGCAGCAGAACGAGGGCGGATGCGTCGTTCACGAGGCTCTCGCCCTCGAGCACCGTGACGATGCGCGACGGCAGGCCGATGCGCTTCGCGATCGACGTCGCCGAGACGGCGTCGGTCGGGCTCAGCACGGCGCCGAGCGCGATCGCGCTCGCCAGGTCCAGGTCGGGGAAGACGATGAACAGCACCCAGCCGACCGCGACCGCCGAGATGATGACGAGCGCGACCCCGAGGAACGCGATCGGCGGCAGGTTGCGGCGGAAGTCGATCACCGGGAACGCCACCGCCGCGCCGTAGAGCAGCGGCGGCAGCACGATGAGCAGGATCCACTCGGCCTCGAGGTGGATCGCCGGGGCGCCGGGCAGGTAGCTGAGCCCCGCGCCGATGGCGACGAGCAGCAGGGGCGCCGCGACGCCGATGCGGCGCGAGAGGCCGGTAGCCGCCACCAGCACGAGCACCCCGACGGCGGCCAGCAGGATGACCTCCGTCTCCATGCCCATCACCGCCGTTCAGCTATGCGTCATCTATGCCAACGACGATACCGGGCGCGCGGCCGTCACGAAGTCACGCCCGGCAGCGCCGGCGCGCGACCTCGTGACGTCCGGAGCCGAATCAGAGCGCGGCGGCGAGGCCCGTGAGCGTGGCCGCCTGCGAGCTCGTCAGCCAGCCGGCCGAGGCCAGCGAGCGGACCGCCGCGTCGTACGCCGAGACCCGTGCCGCCTTCGCCGATGCGCTCGCCTTCGGGTTGAAGGCGAGCAGCGCCGAGCTCACCGCCGCCACCAGCACGGTCGCGACGAGCTTCACGATCACGTTGCTCGACTTGTACTTGGCGGAGCTCTGCACCCACTGCGTCGTCAGCTTCGAGAGATCGCCCGACGCGACGGTCACGGTGAAGTCGGCGGATGCCTTCCCCACATTCCCCGCGGCATCCGACGCGCTCGCCGCAAGCGTGTGCGAACCCGCGCCGAACGACCAGGCCGGCCCGACCGCGCTCGGAAGCGTCGAGCTCGCGACGCCCACGTTGTCGGTCGCAGCCGAGGTGATCGAGATCTGAGAGAGGATGCCGTAGCTGCCCTTGTCGCCCGAGAAGGTCACCGTGGGCGCGACCAGATCGGGCGCTGCGGCGCCGGAGGGCGAGCCGATCTCGGCGCCGTCCGCGGCCAGGAACGCGCCGTTCACGCCGACCGCGCTGAGCGTCGAGATCGTCGGCAGCGGCAGCGTCGACGAGCCGACGTTCGCCGTGTTGTCGAAGGTCGCGTACGGGGCAGCGGTGGGCGAGCCGCCGAAGGCGACGCCGGTGACGAGGTCGCCGGTCGCGTCGAACACCGCGACCGCGTCGCCGCCGGTCGACAGGCCGACGCCCGAGCCGCCGTAGTGGCCGATGAGGAAGCCGGCCGGCAGCGTGGACTGCCTGAACCAGGCCTCGGCGAAGGCGGCTTCGATCGTGGCATCCGTGCCGCTCGTGTCCTCGAAGAACACGGCCGAGGCGCCCGCCGGAAGCGATGCGACTCCGGCCATGGCCACCGCGGTGCCGATCGACGCGGAGCTGTCGTCCATCTTCCAGTCCGTCAGGTCGACGGTCGTGGTGCCGGTGTTGGTCAGCTCGAACCAGTCGGCCGCGTAGGGCGAGTCGCCGCTGCCCCACGGCGCGACCTCGGTGACGACGACCGTGCCGCCCGTGGGCGGCGGGGTGGTGCCGCCGCCGGTGGGCGCGAGGCCGTCGGGCGAGCCGACCTCCTTGAACTGGCCGGGGGAGGTGAAGGCGCCGAACACGGACTCGGCTGAGGTGCGCGAGATCGTGACGGGCGCCGCGACCGCTCCGAGGCGCGCCGAGTTGTCGAGCGTCGCGCCGCCCGCAGGAACTGCCCCGAACGAGACGCCGGTCACGTGATTCCCCGCGGCGTCGAAGAGGTTGACCCCGTCGCCACCCGTCGAGAGACCTACGCCGGAGCCGCCGTAGAAGCCGGCCAGGAAGCCGGCAGGGGGAGTGGGCGAGCCGTACCACGCCGTCGAGAAGGCCGCGGCGACCGAGGAGTCAGGCGTGGCCGCCGCGTCGTCGTTCTCGAGGAACACCGCCGACTCGCCGGCGGGCAGCGTGGCCAGGCCGCGCAGCGCGACCGCCGTCGAGAGGGCGTTCGACGAGTCGTCCATCTTCCAGCCGGTGAGATCGATGTCCGTCGAGCCGGTGTTGGTCAGCTCGAACCAGTCGGCCGCGTACGAGGCGCCGCTGCCGGCCGCGTCGACCTCGGTGACCGCGACGCGCGGCGCTGTGACCGGGTTCGGCGCGTACACCCACAGCTGCGGGTGGCTCGCGTCGCCGCCGCCGTTCTCGTTGACGGTGTAGATGACACCGTCGCGGTCCATCGTGATGCCCTCGTGAGTCTCATCGGGCACCGAGAGCGGCGCCCCGGCATCCGTGATCGCTAGAGAGCTACGCGTGGTGCCGTCACGTGTGACGTCGACGATCTCGCCCGACTGCTGGCTGATGATGAGCAGGTCGGATGCCTGGTCGGTGCCCGCCAGAGACGGCTGGTTCGACAGCGGGTACACGTCGGAGAAGTCGTCGGTCGCGACGAGCGCCGGGTCGAAGAGGTTCGCGGGCTCGCCGCCGGTGTCGGCGTTGGTGGCGGTGCCCGCCGCGAAGTCGATGTTCGTCTGGAAGACGCCCTTGGGGTCGATCTCCTTGACGCCGACGAAGCCGGGGGCACTCGCCGTCGAGGTCGATGGGTCGTAGGCGAAGCCCTCGATTCCGATGTTGCCGATGGTCGCGCCGAGCTTGACCGTCTTCACATCGGCTCGGGTGAGGGTCGCGCCCGCCTGATAGGTGAAGAGATTGACCTGCTGGTAGCGCTCCTCGCCGAGCACGAACTGGCCGTTCCCGACATAGGTGATCGCCTCGGTGTCGTAGAACTCCGTACCCTGCGGGCTGCTGCCCGCCGCGAGGGTCTCGCTGTCGATCAGCTCGCCCGTCTTCGAGACCTGCACGACCGAGGTGCCGCCGTCGCCGACGACGAACAGCGTGTCGGTGTCCCAGTCGTAGGTGACCGACGAGGCCTCCTGCGCGAGCAGGCTGCCGGCGGGTGCCGGAGTCGCGGGCGCCTCCGGCAGCGCGTACCGTCCGACGAGTCGGTATTGCGAGAGGTCGACGCCGACCGGCGGCGCCGCTTGCGCTGCCATCGGGATTGCGACCAGCGCCGCCGCGATGATCGAAGTGGTCGCCAGGAAGACGCCGGCGTTCCGGCGCAGCGGTGCAGTCACAGAACTTGTCCCTCGGGTCTGGGAGATGATGGGGCTCTGATCGAAGCCAATCGCGCGATGGATGCCTCAGCCGATGCTTGTGACAGAAATTCATCTTCTGTTAAGGTGCCGGCGGCCTCGCCGCGGCCTGCCAGGATGCCTTGGCTACACTCGCAGGGTGACCGACCCGAGAGACCCCTTCGGTGACGAGTTCCCCCCGACCGAACCGTTCACTCCGTTGAGCACCGACGAGCGTGCCATCGTCGAGCAGCCGACCCAGGCGATGGCCGCTCCCGCGGCGGCCTCGCCCGCGGCAGCCGGCACCGCCGCGTTCGTTCAGCCGGTCGTCGTCTCTTCCACATCGGGTCCGCAGGCGTCGAGCGCTCCGGCGCGCGCCTGGGCGGGCATCCTCTCGTCGATCCGCACGCACCCGCGCAGCTGGGTCGCGGCAGGCGCCACCGCGGCCTTCCTGATCATCGGCGGCGGCTCGTTCGCCGCCGGCGCCGCGACCGGCGGCCCCGCCCAGCCCGCCGCGCTGAACGCCCCCGTGCACACCGCCAGCCCCTCGGCATCCGCCACCCCCTCATCGACCCCGACGCCCACCGGGCGCCCGACCGCGAACCCGGCCGCCGCCGCCACAGCGCTGAAGACCTGCTCGGTCGCCGGCCCCGCCTCAGATGGGCGGCTCGGCACACTGGAGGCGCAGGTCGTCGACGCGAAGACCGGCCAGGTGCTGTTCGACCGGAACGGCGGCACCGGCGCGCCGACCGCGAGTGTCATGAAGACGATCACGGCGGGCGCCGCGATCTCGGCGCTCGGCGCCGATTACCAGATCTCGACCACCGCGGTGAAGGGCTCGCAGCCCGGCCAGGTCGTCATCGTCGGCGGCGGCGACCCGACCCTCGGCACCGGCAAGCCCCAGTGGTATCAGGGGGCGCCGACGCTCACCGACCTCGCCGACCAGGTGAAGAAGGCCTGGGCGGCGGATCCGTCGAACGCCGGGCAGCCGATCACCTCGGTCGTCGCCGATGCGTCGCTGTTCGGCGGCCCCACCTGGCAGGCGAGCTGGCATGAGAACCCCGAGCGCACGCCGGAGGGGTCGACCGCCGAGATCGCGGCGCTTATGGCCGATGGCGACAAGCAGAGCCCCACGAAGCTCGAGTCGCCTCGCGGCACCGACCCCGTGGGCGACGCCGGCCAGGCGTTCGCGCAGGATCTCGGGGCGAAGTACGACGGCGCCGGCAGCGCGCCGCAGGGCGCAGCCCAGCTCGGCGTGGTGAAGTCGCAGCCGATCTCGGCGCTCATCACCGAGGCGCTGCAGAACTCCGACAACACCGTGATGGAGATGATCGCGCGCCTCGTCGCGATCAAGATGGGCGCCGGCAACACCTTCGGAGCGATCGACGCGGGCGACACCGCCGCCCTCAAGAAGATCGGCGTCGACACCTCGGGCCTCACGATCATCGACGGCTCCGGGCTCTCGGCCGACAACCGGGTCCCCCCGTCGTTCTTCAGCTCGTACCTGACGAAGGTGCTGAACCGCGAGAACGGCCTCGGGGTCATCTACGACGCGCTTCCTATTGCCGGGCAGAGCGGCACGCTGGCGAAGAGCTACGGGCGCTTCACCGGCGCCTCGGCGGTTGCGACGGGCCAGGTGCACGCGAAGACCGGCTCGATCGACGGCGCATACACGCTCGCCGGCGTCATCAATGCGAAGGACGGCTCGCAGCTCGTCTTCTCGATCTACGCCCTCGGCAATGTGGGCGACAGCGCGCGCGCCGCGATCGACTCGCTGACCGCGGCGATCTACAGCTGCGGCGACAATCTGAGCAACTCGTAAGCGGCAGGCTTTCTCAGCCATAGCGACGCGCCTACGTGCTCGGCGCGTCGCGTAGCGACTCGCGCCGGGCGAGGACCGGCGCGACAATGAGTAGATGAGCCGCGCGCTGCTGATCGTCGATGTGCAGAACGACTTCACCGAGGGCGGCTCGCTCGGCGTCACGGGCGGTGCGGCGGTCGCGGCCGGCATCACCCGGCTGCTCGACGAGCATGCGGATGCCTACGACCTCGTCGTCGCGAGCCGCGACTGGCACGACGGAGGCAACGACAACGGCGGCCACATCTCTGCGCACCCCGATTTCGTCGACAGCTGGCCGCCGCACTGCATCAGCGGGACGCCGGGCGCCGAGTACCACCCGGCACTGGCATCCGATCGCATCGACGTGCACGTCAAGAAGGGGCAGGGCCGCCCGGCCTACTCCGCCTTCGAAGGCGCTGACGACTTCGGCAAGCGCATCAGCGAGGTGTTCCAGGCGCATGGCATCACCGACGTCGACGTCGTGGGCATCGCGACCGACTACTGCGTGCGGGCCAGCGCGCTCGATGCGATCGCGGACGGCGAGCGCGTGCGTGTGCTCACCGACCTGATCGCAGGCGTTGCGGATGCTTCGTCGCACGCCGCTCTGGACGAGCTGGCCGCCGCGGGCGCCGAGCTCGCGTCCAGCGCCAGTGTGACCGCGGCTCGATAGAGCTTTCGGTCGTCGATAAGTCACCTCACGCGCGACCCGTCCGTGACTTTGTGACGACCGAGGCCGGTCAGCCGGCCGCCGGGAGGATCACGCCATCGACGCGGCGGGTGATTGCCCAGGGGTTGGATTCCTGGAGGGGTGCGGGGAGTGCGGCATCCGGTACATCCTGATACGCGACCGGTCGCAGGAAGCGGGCGATCGCCGCGGTGCCGACCGAGGTGGTGGTGGGCGCCGTCGTCGCAGGGAATGGGCCGCCGTGCTGCTGCGCATAGCTGACGGTGACACCCGTCGGCCAGCCGTTCCACAGCACGCGGCCCGCGTGCGCGGACAGGGTGCGAAGCAGGGCGGCGACGTCGTCGCCGTCTTCGGCCTGCACCCCGGCGGTGAGCTGGCCGCCGATGCGTTCGGCGACCGCGGCGAGCTGCTCGGGCGTCTCGTATTCGATGACGACACTGGCCGGGCCGAACATCTCGTGCTCGAGCAGCTCGGGGTTCGCGATCACGGTCTCGGCCGACGCACGCAGCACGGTCGCCTCAGGGGCGTCATCGGAGCCGGGCAGCGTCACGATCAGCTCGAAGCCCGCCGTGCCCTCGAGCTCGTCGCGGGAGCGCTCGAACGACTCGCGCAGCCCGGGCGAGAGCATCGCGTGCGGCGGGGTCGGCGCGGCATCCGTCAGCCCCGCGACGAGCGCTTCGCGCTCGCCCGCAGGAACGACGAGGAAGCCGGGCTTCGTGCAGAACTGGCCCATGCCGAGGGTGAACGAGCCGACGTAGCCGGCCAGGATCGCGTCGCGTCGCGTCGCCCACGCGTTCTCGGTGACGAACACGGGATTCGTGCTGCCGAGCTCGCCGTAGAAGGGAATCGGCTCGGGCCGCGCGGCGGCGAGGGCCGCGAGGGCCTGGCCGCCGTAGGTCGAACCGGTGAATCCGATCGCTTTGACGAGCGGGTGCTGCACGAGTGCGGTGCCGGCCTCGCGGCCCTCGACGAGTGAGAACAGGCCGTCGGGTGCGCCGGCTGCCGCCAGCGCCTCGACCGCGATGCGGGCGGTCGCGCGGGCAAGCTGCGCGTGCGCGGAATGCGCCTTGTGCACGACTGCGCAGCCGGCGGCGAGGCCCGCGGCGCTGTCGCCGCCGAGCACGCTGAACGCGAAGGGGAAGTTGGAGGCGCCGAAGACGCCGACGACGCCGATGGGCTCCGCGACGCGGCGGATGTCGGGGCGGGGGCCCATGCCCCAGCCCGGGTCGGCGTGGTCGATGGTCGCCCCGAGCGGCTCGCCGGTCGCAGCGTCGGCGCCGAGCAGCCGCAGCTGGAACGCCGTGCGGGTCAGCTCGCCGGTAAGCCGGCCGACGGGCAGATGGGTCTCGTCGTGGGCGAGGGCGATCAGCTCGGAGGCGTTCGCGTCGAGCGCGTCGGCGAGGGCGTCGAGCCACGCTCGGCGAGTGGCCGGCGGCACCTCGCGGGCGGCCTCGAAGGCGGACTGGGCAGCGGAGACGGCGGCGTCGACGGTGAGCGCCTGGGTATCGGTCACTCTTCAACCCTACGGCGTGGACGCGCTCGATAGTCTGGGGCGATGCCGACCCCGGAGTTCGTCCTGCGCCTGCGCGAGAAGATCGGGAACGACGAGCTGTGGCTGTCCGGCGTCACCGCGGTGGTGCTGCGCGGTGAGGGGCCCGACCGCGAGGTGCTGCTCGTCAAGCGCTCCGACAACGGTGAGTGGACGGCCGTGACCGGCATCGTGGATCCGGGCGAACCGCCCGCCGTCGCCGCTGAACGCGAGGTGCTCGAAGAGGCCGATATCGTCGCCGTCGCCGAGCGGCTCGCACGTGTGCACGTCGACGAGCGTGTCGTCGTCTATGGCAACGGGGACCGGTCGCGGTACATCGACTTGACGTTCCGGTGCCGCTACGTCTCCGGCGAGCCGTTCCCGGCCGACGGCGAGAACACCGAGGCCGCCTGGTTCCGCCTCGGTGCGCTGCCGCCGATGCGCGACGACCATCGCGAGCGCATCGAGGTCGCGGCGTCAGACGAGGTGGCCGCGCGCTTCCAGCGCTGACCCGACCCGGTCGGTGAGAAGGGTGCCGCCGGCATCCGTCTCGAAATGATCGCCCTGTCCCGATGTCGGTGCCCGCCGATACCGTGGTGGTCATGGCCGCACCGGTGATCGTTGCAACCGACCTCGCGAAGCGCTTCGGCGAGGTCGAGGCGGTGGGCGGTGTCTCGTTCGAGGTCGCCTCTGGTGAGTCGTTCGGCCTGCTCGGGCCGAACGGGGCCGGGAAGTCGACGACGATGCGCATGGTGGGCGCGGTGTCGCCGCGTACGGGCGGCGAGCTGTCGATCCTGGGGCTCGACCCCGATCGCAGCGGGCCCGAGATCCGCTCGCAGCTCGGCGTCGTACCGCAGACCGACAACCTCGATTTCGAGCTGCCCGTGCTCGACAACGTGATCGTCTACGGCCGCTACTTCGGCTTGCCGCGGAAGCTCGTGAAGCAGCGCGCGGGCGAGCTGCTGCAGTTCGCGCAGCTCACCGAGAAGGCGAAGACCCGCATCGACGACCTCTCCGGCGGCATGAAGCGGCGACTCACGATCGCGCGGGCGCTCATCAACGACCCCAAGATCCTGCTGCTCGACGAGCCGACGACGGGGCTCGACCCGCAGGCGCGGCACATCCTGTGGGACCGGCTGTTCCGGCTCAAAGAGCAGGGCACGACGCTGGTGCTGACGACCCACTACATGGACGAGGCTGAGCAGCTCTGCGACCGCCTGATCGTCGTCGACCACGGGCGCATCATGGCAGAGGGCACACCGTCGTCGCTCATCAGGCACTACTCGAGCCGCGAGGTGCTCGAGCTGCGCTTCGGCTCAGAGCGCAATGCGGCGGCGGCGGCCCAGCTCGAGGGAATCGGCGACCGGGTCGAGGTGCTGCCCGACCGGGTGCTGATCTACGCCGACGACGGCGAGGCCGCACTCGAGGCGGTCCGCGGCCGCGGGCTCGAGGCGATCACGTCGCTCGTGCGGCGCGCATCGCTTGAAGACGTGTTCCTCAGGCTCACCGGGCGGAGCCTGATCGAATGACGGCGAACGCGATGACGGCAGATGCTGCAGCCGCACTCGCCCGCCGGGCAGCCGTGCGCCCGCGGCGCTTCGGGGCGCTCTTCGTGTTCGAGCACCGTCTCACGACGGCGCGCCGCACCTGGACGTCGAACGTCGTCCCCGCCCTCGGCCTGCCGGTGCTGTACCTGTTCGCGATGGGCCTCGGGCTCGGCTCGCTCATCGGCGGCGGGGCCGGCGCGGCGGACCTCGGCGGGGTGTCATACCTCGTGTTCGTGGCGCCGGCGCTGCTCACGGCGGCGGCGTTCCAGACCGCGTCCGAAGAGTTCATCTTCCCGATCAGGCTCGGGTTCAAGTGGAATCCGACGTTCTTCGGCATGAATGCCGCGCCGCTGTCGCCCGGCCAGATCATCGACGGGAACGTGATCTACACGAGCGTGCGCATCACGGCGAACAGCCTCGTCTACTTCCTGATCATGTGGGCGTTCGGTGCGGTGCAGTCGGGGTGGGGCATCCTCTCGGTCCTTGCCGCACTGCTCACCGCACTGTCGTTCGGCGGCCCGCTGATCGCCTACATCACGTCCCTCGACAAAGACGCGAGCCAAGAGACGCTCGTGCTGCGGTTCATCGTCATGCCGCTCACGCTGTTCTCCGGCACCTACTTCCCGCTGTCGCTGATGCCGGTCTACCTGCAGTGGATCGGGTGGGTGTCGCCCCTCTGGCACGGCACGCAGCTCGCGCGCGACGCGACGTACGGGCTCGGCGAGCCGGCCTGGCTCATCGCCGTGCACCTCGCGTATCTCGTGGCGACCTTCGTCGTCGGGTGGCAGATCGCCCGCCGGCTCGCGCGGAAGAAGCTGAACAAGTGAGCGCTCTTGTGACGGGCCGCTCGAGGCCGCGCCTGCTCGGGGCGGTGTTCGCGGGGAATCCGGGCGCCGTGATGGCCCGCAGCTGGATGGCGACGAGGTCGACGAACTGGCTCGTCGTGGTCTCGGGGTTCCTCGAGCCGGTGCTCTACCTGCTGTCGCTCGGCGTCGGCCTCGGTGCGCTGATCGGCACGGTCGACACGGGCGGCCACCACATCAGCTACGCGGCGTTCATCGCGCCGGCGCTGCTCGCGACGTCGGCGATGAACGGCGCCGTGATGGATTCGACGTTCAACGTGTTCTTCAAGCTGAACTTCGGGAAGCTCTACGAGGGCATGCTCGCGACGCCGCTCGGGCCGCTCGACGTCGCGCTCGGCGAGATCATGATGGCGCTGCTGCGCGGTGCACTCTATGGGTTGGCGTTCCTCGGCGTGATGTGGGCCGTCGGCCTCAACCTGTCGTGGACGGCGCTGCTGGCGTTCCCCGCGCTGCTGATCATCGCCTTCGGCTTCGCGAGCCTCGGCATGGGCATCGTGAGCTTCATGAAGACGTTCACCCAGCTCGACTGGATCTTCTTCGTCCTGCTGCCGATGTTCCTGCTGTCGTCGACGTTCTTCCCCATCACCGTCTACCCGCGGCCGGTGCAGATCGTCATCGAATGCCTGCCGCTGTGGCACGGCATCGAGCTCGTGCGCGGCCTGACCACCGGCGTCATCACGACGGCGCTCGTGTGGCACGTGCTCTACTACGCCGGCATGATCGCGGCCGGCCTGGTGCTCACGACCGCGCGGCTGCGCGCACTGTTCTTGAAATAGCCTGGGGACTCACCTCGGACGAGGCGGTTGCCCCGGCGCTGCCAGCCGCGCCCACCCGTGCGCTGAGCTCAAACCAGCAATTGGTGCTTCGCGAGCTCGCGATAGAGCGGCACGGATGCCACGAGCTCCGAGTGCGTTCCCACCCCGACCACCTCGCCATGATCGAGCACCACGATCTGGTCCGAGTCGACGACGGTCGACAGACGGTGCGCGATGACGATCATCGTGCGGTGCTCGGCGACGGCATCGATCGCCTCGCGCATGAGCTGCTCGTTGCGGCCGTCGAGCGACGACGTCGACTCGTCGAGCAGCAGGATCGGGGGAGCGGCGAGCAGCGCCCGCGCGATCGCGAGCCGCTGGCGCTCGCCGCCGGAGAGCATAACGCCCTCCTCGCCGACGGGCGCGTCGAGGCCGAGCGGCGAGCGTGCGAGCACCTCGCCGAGGTTCACCGCCTCGAGGACGTCGCGGCACGCGTCGTCGGACGCATCGGGCGCGGCGAGGCGAAGGTTGTCGCGCAGCGAGCCGGCGAGTGCAGGGGCATCCTGCTCGACATACCCGAGCTGGGCCCGCAACTCGTCGCGCGGCAGGTCGGCGACGTCGACCCCGCCGATGCGGATCGCCCCGGCGGTCGGGTCGTAGAACCGCTCGATGAGCGCGAGCGACGTCGACTTCCCAGCACCGGAAGGCCCGACGAGCGCGGTGCGCTTGCCGCGCGGCACGTCGAACGAGACCTCGCGCAGCACCGGGGCCGATTCTGCTTCACCCGGAAGGACCGGATAGGCGAACGACACCCTGTCGAACGCGATGGCCGGCGCATCCGCCCGCAGCTGAGCAAGTGAGGCGGTCTGCGCATCGCGCGCGTCCTCCCCGGGCAGCGCGATGATCTCTTCGATGCGGCCGAGTGCGCCCAACGCCGAGTTCACCGAGGTGATCGCGCCGAACGCGTTGCCGAGCGGCATGACGAGCATGAACAGGAAGATGATGAAGGTCACGAGGGATGCCACCGAGATGGCCCCGGACGCGACGCGATAGCCGCCGATCCCGAGCACGACCAGGAACGACACCTGCAGGGCGATGCCGGCGACCGGCACGACCATCGCCGAGATGCGGGCGACCTGGATGCCCATCTGCCAGGCGCCGCGGGAGTCCTCGTCGACGGCGGCGACCTCGCGTGCCGTGGCGCCGGCCGCGCGAATGGTGCGCACCGAGGTGATCGCGCGTTCGACGGCGGCGGTCAGGTCGCCGACCTTCTTCTGCGCCTGCGCTGACGCGTTGCGGATTCGGCCGGAGAGCAGCACGACGACGACGACCGAGACCGCGATGACGAGCACGGTGAGGCCGAGCAGCACGGGATCGATGATGAGCATGCCGACGAGCGCGCCGACGAAGGTGAGCGCGCCGCCGATCGCATCGATCAGCCCCTGCGTGAGCACGGCGCGCAGGGCGGTGGTGTCGGCGCCGACGCGGCTGACCAGGTCGCCAGTGCGGCGCTGGTCGAACTCGGCGATCGGCAGGTTGAGCAGCCGTGCGACGAGGCGCCGGCGCGACGACAGCACGACGCCCTCGCCGGTGCGCTGCAGCAGGTAGTGCTGGTAGCCGGAGAGCAGCCCGGCCACGACGACGAGGCCGACGAGCGCCCACACGAGCCACCCGAGCGGTGACGCGTGCTGCACGCGCGTGATCACCTGGTTCACGAGCAGCGGCTGCGCGAGCGACGCGGCGGCGCCGAGCACCGACAGCACGATCACCCAGACGAGCACGCGGCGGTGCTCGAGCAGATACGGCAGCAGCTGCCGGAACGATGCGCGCGGCCCTTCGTCGGAAGCTCGGCGGCGGCCGAAGCCGCGGCGAGCGGGGGGTGGGGGAGCAGAGGCGGTGACATCACTCATGGCGCCCCGATTCTAGGATTCCGGGTTGGGCACGGACTGCGCGCATGCGCGGGTGATGCGAGGTGTACGCGGCAGGAACTTCCCCCGCGAATCGACGATTTCACCCGCGCACGCGCACGCGCGCGTCACGCGAGCTGGTCGTGGAACTCGACGTCCTTCGTCTCGCGGCCGATGATCAGCGCGATCAGGGTGAGCACGCCCATGACGGACAGGTAGACGCCGACGAGCCAGGTGCGGCCGGATGCCGCGCCCCAGAGCGCCACCGCGATGAGCGGTGCGAGCGCCGCGCCGAGGATCGACGAGATGTTGTAGGCGACGCCCGAGCCCGTGTAGCGCACGTTCGTCGGGAACAGCTCGGGCAGCAGCGCGCCCATCGGGCCGAAGGTGATGCCCATCAGAGTGAAGCCGATCGTGAGGAACGCCTGCACGAGCGCCCCCTCGAAGGTCGCGTCGCCGCGCGGCGCGAGGAACAGGTCGAAGGTGAGGCCGAACACGATGATCGCGATCGTCACGCCGATGAGCAGCTTCTTGCGTCCGATGGTGTCGGCGATCGGCCCGGAGATCAGCGTGAAGACGCCGAAGAAGATCACGCCGAGGATCTGCATGAGCACGAAGTGCGTATAGGGGATGCCGAGGCCGGGCACGTAGCTCGCCGCGTTGAACGGCGTGCCGGCCTTCGCGGCGGCCGCGGCGGCGGCGTGCGCGGGAAGGCGGGTTCCGTAGCTCAGCGTGAACGTCGTCATGAGGTAGAAGACGACATAGGTCGCGAGCATGTAGAAGGTGCCGAGCACGACGCCCTTCCAGTTCTTCCGCAGCAGGGAGCCGAGTGGCAGCTTCACGATCGCGTCGGCCTTGACGGCCTTCTGGAACGTCGTCGACTCGACGAGCCGCAGTCGCACCCACAGGCCGATGATGACCATGAGCGCCGAGAAGAAGAACGGCACGCGCCAGCCCCAGGCGAGGAACGAGCCGGGCCAGATCGTGTTGATCACGAGGAAGACGAGGTTCGCGATGATGAACCCGATCGGCGCACCGAGCTGCGGGAACGTGCCCCACCAGCCGCGTCGGCCGGCCGGCGCGTTCTCGGTCGCGATGAGCGCGGCGCCCGACCACTCGCCGCCGAGGGCGAAGCCCTGTGCGAGGCGCAGGACGATGAGCAGCAGCGTCGCCCACCAGCCGATGGCGGCGTAGGTCGGCAGGAATCCGATCAGGAACGTCGCGATGCCCATCGTGAGCAGCGACGCGACCAGGGTGCCCTTGCGCCCGATGCGGTCGCCGAAGTGGCCGAAGAACATCGCTCCGATGGGCCGCGCGACCATGGCGGCGCCGAAGGTCGCGAAGCTGGCGAGCAGCGCGGTGGTCGGGTCGCCGGTGGGGAAGAACAGGGTGGGAAAGGCCAGAACGGCGGCGGTCGCGTAGGCGTAGAAGTCGTAGAACTCGACGGACGTGCCGATGAGGCTTGCGAGGACGACGCGCGACCGCGGATTCGCCGCGGTGGTGTTCGAGGCCTCGAGGGTGGCAGAGACAGACATGAGGATCCCGTGCGATTCGTGAGATGAGAAAACGGATGCCTGTTCAGCTCGAGCCGGGCAGGGTACAGCCGGCGGGCCGAGGCATCAGGGTTTCGTCGAGTCGCTTGTGGCGGGTGCGAAAGACAACAGTCTACGCCGTGCAACGTGGTAACGCCGGGGCGGGTGCGCCGATCGGCCGATCACTAGGCTGAGTGGCATGGCCCACGTCTTCATCGCGCTGCACGTCATCCTCGCCGTCTTCATCATCGGCCCCATGGCGCTGCTGCCTCACACGGGGCTGCGGGCGCTGCGCAACTTCGACGCGAAGCAGGTGCGCGGGCTCGCGCGATCGGTGTCGATCTTCAGCTGGGCCTCACTCGTCGTGTTCGTGCTGGGCTTCGCGGCGCTCGGCACCGCCGACATCCCGTTCACCCGGCTCTGGGTCTGGCTGTCGGTCGTTCTCTACGCCGGCGCGTTCGTGCTGAGTGTCTTCGTGATCGTACCGAACCTGCGTCGCGGTGCGGAGGAGATCGAGGGCGCGGCGGCGCCTGCCGAGGGCGAGAAGCTGCGCCGCCCGGCCGCCTATTCGGCAGTGGCCGCGACGGCAGGTGTGTCGACCATCCTGCTGGTCGTCGTCGTGATCCTCATGGCGTTCCGCCCCTAGAGCCTGAAGCCCGTTGTCGCCCGGCTCGGTCTGTCGCAGACTGGCGGTATGAGCGACAACGATGTCCCTGCGGCCACCGAGCTGGGGGCCGGCCACAGCTGGGAGCTACTGGGTTCGGCCGGCTACGGGCGACTCGCCGTCGTGATCGCCGGGGCGCCTGAGATCTTCCCCGTGAACTTCGTCGCGAGGCATCCGACCGTCTACCTGCGCACCGGCGAGGGAACCAAGCTGTTCGGCGCAACAGTCGGGCACCCGGTCGCCCTCGAGGTCGACCAGGTCGACTCGACGGGGGCCTGGTCGGTCGTCGCGAAGGGCACGCCGCGCGAGGCCATCGCGCAGGACGAGGTCGACGCCGTCGACCAGCTCGGCCTCGAGCCGTGGGTGCCGACGGTGAAGCGCCATTTGATTGCGATCGACGTCACGTCGGTCTCGGGTCGGCGCTTCGAGTTCGGCGCGGAGCCAGAGGTCGACCCGGCTGCTGAGCCCACCGACTAGCGCCGTCGCACCGCCCCGGCGCCCCGGCACCGCCCCGGCGCCCCGGCGCCGTGCCGGTCGGGCACAGTTGCGCTGGTCGGGCGCTGCTTTCGACCAGACCGCTGTGCCCGATCGACCCGATTGCGCCCGAGCGGCAACTGCTGCGCGGCAGCCCCGGGCATTCGCCCTCTCAGCTGCGCAGCGCGCGCAGCGTGAGCGCCGTGGCCAGCGCGGCGTGCGCGGCCTCGGCGCCCTTGTCCTCCTGCGAGCCGGGCAGGCCGGCCCGGTCGAGACCCTGCTGCTCGTCGTCGAGCGTGAGCACGCCGAAGCCGACCGGCTTGCCCGTGTCGAGCGCCACCCGGGTGAGGCCGTCGGTGGCGGCCGACGAGACGTACTCGAAGTGCGGGGTGCCGCCGCGGATGATCACGCCGAGCGCCACTACCGCGTCGGCCCCCGCCTCGAGCGCGGCCTTCGCCACGACCGGCAGCTCGAACGATCCGGGAACGCGCACGAGCGAATGACGGGCGCCGGATTCCTCGAGCACGCGACGGGCGCCGGCGATGAGGCCGTCGGTGATGACGTCGTGCCAGGTGCCCGCGACGACGACGACGCGCAGGCCCGTCGCGTCGATCTTCTCGAACTCGGTGGGGGCGCCGCTTCCGGCCATGCTGCTGTTCCTTTCGGGGGTTCTACTGGTGCTGGTCGACGCCGAGGCTCTCGATGAGATGCCCCATACGATCGCGCTTGGTCTCGAGGTAGCCGGCGTTGAGCGCGCCGACCCCGACCACGAGCGGCACGCGCTCATCGACCCTGATGCCGTGCGACTCGAGCTGGCTCACCTTGTCGGGGTTGTTGGTCAGCAGGCGCACCGAGCGCACGCCGAGATCCTTCAGGATGTCGCCGGCCGCCGTGTAGTCCCGCGCGTCCACCGGCAGCCCGAGCGCCAGGTTCGCGTCGAGCGTGTCGAGCCCCTCGGCCTGCAGCTGGTAGGCGCGCAGCTTGTTGATGAGCCCGATGCCGCGGCCCTCGTGCCCGCGCAGGTAGATCACGACGCCGCCGTCGCGCTGAATGGTGTCGAGCGCGGCATCCAGCTGCGGCCCGCACTCGCACTTGAGCGAGCCGAACGCCTCACCGGTCAGGCACTCGGAGTGCACCCGCACGAGCGCGCCGTGCTCCGCGGGGTCGCCCGCGATGATCGCGACGTGGTCCGCCCCGGTCATCCGATCGCGGTACGCGCGCACCCGGAACGAGCCGTGCGTCGTCGGCAGGCCGGTCTCGACCTCGAAGGTCACGCTGCTCGACTCGGGGATCGGGGTGAGCGTCTCGAGCCGGGTGTCCGCGTGGAACTCATTGAGGTACTCGATGAGCGCCGCGATCGTGACGACCGGCAGCCCCTTCTCCTCGCCGAGCGCGATGAGCCCGGGCAGGCGCATCATCTCGCCGTCGTTCGCGACCACCTCGGCGATCGCGGCGACCGGCGTCAGTCCCGCGAGCTTCATGAGATCGACGGATGCCTCGGTGTGCCCGCCTCGCGCGCGGACCCCGCCGTCGACGGCCCGCAGCGGCAGTACGTGCCCCGGCCGGTTGAGCGACGCAGGCGTGGAATCCAGGTCGGCGAGCACGCGCAGCGTGTGCGCACGCTCGCCCGCGCTGATGCCCGTCGAGGTGCGGTCGGCCGCGTCGACGCTCACGGTGTAGTTCGTGCCGAGCGGGTCGCGGTTGTCGACGACCATCACCGGCAGCTCGAGGCGGTCGGCGATCTCGTTGGTCATCGGCGCGCACACGAATCCGCTCGTGTTGCGGATCATCCAGGCGAGCCACTCCTGCGTCGCGAACTCGGCGGCGATGATGATGTCGCCCTCGTTCTCGCGGCTCTCGTCGTCGGCCACGATGATCGGCGAGCCGGCGCGCAGCGCGGCGATCGCCTCGGGAATCGTTCCGATGCTCATGCGTGCACCTCTTCCTGCGAAGGAACGCGGAATTGAAGCATCCGTTCGACCTGCCTCGCCACGATGTCGGTCTCGAGATTCACCAGGTCGCCCGGCACCCGCTGGCCCAGGGTCGTGGCGGCGAGGGTCTCGGGAATGAGCGACACCTCGAACCAGTACCCGTCGAGCGCGTCGCCACCCACCGCGCTGACCGTGAGCGAGGTGCCGTCGATCGCGATCGAGCCCTTGCGCGCCACGAGCGGCGCGAGCTCGGGGGTGAGCGAGAGGCGCACGACGCGCCAGGCGCTGCCGTCGGCCGTCGACAGCACGACGGCCGTGCCGTCGACGTGCCCCTGCACGATGTGCCCGCCGAGCCGGTCGCCGAGCTGCGCGGCGCGCTCGAGGTTCACGTGGGTGCCGATCGCGGCCTTGTCGAGCGTCGACATCTCGAGCGTCTCGCGCATCACGTCTGCCGTGAACTCGTCGCGCTCGAGACCTACGACGGTGAGGCACACGCCGCTGACCGAGATCGAGTCGCCGTGTTTGGCCCCGTCGATCGCGAGCGGGCCGCGCACGGTGATGCGCGCCGCGTCGCCGTACTGCTGCACGCGGGTGATCTCGCCGATCTCTTCGATGATTCCGGTGAACATGGGTGTGTCTCCTTAGTGCGCGGCGTGACCGCTGATCGGCTCATCGCGGAGCGATGAATGAAGATCCGCGGCGACGGGCCGGGCGGTGATCAGCACGTCGTCGCCGAGGCGCTCGACGCTGCCGAGTTCGAGGCGGCGCTGCTCCATGATCGAGCGGACGCCGAGGTCGCCGGTGGCCGTGCGCGGGCCGCCGATGAGAGTGGGGGCGAGATAGATCGCGAATTCGTCGACGAGATCGGCGGCGATGAGCGCGTCGGCGAGCGTCGGGCCGGCTTCCACATACAGCGAGCGGATGCCGCGCTGCTGCAGCTCGTGCAGCGCGTCCCGCAGCTCGTGTGTCTTGAGGAGGATCGGCGCCTGAGGGTGGTTCCACAGCGCCGCGTCGTCGGGGATCCCACGAAGCCCGACCACGACCGGCACGGGTTGGTGCTCGCGCAGCGCGCCCGCTGCGTCGCGCGCGGTGAGGCTCGGGTCGTCGGCGAGCACCGTGCCCGTGCCGACGAGGATCGCGTCGCTCGCGGCGCGCTGCTCGTGCACACGCTCGCGGGCGGCCGGCCCGGTGATCCAGCGGCTCGTGCCGTCGGCCGCCGCGGTGCGGCCGTCGAGGCTCGACGCCCACTTCAGGGTGGTGAACGGGCGGTCGTGGCGCACAGCGAAGAGCCAGTCGGCCAGGAATCCCTCGACCTCATCGGCGAGCACGCCGCCGATCACGTCGACACCTGCCTCGCGCAGGCGTGCGGCGCCGCCTCGCGACCGCGCTCCGGGATCGTCGACCGCGAAAACGACGCGCGCCACGCCGGCTGCGATGAGCGCCTCGCTGCACGGCCCCGTGCGGCCGGTGTGGTTGCAGGGCTCGAGGGTGACGACGGCGGTCGCTCCTCGCGCCGCGCCGTCGGCGGCCTGGGAGAGGGCGTCGACCTCGGCGTGCGCGGTTCCGGCGCCGCGATGCCAGCCTTCGGCGACGACCTCGCCCGATGCGGAGAGGATGACGCACCCGACCCGCGGGTTCACGCCCCGCGCGGGGCCGAGGGCGGCAAGCGCGAGCGCTCGGCGCATCGGCGCCTCGAACCGCTCCGCGTCCATCTGTTCCCTCCGGGCCTTCTCGGCTCCGGGGCGACGCAAAAGCGACAATCACGCACCGTCACCGGCGCGCTGTGCTTCCTCCCATCCGGACTTTAACCGTCGGTGCCGGAATTCCACCGGCTCAACCCCGCCACGTTCGGCAAGGGCTCGCGGACTTTCACCGCCGGTTCGGACTCTCACCGACCCCGGAGCACATATTGCGCAACAAGCATAGCCTCGCGGCGTATTCCCTGCTCGGTCCGCCGTCATGCGCCGACGCGGGGTCCCGCGTGGGCATCCGTCACACCCTGTACCGGATGCCCGCGGGGCTCACTGCGGCCGCTTCGCGAATCTTCCTGGCGGGAGCTTCTCCGGCGCGGGCGGCGCGGCTCGGGGAACGAGCACGCGGCCGATCGGCAGCGAGTCGGTGGGGGGAACTGTGACTCGCGGTGTCGGCGGTTCGATCGGCGCCGTCGTCGGCGTCGGGTGTTCGTCGGTGAGGCCGGCCGGCGCTCCGCCGGCGCAGCCGGCGAGAGCGAGCAGGCCCGCGGCGGCGAGAACCGCGGCTGTCGAACGGATAGGTGCCTTCATGCCGACACCGTCCGCCCGCAGGGGCGCGGCGGCAATACGCCCTTGTGCGTAGCCGGCGACTACGTCGTCAGTGCGACCGGCAGATCCGTGAGGGACATGATGCGGCGGATGCCTGCGGCGGCGGCCTCCTCCTCGTAGTCGCCCCACCCGCGGGCGTCGCGGTCGATCCACACGCCGGCGAGCCCCGCCGCGGCCGCGCCGAGGGCGTCGACCCTGATGCGGTCGCCGACGTACACCGCCGCTGCCGGGCTGACGCCGAAGCGCCCGACGGCGTGGGCGAAGATCCGCGGGTCGGGCTTGGCGGCGCCGAACTCGGCCGACGCGATCACGTGCTCCATGCGCGGCGCGACGCCGATCTTCTCGACCTTCCGCGCCTGCAGCGCGAGCTCTCCGTTCGTGATGATGCCGAAGCGCACACCCGGCACGGCGGCCTCGAGCGCATCGAGTGCGTCGTTCACCTCGGGGTACGCACTCCACGCGTCGCGGTAGGCGGTGTAGTAGCCCCGGAACCAATCGAGCGCCTCGTCATCACTGAGCACACCGCCGCCGAAGCGCTCGACGAAGTCGCGGACTCGGGCGCGGCGCTGGCCTTCGTAGTCGAGCTCGCCGGCGAGATAGCGGTCGAAGTGCAGGTCTTCCGCGACCTGCCACGCCCCGACGATCTCATCGGCTGCCAGGGCGTCGTACGGCGCACCGAGCGCGGCGACATGGCTCAGGATGCCGCGGCGGAACGCCCCCGGGTGGTCGAACAGGGTCGCGTCGAGGTCGAACAGCACCACTTCGGGAGGCGTCACGTGTCGGCACCCGCGGCGCTGCTCGGGCGCTCCGGCTGCCACTCGGTCGGCCACGCCAGGTAGGGAACCGAGTCTTCGACGTTGCCCGCGAGTCGCCGTCCATGCCAGTGGTCGGGGTGAGACCCGTCGCGCATTGCGACCTGCGACGGACCGATGCCGGTGAAGCGGAACCCCGCGGCTCGGGCGGTGTTCGCCGAGGCGAGGTTGCCGATCGCGCACTCCCAGTGCACGGTCACCGCCACCGCATTCTCGAAGGCCCACGCGACCACGGTGCGCACTGCTTCGGCCATGTACCCGTGCCCGCGGTGCGGAGCCCCGAGCCAATAGCCGACGTCGAGCGACCCTGGGTCGTCGGCGCGTCGCCGGTGGAGCCCGACGGTTCCGAGCAGGGGGCCCGTGTCCGCTTCCCGCAGAGCCCAGATGAACTCGCGCCCGATCTCCCACCCGCTCGGCACGATGTCGCCGAGGAAGTGCTCGGCGTCGGCGCGGTGATACGGCCACGGTGTCGACAGATACGTCTCGAACAGCGGGTCCTGGCAGTACTCGAAGACGCGGTCGGTGTCGCCCAGGTTCGGAACGGAGAGCACGAGTCTCTCGCTGCGCAGCGTGACCGGTTCCACGGTCACCCCCGCGGCAGGATTCCGACGGCGTCGTACACGCGCTTCAGCGTCGCCTCAGCGACCTCGCTCGCCCGCGCGGCGTTGAGCGCGAGCAGCCGGTCGAGCTCGGCCGGGTCCGACAGCAGCTCGAGTGCTCGCGCCCGCACCGGCTCGAGCTCTGCGATCACCGCGTCGGCGACGGCGCGCTTGAAGTCCCCGTAGCCCTTCCCGGCGAACTCCGCCTCAGCGGCAGCGACAGAGACGCCGGTGATCGCCGTGTAGATCTCGAGCAGATTGGTCACACCGGGCTTCGTGCCCCAGTCGTACCGCACCTCAGCCCCGGTGTCTGTGACCGCCCGCATGATCTTCTTCCGTGTCACGGAGGGCTCGTCGAGCACCCAGATCAGCCCGGCATCCGTCGCGGCGGATTTCGACATCTTCGACGTCGGATCCTGCAGGTCGTAGATGCGCGCGCCCTCCTCCGGGTAGCTGCCGGACGGCACCGTGAACACCTCGCCGAACCGCGCATTGAACCGCTCCGCGAGGTTCCGCGTCAGCTCGATGTGCTGCTTCTGGTCGTCACCGACGGGCACCACCTCGGCGTCGAACAACAGGATGTCGGCCGCCATCAGCACGGGGTAGTCGAACAGCCCCACCGTCGTGCCCTCGGCGCCGAAGCGCTGCGACTTGTCCTTGAACTGCGTCATGCGGCTCGCCTCACCGAACCCGGTGATCGTGTTCAGCACCCAGGCCAGCTGAGCATGCGCCGGCACGTGCGACTGCACGTACAGCGTCGACTTCCCGGGCTCGACGCCGGCGGCGAGGTACTGCGCGGCGAGCCCGCGCGACGCCGCCGCGAGGGTCGCGGGGTCGAACGCGGCGTTCGTCAGCGCGTGCAGGTCGACGATCGAGAAGAACGCGTCGTATTCGTCCTGCATGCCGCGCCACTGCAGCAGCGCCCCGACGTAGTTGCCGAGGTGCAGCGAGTCGCTCGAGGGCTGAATGCCCGAGTACAGGCGGGGCTTGGTCATGCGGATTTCCTAGAGTTCAGATCATTTCGAGACGGATGCCTTGCGGCATCCTCCTCAATG
The DNA here is from genome assembly GCF_003627055.1 of Gryllotalpicola protaetiae. Lineage (NCBI taxonomy): Bacteria > Bacillati > Actinomycetota > Actinomycetes > Micrococcales > Microbacteriaceae > Gryllotalpicola > Gryllotalpicola protaetiae. The sequence goes on from NZ_CP032624.1 coordinate 2,527,682, forward strand.
ATCGGGGTTCCTAAAGCTTGTAGTCGACGACGATCGGCGCGTGGTCCGACCAGCGGGCGTCGTAGCTCGGGTAGCGGTCGACGGCGTACGACGTCGCCTTCGCCGCGAGCTCGGGCGTCGCGACCTGGTAGTCGATGCGCCAGCCGGTGTCGTTGTCGAATGCCTGCCCGCGGTTCGACCACCACGTGTACGGCCCGTCGACATCGCCCGCGAACTTCCGGCCGAGGTCGACCCACCCGAGCCCGGCTGAGCCGGTGTTGTAACCCTCTTCGCCTTCCGCGCCGAAGATCTTGTCGAAGTACGCGCGCTCCTGCGGCAGGAAGCCCGCGCGCTTCACGTTCCCGCGCCAGTTCTTGATGTCGAGCGTGCGGTGCCCGACGTTGAGGTCGCCCATGAAGACGGACAGCGGGTTGTGCGCCTTCAATTCGGGAAGGCGCTTCAGCAGGGCGTCCAGGAACTTGTACTTCTCGACCTGCTTCGGGGTGTCGGCCTCGCCGGAGTGCACGTAGGTCGAGACGACGGTCACGATGGTGCCGTCGACGTCGTAATCGGCCTCGAGCCACCGACCGGCGGAGTCGAAGTCGTCGTCGCCGAAGGTGACGCGGTGGATCTCGGCCTTGCGCCGGCTCGCGAGCGCGACGCCGGCCCGCCCCTTCGCGGTGGCCTCGTCATGCAGGATGTCCCACTCGGGGCCGAGCAGCCCCGACAGGTCGTCGACCGTCGCGCGCACCTCTTGGATGGCGATGATGTCGGCGCCGCGGCTGTTCACCCAATCGGCCATGCCCTTGCGGTACGCGGCGCGGATGCCGTTCACATTGACCGATGCGATGCGCAGGTTGGTCGACTTCGCCATAACAGAAAGACTAGCTGTGGCATCCGACATGCATCAGGCGCGCGGCAGCCGCTCGGGGTCGCCGGCCGTCACGTTCTGCAGAATCCGCAGCGTGTGCAGCAGCGCGCGTCGGTTGCGCCGCTTCTCGATCCAGCCGCTGCTCGCCTCGTAGCGTGCGCTCGCCTCGCGCACGGCCTCACGCGCGGCCTCGACATGAGCGGCGAACTCCGCACGGCGGCGCTCCTCCTCCTGCTCCTCGGCGGTGAGGCGGCGCGCCGAGATGCCGCGGTCCTCCATGCCGACGGCGATCCACGCGGCGCCGAGCAGGATCACCTGGCACACGAAGTTGAACCACAGCAGCAGACCGACGAACACGGCGAAGGGCGCGAGCAGCGCGTTCCGGGTCGCGCCGCCGAGCAGCAGACTGCTCGCCTGGCTCAGCACCGACAGCGCGACCGCTCCGAGGGCCGCCCCCAGCAGCAGGCTGCGCCACGGAATGTAGAGGCGCGACAGCACCCGGTACATGCCGGCGAGGGTGCCGAAGTTGATGAGCAGCGAGACCCCGACGCTCAGCGCGCCGAGCCAGAACCGCGAGACGGGCGAGCCGGAGTCGAGACCGGCGTAGTCGAGGATGCCGGTGAGGAACTGGCGGGTCAGCACCGCGATCAGCGCGGAGACGATCAGACCCACCCCGAACGCGAGCGCCTGCACCGCGTCGACGCTGCGCTGCACGATGAATCCGCGCTTGTCGCGTCCCACCCCGAACAGGATGCGGATGGCGCGGCGGGTCCACGACAGCCAGGTCAGCGCCGTCCAGACGAGGCCGATGAGCGCGATGATCGCGGTGATCGACAGCGTCACGCCCGCGCCGGCGAGGGTCTGCGGAGTGATCACTCCGTCGACGCCGATGAGGCCGGGGACGGCCTGGTTCACGATCGCGATGATCTGCTTGTAGAGGTCGTCGTTCGACCTGATCCAGATGCCGGCGACCGAGAAGCCGACCCAGAGGGCGGCGAACAGGGCGAACACCGACTGGTACGCCATACCGGCCCCGAGCAGCGGCCCGTTCGCCCGCGTGTAGCGCTGCACGAACCGAACCAGCCGGGTCTCGCGGGCGCGCTGGGCGACGTCCCTGACCTGCTCCACCGCGCTGGCGCCGGACTCACGGACCGTCATCCCGCCATTTTCGCAGGGGAGGGGCGGCAATCGGGCTGCCCCGCGCCGCGTTCGGCCGCCACGTAAGCTGGGCCGTCGAGGAGGACCATGCGCATCAACGGCATCGGCGTCGGCCGCGGCATCGCAGTCGGTGCGGTCCTGCGCATGGCTGAGCCGATCCCGGACCCTCTCGATTCACCGCGGGTGGCGGATGCTGCGACCGAGCGCTCCCGCCTGCTCGCCGCCCTCGCCGGAACCGCTGCGGAGCTCGCCGCGCGCGCAGCTCTCGTCGACGGCGCCGCCCGCGACGTGCTCGAGGCGCAGTCGCTCATGGCGCAGGACCCGTCCGTGATCGACGACGCCGCACGGCGCATCGACGCAGGCCAGTGCGCGGAGCGCGCCGTGTTCGACGCGTTCGGCTCGTACCGCACGCTGCTCGAAGGGCTCGGCGGCGCGATGGCCGAGCGCGCGGCAGATCTCGACGACGTCTGCCGGCGCACCGTGGCGCGTCTCTCCGGTGTGAAGGCGCCTGAGATCCCGGCATCCGATCGCCCCTTCGTGCTCGTCGCGCACGATCTCGCCCCGGCCGACACGGCCGCGCTCGACCTCGACAGGGTGCTGGCGATCGTCACCGCTGCGGGCGGCCCGACGTCGCACACCGCGATCCTCGCGAAACAGCGCAGCCTGCCTGCGATCGTCGGGGCCGCAGGCTGCCGCGACCTCGCCGACGGGCAGCTCGTGGTCGTCGATGCGCCCGCGGGGTGCGTCGTCGCCGATCCGAGTCGTGCCGAGCTCGCCGGCGCTCGTGCGCGCAGGGCTTCGGCGGACGCGCCCTGCGCCTCGACGCCCGGGGCGCTGGCCGACGGCACGCACATTCCGCTGCTCGCCAATCTGGGCGATGCGACGGATGCCTCGTCCGCACTCGCCCTCGGCGCGGAAGGCGTCGGGCTGCTGCGCACCGAGTTCCTCTACCTCGATCACCAGGCGGCGCCGTCGGTCGCCGAGCAGACGGCTCGCTACGCCGATGCCTTCCGCCCGTTCACGGGCCGCCGCGTCATCGTGCGCGTGCTCGACGCGGGCGCCGACAAGCAGCTCGCGTTCCTGGGGCACGAGCACGAGCAGAATCCCGCGCTCGGCCGCCGTGGGCTGCGCGCGCTCCGCGAGCACGAGGGCGTGCTGGGCGATCAGCTGCGCGCGCTCGTCGCCGCGCGCGATCTCACCGGCGTCGAGCTCGGCGTGATGGCGCCGATGGTGGCGGATGCCGACGAGACCGAGTACTTCGTCGCCCTCGCGCGCTCTCTCGGCGTCTCGTCGGTCGGCATCACCGCAGAGGTCCCGTCGTCGGCGGTGCTCGCCGACCAGCTGGCACCGCTTGTCGACTTCATCTCGATCGGCACCAACGACCTCACGCAGTACACCCTCGCCGCCGACCGCATGCTCGGCTCGGTGGCCGCGTTCCAGGATCCGTGGCACCCCGCGGTGCTGCGCCTCGCGCGGCTCGTGGGGCAGGCGGGGGCCACGGCGGGCATCCCCGTCGGCGTGTGCGGCGAAGCCGCGGGCGACCCCCTGCTCGCCGTCGTGCTCGTCGGACTCGGCGCGACCGAGCTGTCGATGTCGCCGGCGCTGCTCGCGGACGTGCGCGCAGAGCTCGCCGGGCACACGCTCGCGCAGGCGCGCGAGCTCGCCGCGCTCGCCGTGGCCGCCCGCTCGGCCGCCGATGCCCGGGCCGAGGTCAGCCGCCGAATCGCTCGGTCTTGATCCGGTCGGGGTCGAACCCGTCGTCGATGAGGCGGTTCGCGACCGTCTCGACGAACGCGGTCGGGCCGCAGATGAAGAACCGCACGTCCTCGTCCATCGCGGCCGTCGCCACCTCGTCGCGAGTGAGCCGCCCCGGGGGCCGGGTCGACTCCGGGGGCGCCTCGCGCGTGTAGAACAGCATCAGGTCGAAGGGCGCGGCGCGGTCGGATGCCAGCTCGTGCAGCTCGTCGCCGTAGATCACCCGGTCGGGGGAGCGCACCGAGTAGAGCATGATGAACCGCGCCGCGCTGCCTACCGCCCGGTGGCGGCGCGCCATCGCCATCAGCGGCACGACGCCCGAGCCGCCGGCGATGAGCACGACCGGCCAGTCATCCTCCTCGTGCCAGACGAACCAGCCGCCGACCGGCCCGCGCACCTCGAGCTGCTCGCCGACCGCGATGCCGCGCACCAGGTAGGGGGAGACCTCGCCGTCGGCGAGCTCCTCGACCGTGATCTCGGCCTCGTCCCCGCCTTCTGCGAGCGCGAGCGAATAGGAGCGTTGGGCGGTATACCCGTCGGGTGCCGTCAGGCGGATGTCGATGTGCTGCCCGGCGAGCTCGCTGCCGAGCCCCGGTGCGCGCAGTCTCAGCGTGCGCGCGGCGCCCTCGTGCGAAGCATCCGTTTCAAAGTGCGCAGCGATGACCTCGGCGACCCGCCAGCTGTTGGCCGCGCGGTGCTGGTCCGCGGTGGCCGCGCTCTGTTCTGAGCTCACCAGTAACGCTGCTCGAGCCAGGGGTCGCCGCGCAGATGGTAGCCGTTGGACTCCCAGAAGCCGGGCTGGTCGTTCGGGATCAGCTCGAGGCCGCTCACCCACTTCGCCGACTTCCAGAAATACAGATGCGGCACGAGCAGCCTGGCCGGGCCTCCGTGCTCGGCGGCGAGCGGCTTGCCGTCGAACTCCCACGCGACCCACGCCTTGCCGCCGAGCAGATCGGCGAGCGGCACGTTCGTCGTGTAGCCGCCGTACGAGTGCGCCATCGTGTACTGGAACTCGTGGCTGATGCCCTCGAAGAGCGTGTCGATCGCGACACCGCGCCAGGTCGTGCCGAGCTTCGACCAGCTGGTGACGCAGTGGATGTCCTTGGTGATCTCCTCCTGCGGAAGGGCCATGAACTCAGACCAGGTCCATACCTTCTGCTGGCCGCGGCCGAGGTTCAGCGTGAAAGTCCACTGCTCGAGCGGAATACGGGGGGTCGGCCCCGCGGAGAGCACGGGGAAGCTCTCGGTCAGGTACTGACCGGGTGGCAGTGACGGATCGCTGCGGCGACGGCCCAGGAAGCCGGACGAGATGAGCGCCATGGGCTGAGACTAAGGTCCCCGCCCATGGCGCACAAGGAGACGAAACGGTTCAGGCGAACCTAGCGACGACCGCGGATGATGGCCTGCTTCACTTCGGCGATCGCCTGGGTGATCTGGATGCCGCGCGGGCACGCCTCGGTGCAGTTGAAGGTCGTGCGGCAGCGCCACACGCCCTCCTTGTCGTTCAAGATATCCAGGCGCACCTGCGACTCGTCGTCGCGCGAGTCGAAGATGAAGCGGTGCGCGTTCACGATCGCGGCGGGGCCGAAGTACTGGCCGTCGGTCCAGAACACGGGGCACGACGAGGTGCACGCCGCGCACAGGATGCACTTGGTGGTGTCGTCGAAGCGCTCACGGTCCGCGGCCGACTGCAGGCGCTCCTTGCCCTGATGCGTCGGCTGGTGCGACTGCAGGAACGGCTGCACCTCGCGGAAGGACTCGAAGAACGGGTCCATGTTGACGATCAGGTCTTTTTCGAGGGGGAGCCCCTTGATCGCCTCGACGTAGACCGGCTTCGACAGGTCGAGGTCCTTCATCAGCGTCTTGCAGGCGAGCCGGTTGCGGCCGTTGATGCGCATCGCGTCGGAGCCGCAGACGCCGTGCGCGCACGAGCGGCGGAAGCTGAGCGACCCATCCTGCTCCCACTTGATCTTGTGCAGCACGTCGAGCACGCGATCGGTCGAGTACACCTCGACGTCGTAGTCGACCCAGCGCGGCTCGCTGTCGGTCTCGGGGTCGTAGCGGCGGATGATGACGGTCGCGAGGACCACGTCGACGGACGGCGCGGCGCTCGGAGCCTCTGCCTGCTGGCCGCCCTCGTTCCTCGTGCCAGTTGCGATCGACATCAGTACTTCCTCTCCATCGGCGGGTACAGCAGCTCGCCGTCCGCGCCCTTCACGAACACCACAGGCTTGTAGTCGAGCTTGATGTGGTCCTCCGGGTCGGGCGAGGTGGCGTCGCCCGTCAGGTAGGCCATCGTGTGCTTCATCCAGTTCTCGTCGTCGCGCTTCTGGAAGTCCTCGCGCATGTGGCCGCCACGGGATTCCTCGCGGTTCATGGCCGAGTACACGACCACCTCGGCGAGGTCGAGCAGGAAGCCGAGCTCGATCGCCTCGAGCAGGTCGGTGTTGAAGCGGGCGCCGCGGTCGTGGATGCCGATGTTCTTGTAGCGCTGACGCAGGTCGTGGATGATGTGCAGCATCTCGCGCAGCGAGTCCGCCGTGCGGTAGACCTGCGCCTTGTCATCCATGTTCTCTTGCAGGGTCTTGCGCAGCACGGCGATGTTCTCTGACCCGCTCGCGCCCTTCACCTGCTCGACAAGCGCCTGCACGCTCGCCGCCGGGTCCTCGGGCAGCGGCGCGAACTCGACGCCGCCGAGGACGTAGGCGACCGCGTTCTGGCCGGCGCGCTTGCCGAACACGTTGATGTCGAGCAGCGAGTTCGTGCCGAGGCGGTTCGAGCCGTGCACCGACACGCAGGCGCATTCGCCCGCGGCGTACAGCCCGGGCACGGGCGTCGCGTTGTCGAGGAGCACCTCTGCGTCGTTGTTGGTGGGGATGCCGCCCATCGCGTAGTGCGCGGTCGGCATCACGGGCACCGGCTCGACGACGGGATCGATGCCGAGGTAGAGGCGCGCGAACTCGGTGATGTCCGGCAGCTTGGTCTCGAGGATCTCGGCGCCCAGGTGCGTGCAGTCGAGCAGCACGTAGTCCTTGTTGGGGCCGGCGCCGCGGCCCTCGCGCACCTCCTGCACCATGCAGCGGGCGACGATGTCGCGGGGCGCCAGGTCCTTGATGGTCGGCGCGTAGCGCTCCATAAAACGCTCGCCCGATGCGTTGCGCAGGATCGCGCCCTCACCGCGCGCGCCCTCGGTGAGCAGGATGCCGAGACCGGCGAGGCCGGTCGGGTGGAACTGGAAGAACTCCATGTCCTCGAGCGGCAGCCCGCGGCGCCAGATCATGCCGACGCCGTCACCGGTGAGGGTGTGCGCGTTCGACGTGGTCTTGAACATCTTGCCGAAGCCGCCGGTCGCGAAGATCACGGCCTTCGCCTGGAAGACGTGCAGCTCGCCGGTGGCGAGCTCGTAGGCGACGACGCCCGAGACCTTGCCCTCGGTGTAGAGCAGGTCGAGCGCGTAGTACTCGTTGAAGAAGTTGACCCCGTACTTGACGCAGTTCTGGAACAGCGTCTGCAGGATCATGTGGCCCGTGCGGTCGGCCGCGTAGCAGGCGCGGCGCACCGGAGCCTTGCCGTGGTCGCGGGTGTGGCCGCCGAAGCGGCGCTGGTCGATCTTGCCCTCGGGCGTGCGGTTGAACGGCAGGCCCATGTTCTCGAGGTCGATGACGGCGTCGATCGCCTCTTTGGCGAGGATCTGCGCGGCATCCTGGTCGACCAGGTAGTCGCCGCCCTTGATCGTGTCGTACGTGTGCCACTCGGCGTTGTCCTCTTCGACGTTCGCGAGCGCCGCAGCCATGCCGCCCTGCGCCGCGCCCGTGTGCGAGCGCGTCGGGTACAGCTTGGTGATCACTCCAACGCTCACCGAGGTGCCCTGAGACGCCTCGGCCGCGGCGATCGCCGCGCGCATGCCTGCGCCGCCGGCGCCGATGATCACGATGTCGAACTGGTGGTGGTGGACGGTCACGTTCTCGTTCTCTGTTCGGACTCTGCTGGACGAACCGCTGCTATTTGCAGAAGCTCAGGCTCGGGTCGGTCGGGCACGGGTCGAAGGCCGTGACCGTGTAGGTGCCGAGGATGATCAGGATGACGACTGCGAGCAGGATGCCCCACTTGAGCACCCGGTTGATCGTGACGTTGTGCGCGTAGTCGTTCACGAGCGTGCGCATGCCGTTGCCGCCATGGATGAGCGCGAGCCACAGCATCAGCCCGTCCCACACGCGCCAGAACGGGTTCGCCCACTTGCCGGCGACGAACGCCCAGTCGACGGCGGCGATGCCCTGGCCTGCGACGAGGTTCACGAAGAGGTGGCCGAAGATCAGGATCACGAGCACGACGCCCGAGACCCGCATGTAGATCCAGCCCCACTTCTCCCAGTTGGTGCGGCGCTTCTTCCGCGCGGATGCCGGGGTGCGCGGGCTCTCGATGGTGGTCGTCATGGCTAGTGCACCTCCTGGCTCATGTGGTAGATCTGCGTCGGCACGAAGCCGGCGACGAGGATCGCCCAGATGATCACGACGACCCAGAACAGCAGGCGCTGGTTGCGGGCGGCCCAGCGGGACAGGTCGACGGCGATGATGCGCAGGCCGTTGATCGCGTGGAAGCAGATCGCCGCGACGAGGCCCATCTCGCCGATGCCGAGAAGCGTGTTCTTGTAGGTGCCGATGACGGCGTTATATGCCTCTGGCGAGATGTTCAGCACGACCGAGTCGAGCACGTGAACGAGCAGGAAGAAGAAGATCGCGACGCCGGTGATGCGGTGCAGCACCCAGGACCACATGCCTTCGCGGCCCCGATAGAGGGTCCCGCCGGGCCGGGACGGCCTCGGCTTCGGGACATCGATCGTCTGGCTTGACACGAACAACCCTCCCTGGCTGTGCGAGCGGATGCTGCGATGCATCCGTCTTCTGCTCGTTCAGTCTAGGTGCGCGCCCAGGCGGCCGGCAGTAAGGCCACCCTAATTTATCTCGACGTCAAGACAAATCGGGGGCGATCAGAGCCAGTTGCGGCGCCGGAACCAGAAGTACAGCCCGAAGCCGAGCACGAACATCAGCAGCACCGCGAACGGGTAGCCGAGCGTCCAATGCAACTCGGGCATGTCGTTGAAGTTCATGCCGTAGATGCTCGCGATCAGGGTGGGAGCGAACAGGATCGCCGCCCACGCGGAGATCCTCTTCGTGTCCTCGCCCTGCTGGTGGCTGAGCTCCGAGAGCGCCTGCATGCGGGCGTTCTGCCGCTCGCTGACCAGGGTCGCGTTGACCGTCAGGATGTCGCGCAGCATCGACCGGAAACCGTCGACCCGCTCGCTGACGACCGTGAGGTGGTCGGCTACGTCGCGCAGGTTGCGCTGCAGCTCCTCGTTGACGTGGTACTTCTCCGCCCCTGCCTGCAGGCTGTCGACGACCGTCGCGAGCGGGTGGATCGCCCGCTGGAAGTCGATGACCTCGCTCGAGAGCTCGTAGATGCGCCGCGACACCTGGGCGTCGAGGTTCTCGAACACCTGCGTCTCGATCTCGTCGATGTCGTTGGCGAGGCCCGCGACGACCGGGGCGTACTCGTCGACGACCGTGTCGATGATGGCGAACAGCACCGCCTGGGTTCCCATCGCGAGCAGCTCGGGGTCCGCCTCCATGCGGCGGCGGACATGCGAGAGGTCGGGCGACTCGCTGTGCCGCACCGTGATCACGAAGTTCGGTCCGACGAAGACGTGCAGTTCGCCGAATGCGACCTCTTCCGGAACGTCGAGGTAGTCGGCTGCGCGCAGCACGACGAACAGGGTGTCGTCGTACCGCTCGAGCTTCGGACGCTGGTGCGCCGCGATCGCGTCTTCCACCGCGAGCTCGTGCAGGTCGAACTCCTCGGCTAGCGAGTGGATCTCGGCCTGCGACGGGCGGTAGAGCCCGATCCACGCCATGCCGCCTGGGGTGTCGTGCAGCGCACGGAAAGTGTCGGCGAGCGACGTGGGGGAGGCGACGCGGATGCCGTCGAGGTAGATCGCCGAGTCGACGATGGTGCGCCGGCCGGGTCTCGTCGGGGTGGGCGCCGTGCTCGGCGCCGAGGGACTCGATGCAGCGTTCCGACGGTTCACGAACGGCATCGGCGGCAGGACACGGAGTCTGCGCTGGGCCATGACTGACACCTCCCCGGCTGACGAGGGCACGCCTGGCGCGTGCCAACCCTTGAGGGTACCCCCGGCGCTTATGTAGGCGTGTGCGCGGGTGAAACGACACGTTTGCGCGAGAAAGCTCACCCGCGCACACGCGATTTCACCCGCGCACACGTCACGCGGAGACGCGCGCGCGGTGCGCGGCGCGGACTTCGGCGATCGAGGCCTCGTAGTGCGCGAACAGCTCCTCGCAGATCGCCGCCCACGAGCGATCGAGCACGGCACGCCGACCGGCCTCGCCCATGCGCAGCCGCAGGCTGCCGTCGCCGACGAGCGCCCGCACCTGATTCCGCAGCTCGTAGTCATCGCGGAAGAGGTACCCGTCGGCGCCGTACTCGACGAGGTCGAGCGGCCCACCTGCCGCGGGCGCGACGACGGGCAGGCCAGAGGCGTGCGCCTCCTGCACGGTCTGCCCGAACGTCTCCTCTTCGCCGGTGTGCACGAACACGTCGAGCGCTGAGTACGCGGCGGCGAGCTCGTCGCCGGAGAGGCGGCCGAGGTAGGTGACGGAAAGCGGGCGCAGCGACCTCTGGACGCTCGGCATCGCGGGTCCATCGCCTACGATCGCGAGGCGCATGCCGGGGATGCCGCGCAGGCACCGCAGTCGCTCGACCTGCTTCTCCGGAGCGATGCGCCCGACGTAGCCGACGACGACCTCGCCGTTCGGCGAGAGGAAGTCGCGGTAGCGCCTGGCGAGCGGCGAGACGCGGTTGTTGGGGTGGTAGCGCTCGAGATCGACGCCGCGGCCCCAGCGGGCGAGGCGCTCGACGCCCGCGGCCTCGAGGTCCGCCAGAGATGAGGTCGAGGGCGCCAGGGTGAGCGTCGCCCCGTCGTGCACCCACTTGATGAGGCGCCAGGCGGCACCCTGGGCGAGACCCATGCGATTGCGGCGCGCATAGCCCGCCACATCCGTCTGATAGACGGCGACGGATGCCACGCCGAGCCGGTTCGCCGCCGCGATCGCCTGTGCGCCGAGCAGGAACGGGCTGGCGGCGTGCACGACGTCCGGGCGGAAGTCGGCCAGCATCCGCGCGACCTGCGGGTTGGGCAGCCCGACCGGGAACTGGCGATAGGCCATAGCCGGCACCGTGTGCACCGGGAAGCCCGCGTAGTGGCTCGGCACCTTCGGTGCTGCCGGGCTGATCACCATCGCCTCATGCCCCGCAGCCGCGAGCTGATCGAGGACCCGGCACACGCTGGTGGTGACGCCGTTGACCGTGGGAAGAAAGCTCTCGCTGACCACAGCTACCCGCATGCTCTCGATGTTGGGTTCTGGTCATGGCGCCTCGGTGAACCCGCTGTGAACCGGAAAAGCACACCGGTGTAACTCCCATATGTCGCGGCGGTCCCCGCCCGCCGCGAGTCGCTGCGCGACGCGGCGAGCAAGTAGCCGCGTCGCTACGGCCGGGTAATCGCGCACGTCGCGAGTCGATAAGGTTGCGGGCATGGCCGGATCGAGCGACGCGCTGTCCCGTTTCCACGCTGTGATCCCAGCGGGCGGCGTGGGCTCTCGGCTGTGGCCGCTGTCACGGGCGATCGCCCCGAAGTTCCTCCACGACCTGAGCGGCAGCGGCAACAGCCTGCTGCGCGACACCTGGGACCGCCTCGCACCGCTGTCCGGCAAGGACCGCATCATGGTCGTCACCGGCCGCGCGCACCGTGCAGCGGTGGAGGAGCAGCTGCCCGATCTGCGCGACGCGAACATCGTGCTCGAGGCCGACCCTCGCGACTCGACGGCGGCGATCTGCCTGGCCGCTGCGATCCTGCAGCGCCGTGAGCCGGACGTGATCATCGGCTCGTTCGCGGCGGACCACATCATCAGCCAGGTGCCGCTCTTCGACTCCGCCGTTCGCGAGGCCGTCGTAGCCGCGGACTCCGGGCGCATCGTCACGATCGGCATCCGCCCCACCGAGCCCGCGGTCGGCTTCGGCTACATCAAGCAGGGGGCGCCGCTCGGGGCAGAGGGGGCGCCGAACGCGCGCATGGTCGAGGCCTTCGTCGAGAAGCCCGACCTCGCCACGGCGCGTGGCTACCTGCGCGACGGCAGCTACCTCTGGAACGCGAGCATGTTCATCACGCGCGCCGACGTGCTGCTGAACGAGCTCGCCACGACCAAGCCCGTGCTGCACGAGCAACTGCTCGAGCTCGCCGCCGCGTGGGACGACCAGGCCACGCGCGGACCGGCCGTCGACCGGATCTGGCCGAAGCTCGAGAAGGTCGCGATCGACTACTCGGTGGCCGAGCCGGCCGCCGCCGAGGGCAAGATGGCGGTCGTCCCCGGTCTGTTCCGCTGGGACGACGTCGGTGACTTCGCCTCGCTCGCGAAGGTCAACTCGGGCGGCCGCAAAGCCGACCTCGCGATTCTCGGCGAGAACGCGCGAGTCCTGGCTGACGCCTCGAGCGGCATCGTGGTCAGCGGGTCGAAGCGCATCATCAGCCTCATCGGCGTCAAGGACATCGTCGTCGTCGACACCCCAGATGCCCTCCTCGTCACCACCATCGAGAACGCCCAGCGGGTCAAGTCCGTCGTGGACGCGCTCAAGCTGCAGGGGTCGACGGACGTGCTGTGACAGGCATCCGCGCGCTGGCGTGTAACGGCCCCATTAAGAAGTGCGGTCGCGGTGCGTCGCGCGCCCGCGCGTTGGGTAGCGTCGTCCTGGTGTCCGCGCGCGCACATGCGCGGCACCCTGCAATACCTGTGGAGGGGTAAAAGTGAAAATCACAGCACGAAAGGTGATCGTCTCTGCGATCGCCGTGGCGGGCGGCGTCGCGCTGCTCGCCGGATGCGCTCAGGCGCCGTCCACCTCGAGCGGCGGTTCGACCACCGCCAAGAAGAGCGACTTCCTGCCTTGCATGATCTCGGACTCGGGCGGCTTCGACGACCACTCGTTCAACGAGCTCGGCTACAACGGCCTTCAGGACGCGTCCAAGGCACTTGGCGTCAAGCCGAAGACGGCCGAGTCGAAGACCGACGCCGACTACGCGCCGAACATCTCGAGCATGGTGTCGCAGAACTGCAACCTGATCATCACGGTCGGCTTCAACCTCGCCGACGCGACGAAGGCGGCTGCGGCGCAGAACCCCGACACCAACTTCGCGATCATCGACGACAACTCGATCACCGCCGACAACGTGCAGCCGATCATCTTCGACACCGCACAGGCGGCGTTCCTCGGCGGCTACGCGGCGGCGAGCTTCTCGAAGTCCGGCGTCGTCGGCACCTTCGGCGGCATGCAGATCCCGACCGTGACCATCTTCATGGACGGCTTTGCCGACGGCGTCGCGTACTTCAACAAGCAGAAGAACAAGGACGTCAAGGTCGTCGGCTGGAACGTCGACAGCCAGAAGGGCTCGTTCACGGGCGGCTTCGACGCCAACGACACCGCGCAGAACACGGCCCAGGGCATCATCGACCAGGGCGCCGACGTGATCATGCCGGTCGGCGGCCCGATCTACCAGTCGGCCGCGACCGCCATCAAGAACTCGGGCAAGTCGATCGCGCTGATCGGCGTCGACGCTGATGTCTACAACACCGACCCGTCGGTGCGCAGCATCCTGCTCACCTCGGTCATGAAGGGCATCCAGCCCTCCGTCGAGAACGTCGTCAAGAGCGCCGCAGCCGGCAAGTTCAGCAACACCCCGTACGTCGGAACGCTGAAGAACGACGGCGTGGGCCTCGCCCCGTTCCACGACTTCGAGTCCAAGGTGGACCCGGGTCTGCAGGGTGAGATCGACAAGATCAAGGCGGGAATCATCGACGGGTCGATCACGGTCAACTCGCCCGCATCCCCCAAGTCCTGATCCAGTAGATCCTGAAGCGGTCGGCCGGGGACGATCTCCCCGGCCGACCGTTCTCTATCTGTCGCCCGACCCGGGCGGAAAGGTAGCGTCTTCCCCATGAAGCTCGAACTGCGCGGAATCACCAAGCGCTTCGGCAGCCTCACCGCCAACGACCACATCTCGCTCACCGTCGAGCCCGGTGAGGTGCACTGTCTGCTCGGCGAGAACGGCGCGGGCAAATCCACCCTGATGAACGTGCTCTACGGCCTCTACCAGGCCGACGAGGGCGAGATTCTGCTCGACGACGCGGTGCAGCACTTCGCCGGCCCCGGCGATGCGATGAAGGCCGGTATCGGCATGGTGCATCAGCACTTCATGCTCGTCCCGGTGTTCACCGTCGCCGAGAACGTCATGCTCGGCCATGAGCAGACCAAGGGCCTCGGCCGCCTCGACCTGCCGGCCGCCCGCGCGAAGGTGCGCGAGATCTCGCAGCGCTTCGGCTTCGACGTCGACCCTGACGCGGTCGTCGAGCAGCTGCCCGTCGGCGTGCAGCAGCGCGTCGAGATCATCAAGGCGCTCAGCCGCGACGCGAAGGTGCTCGTCTTCGACGAGCCGACCGCCGTGCTCACCCCGCAGGAGACCGACGAGCTGATGGGCATCATGCGCCAGCTCAAGGCGCAGGGCACCGGCATCGTCTTCATCACCCACAAGCTGCGCGAGGTGCGCGAGGTCGCCGACCGCATCACCGTCATCCGCCTCGGCAAGGTCGTCGGCGAGGCGTCGCCCACGGCGAGCAACTCCGAGCTCGCGTCCCTCATGGTGGGCCGCGCCGTCGAGCTGACGGTGCAGAAGGACCCGGCGAAGCCGGCGGATGCCGCGCTGGTCGTGAACGGCCTGACGGTGCTCGACGCGTTCGGCCAGAAGGTCGTCAACGACGTCAGCTTCGAGGTGCGGCAGGGCGAGATCCTCGCCGTCGCCGGGGTTCAGGGCAACGGGCAGACCGAGCTCACCGAGGCGCTGCTCGGGCTGCAGCCCAGGGTCGAGGGGTCGATCACCCTCGACGGCACCGAGCTCGTCGGCAAGGGGGTGCGGCAGGTGCTCGACGCCGGCGTCGGCTTCGTGCCGGAGGATCGCAACGAGGACGGGCTGGTCGGCGAGTTCACGATTGCGGAGAATCTGATGCTCGACCGCTCGTCCGGCGCCCCGTTCGTGCGCGGCGCGAACCTGCAGACCAAGGTGCTGAACGCCTTCGCCGAAGAGAAGGTGAGGGAGTTCGACGTGCGCGCCCAGTCGATCCAGACCGCGGTCGGCCGCCTGTCCGGCGGCAACCAGCAGAAGGTCGTGCTCGCCCGCGAGCTGTCCCGCGAGCTGCGCCTGCTCGTCGCCGCGCAGCCCACCCGCGGCCTCGACGTCGGCTCGATCGAGTTCGTGCACAAGCGCATCGTCGCGACCCGCGACGACGGCGTGCCCGTGGTGGTGGTCTCGACCGAGCTCGACGAGGTCGTCGCGCTCGCCGACCGCATCGCAGTGATGTACCGCGGCGGCATCGTCGGCATCGTCCCGGGGGACACCCCGCGCGAGGTGCTGGGCCTCATGATGGCGGGCGAGTCGCCCGAGGTCGCCGGGGAGGCGGCATGAGCGAGACGACCCCTCCGACGGCGCCGGAGCCTGAGCAGCAGGCGTCCGCCGCACCGGCCGCGCCGCAGCCGCCTGCGCCGTCGCCCGTGACCAGCCGCGGGCAGCAGGCGCTGCGCGACATCATGGGCGGCAGCCTCGTGATCTCGGTGCTCGCCGTGTTCCTGGCGCTCGTCGTTGGCGCGGTGCTGATCGCGGTGACCGACCCGACCGTGCAGCAGACCGCCGGCTACTTCTTCGCCCGGCCGTCCGACATGCTGCAGGCGGTGTGGAATGCCGTCGGCGGCGCCTACCGCTCGCTGTTCGAGGGCGCGATCTACAACACCGGGCGGCCCGACTTCGCGGGCGGCATCCAGCCGCTCACCAACACGCTGAGCGCCGCGACGCCGCTGATCTTCGGCGGCCTCGGCATCGCGCTCGCCTTCCGCATCGGCCTGTTCAACATCGGCGGCCAGGGGCAGATCCTCATCGGAGGCGCCTTCGCCGGCTGGGTCGCCTGGTCGTTCCCGATGCCGTTTCCGCTCGCGCTCATCGTCGCGATCCTGGCGGGCATCGTGGGCGGCGCGTTCTGGGCGGGCATCGTCGGCTGGCTGAAGGCGCAGACGGGTGCGCACGAGGTGATCGTGACGATCATGCTCAACTACGTCGCCTTCTATCTGATCTCGTTCCTGCTGCGCACCCCCGGTGCGCTGCAGGCCGCAGGTACGAACAACCCGAAGTCGCCCGCGATCCCCGAGGCGGCGCAGCTGCCCGGCCTGTTCGGCATCCGCTACACGGTCACCTGGGCGTTCGTGCTCGCGATCGCCGCCGCGTTCGCGTACTGGTGGCTGATGAACCGCTCGAACCTCGGCTTCCGGTTCCGTGCGGTCGGCGAGAACCCGAGCGCCGCGCGCACCGCCGGCATCGGCGTCGAGCGCATGTACATCTACGGCATGGCGATCGCCGGCGGCTTCGTCGGACTGGCCGGTGTGAACCAGGTTCTCGCCACCACCCCAGGCGGCTTCTCGTCGGGCTTCGACGCGGGCCTCGGCTTCGACGCGATCACCGTCGCGCTCCTCGGCCGTTCGAAGCCCCTCGGCGTGTTCATCGCCGGTCTGCTGTTCGGCGCGCTCAAGTCCGGCGGCTACGTCATGCAGGCCGCCAACGGCATCCCGATCGACATCGTGCTCATCGTGCAGTCGCTCATCGTGCTGTTCATCGCCGCGCCGCCGCTCGTGCGGGCCATCTTCGGCCTGCCGAAGCCCGGCACCGCCTCGAGGCGCCCCCGTCGTGCCGCGAAGTCCGTCGCGAAGGAGGCCTGAGGCCATGAGCACCATCACCGCAGGCGTCCCCGACGCGTCGCCGATCGTCCTCGAGAAGGTCGATGTGCGCAGCTGGAAAGTGCCGATCGCGCTCAGCATCTTCGCCCTCGGCGCCACCTTGATGTTCATCGTCTTCGCGCGCCCGGGGGAGACGGAGTTCCGTTTCAGTCAGAGCGAGGACTTCTTCCGCATTCCCGACGTCATCATCTCGGCCGCACCGGTCGGCCTCGCCCTCGCCATCGTCTGCGGGATCATGGCCGCGCTGGGCTGGGTCGCCGCATGGCGGCGCATCCGCATCCCCCTCTGGTACACGTCGCTGTTCGCCTTCGTGTTCATGGTCGGATTCCTCACCTGGGCGGCGGCGGGGCAGCGGCCCTTGCCGATCACCTCGCTGCTGCTCGGCGCGGTGACGCTGTCGGTGCCGCTCATCTTCGGCGCGCTCGGCGGGGTCATCGGCGAGCGCGCGGGCGTTGTCAACGTCGCCATCGAGGGCCAGCTGCTCGGCGGAGCGTTCTGCTCTGCGCTGGTCGCCTCGGCGACCGGCTCGATGACGCTCGGCCTCGTGGCTGCCGCCGTCGCCGGCGTTCTCGTCGCGTTCATCCTCGCGGCGTTCGCGATCAAGTACCTCGTCGACCAGGTCATCGTCGGCGTCGTGATCAACGTGCTCGTCACCGGTCTCACGAACTTCGGCTACACGAAGATCCTCGCGGCCGACCCCGAGCATCTGAACCGGCGCATGACGCTGCCCGACCTGCCGATCCCGGGCCTGTCCGAGATCCCGGTCGTCGGCCCGGTCCTCTTCGACCATTCGATCATCGTCTATATCGCCTACGTCGCGGTGGCCGCGGTCTGGTACGGCCTGTTCCACACCAAGTGGGGGCTGCGCGTGCGGGCCGTGGGCGAGCACCCGCAGGCTGCGGACACGGTCGGCATCAGCGTCAACGGCACGCGGTTCTGGAACGTGTCGCTCGCCGGCGCGATCGCCGGCCTCGGCGGGGCGTTCTTCACGCTCGGGTCGGTCGGCCTGTTCACGAAGGAGATGACGGCCGGTCAGGGCTATATCGCCCTCGCCGCGGTCATCTTCGGCCGGTGGGACCCGATCCGCGCGACGCTCGCCGCCCTGCTGTTCGGCTTCGCGACCAACCTGCAGAACACCCTCGGCATCATCGGCTCACCGGTGCCGAGCGAGTTCCTGCTGATGCTGCCGTATCTCGTGACGATCTTCGCCGTGGCAGGTCTCGTCGGGAAGTCGAGAGCCCCCGCCGCCGATGGGAAGCCGTATGTCAAGTAGTTCAGAGGCAGAGCGTTCAGAGGCAGAGCGTTCAGAGACGCAGCGCTCATCGGCACAGGCATCCGCCGTCGATTGGGACGCGTTGCGCCAGGTCGCGACGGATGCCATGCACCTGAGCTACTCGCCGTACTCGCGTTTCCCCGTCGGGGCCGCCGCGATCGTCGACGACGGGCGCACGGTGCGCGGCGCGAACATCGAGAACGCCTCCTACGGTGTGACCCTCTGCGCCGAATGCTCGCTCGTCTCCGACCTCGTGATGAGCGGCGGCGGCAAGCTCGTCGCGTTCACCTGCGTCGACGGGCGCGGTGCCGTGCTGATGCCGTGCGGCCGCTGCCGGCAGCTGCTGTTCGAGCATTCCGCTCACGGCATGCTTCTTGAGACGGTGTCGGGTGTGAAGACGATCGACGAGGTCCTGCCGGATGCCTTCGGACCACGAACCCTTGAGGAGTATGCGAACTGATGGCGGTCGAACCCTTCGACGCGGTCCAGCTGATCGGCGCCAAGCGCGACGGCGGCTCTCTCACGACCCCGCAGATCCAGTGGCTCGTCGATGCGTACACGCGCGGCTACGTCGCCGATTCGCAGATGTCGGCGCTCGCGATGGCGATCCTGCTGAACGGCATGTCCCGGCAGGAGATCCGGGATCTGACGATGGCGATGGTCGCCTCGGGCGAGAGGCTCGATTTCTCGGGTCTTGACAAGCCGACGGCCGACAAGCACTCCACGGGCGGCGTCGGCGACAAGATCACCCTTCCCCTCATGCCGCTCGTGGCATGCTTCGGCGTCGCGGTGCCGCAGCTTTCCGGCCGCGGACTCGGGCACACGGGCGGCACCCTCGACAAGCTCGAGTCGATCCCCGGGTGGCGGGCGTCGCTCAGCAACGATGAGGTGTTCGCCCAGCTCGCCGGCCCGGTCGGCGGCGTCATCTGCGCGGCCGGCGCGGGTCTCGCGCCCGCCGACAAGAAGCTGTACGCGCTGCGGGACACGACCGGCACCGTCGAGGCGATCCCGCTGATCGCATCGTCGATCATGAGCAAGAAGATCGCGGAGGGCACCGGCGTGCTCGTGCTCGACGTCAAGTTCGGCTCTGGCGCGTTCATGAAGGACTTCGCGAAGGCGCGCGAGCTCGCGCAGACGATGGTCGAGCTGGGCACGGATGCCGGAGTGGCGACCTCTGCGCTGCTCACCGACATGAACGTGCCGCTCGGCCTCACGATCGGCAACGCGAACGAGGTGCGCGAGTCGGTCGAGGTGCTCGCGGGCGGCGGCCCCGCTGATGTCCTCGAGCTGACGGTCGCCCTCGCGCGCGAGATGCTGTCGCTCGCCGGTCAACCCGACGCCGACGTCGAGGCCGCGCTCACGGACGGCCGTGCGATGGACCGCTGGCGCGCCTTCGTCACAGCGCAGGGCGGCGACCCCGACGCGGCGCTGCCCGAGCCGCGCGAGACGCACACGGTCGTCGCGCCGAGCTCGGGCGTGCTCACCAGGCAGGAGGCGCTGCCGTTCGGCATCGCCGCGTGGCGCCTCGGCGCCGGCCGGGCCCGGCAGGAGGACCCGGTGGTGCACGCCGCCGGCATCGAGCTGCACGCGAAGCCGGGCGACACCGTCACGGCCGGTCAGCCGCTCTTCACCCTCGCCGCGGACGATGCCGCTCGCTTCGAGCGCGCGCTCGAAGCTCTCGACGGGGCGTGGGAGATCGGCGAGGCATCCGCTCACACACCGTCGCCGCTGGTCGTGGAAAGGGTCACGCAGTGACCCGCGGCGTGCCCCGCACCGCCTCCGGGCGGCGAAGCCGCCCGATCGGAGAAACAGCATGAGCGCACCGGACCGCGAATACCTGCTCGAGGGCGCGAGCATCAACGCCCTGCCGAAGGTGAGCCTGCACGACCACCTCGACGGCGGCCTGCGGCCGCAGACGATTGTGGAGCTCGCCGACGAGGCCGGCCTCGAGCTCCCCGTGAGGGACGCCGAGACCCTGCGCACCTGGTTCGAGTCACGCGCGCACGCGGGCAGCCTCGTCGAGTACCTGAAGACGTTCGACGTGACGGTCGGCGTGATGCAGACCGCCGATGCGCTCGCTCGTGTGGCCCGCGAGTTTGTCGAGGATCTGCACGCCGATGGCGTGGTCTACGGCGAGATCCGCTGGGCGCCTGAGCAGCACCTCACCCACGGGCTCAGCCTGGACCAGGCCGTGGAGGCCGTGCAGGCGGGCATCGACCAAGCGGTGGCAGCGGTCGGTGCGGGCGGTGGGTTCATCCGCATCGGGCAGCTGCTGTCGAGCCTGCGCCAGAACCCGGGGCAGGCGGGCGAGATCGCGCGGCTCGCCGTGCGGCATCGCGACAGTGGGGTCGTCGGCTTCGACACGGCCGGCCCCGAGGCAGGCTTCCCGGCATCGACGATGCGCGGCGCGTTCGACTACCTCGCCGCCGAGTGGTTCCCCGTGACCGTGCACGCCGGCGAGGCGGACGGGCTCGATTCGATCACGTCGGCGCTGCTCGACGGGCGCGCGCTGCGGCTCGGCCACGGTGTGCGGCTCGCCGAGGACCTGATCATCGAGCGGGCTGACGATGAGAACACATATGTCTCACTCGGCCTGCTCAGCCAGTGGGTGAAAGACCGCGAGATCGCGCTCGAGACCAGCCCGACGAGCAACCTGCAGACCGGTGCGATCGCACACTGGGGCGAGACGATGGCCGACCACCCGTTCGACCTGCTCTACCAGCTCGGCTTCCGCGTGACCGTCAACACCGACAACCGCCTGATGAGCGGCACGAGCCTGAGCCGCGAGCTGTCGCTGCTCGCCGACGTGTTCGCCTACCGACTCGACGACCTCGAGACCTTCCAGCTCAACGCGGCGGCGGCAGCGTTCCTGCCGATCGAGGAGCGCGAGGAGCTCATCGACCGCATCGCCGCCGGCTTCGACGCTGTGTAGAAGTCACGCCGAGCTTCGCTAAAATCGACATCATGCCGCTGCCCGACGTGCCCGACCACGCCATCGAGTTCAACGCGGTGGCCGCCGACTGGCGCGCCGCGGTGCGCCTGGCCGGTGCGGCGCTCGTGCGCGCCGGTGCCGCGACCGACGCCTACACCGAGCGCATGATCGCCGTCGTCGACGAGTTCGGCGCCTACATCGTCGTCGCGCCCGGGCTCGCCCTCGCGCATGCGCGCCCCGGCCCCGACGTGCGCCGCGACGGCATCTCGGTCGTCACACTCGCCGAGCCGGTCGCCTTCGGGCACGCCCACAACGACCCGGTCTCGGTCGTCGTCGGCATCGCGAGCGTGAGCCCCGACACGCACGTCAGCCTGGTCGCCGACATCGCGAACGTGTTCAACGACCCCCGGGCGATCCCGGCACTGCGCGCAGCGACGGCGGCCGAAGAGGTGCGCGCGATCCTCCGCGGCTGACGGGCGCGCACAAAGGCGGAGATCGTCGCGATCTCGAGCCGCAGTCGGCGGCCTGCACGGTTCGTCGCGCAGCTCTGCCGCTTTGTGCGTGCTACGTCGCCAGCAGCTCGCGCAGCGCGGCGTCGAGCGCCGCGACCTTCGCGGCGGCATCCGCCCGCGAATCCCCGCGCACGTCGAGATAGACCTTCAGCTTCGGCTCGGTGCCGCTCGGCCTGATCATGACGCGCGCGCCGTCCGCGGTCACGATGCGCAGGATGTTGTCGACCGGCAGGCCGGGGATGCCCGTCGCGAGGTCGTCGAACGACGCGACTGCGACGGTGCCGAGCACCCGTGGCGGCTCGGCGCGCAACCGGTCCATGATGCGCCCGCGCTCGGAGAGGTCGGTGACCCGTAGCGAGATCTGCCCGCTCGAGTAGTGCCCGATCTCGGCGCCGATCGCCTCGAGCTGGTCGGCGATGGTCCGCCCGGCCGCTTTCCAGCGCAGCGCGAGGGCGAGGAAGCGGGCTGCCGCCGAGATGCCGTCCTTGTCGCGCACGGTCTCGGGGTTCACGAGGTAGCCGAGCGCCTCCTCATAGCCGAAGAGCAGGCCGGGGGCGCGCGAGATCCACTTGAAGCCGGTGAGCGTGTCGACGTAGTCGAGCCCGAAGTGCGCCGCGATCGCCCGCAGCGCGGGGGAGGAGACGATGGATGCCGCGAGCACCCCTGGCACGTGGTGGGCGCCGTGCCGCGCCCCGGCCTCTCCCTCTGCGGCGGCCCAGCCGAGCAGCGTGCCGACCTCGTTGCCCGACAGGCGCCGCCAGCCGCCGTCGGCTGAGGCATCCGGAATCGCCACCGCGAACCGGTCGGCGTCCGGATCGTTCGCGATGATCAGCTCAGCGCTCTGCTCGCGCGCGGTCCGCACGGCGAGATCGAGCGCGCCCGGCTCCTCGGGGTTCGGGAACGACACCGTCGGGAAGTCCGGGTCCGGCTCCTGCTGGGCGGCGACGCTGAGCGGCAGCGGCAGGCCCGCGGCCTCGAAGACGCGCGACGCGGTGTCCCACCCGACGCCGTGCATGGCGGTGTAGACGACGTCGAGCCCGACGCCCTCCGGCAGGGCACCTGCGACGGCGGCCGTCGCCGCGACATATGCGTAGACCAGCGACTCGTCGGCCAGCTCGAACGCGTCGGACCGCGGCAGCGCGGTGATCGGCCCCGCCGCGGCGACCGCGGCGATGTGCGCAGCGATCTCGGCGTCGGCCGGCGGCACGATCTGCGAGCCGTGGTCGTCGCCGCCGAGGTACACCTTGTAGCCGTTGTCGCGTGCCGGGTTGTGCGACGCCGTCACCATCACGCCGGCCGATGCGCCGAGATGGCGCACGGCGTAGGCGAGCACGGGGGTCGGCAGCAGACGAGGCAGCAGGATGGCTCGCACTCCCGCGCCGGCGAAGATCGCGGCGGAGTCCTCGGCGAACACGCGC
This sequence comes from Gryllotalpicola protaetiae, assembly GCF_003627055.1. NCBI lineage: Bacteria > Bacillati > Actinomycetota > Actinomycetes > Micrococcales > Microbacteriaceae > Gryllotalpicola > Gryllotalpicola protaetiae. The sequence goes on from NZ_CP032624.1 coordinate 2,550,474, forward strand.
GAGTTCTTGCGGCCGTCATAGCCGATGACGACGGATGCCTGCCCGCCGTACTTCTCGACCAGGTAGGCGGCGAGCCCCGCCGCCGCCTGGGTCACGAGCACGCGGTTCATGCGGTTCGAGCCGGCGGCGAGCTCGCCGCGCAGGCCGGCCGTGCCGAAGGCGAGACGCTCGTCGAAGCGGTTGTGCAGCTCGGCGACGGCAGTCTCTTCGCCGGCGGCTGCGCGCGCGATCAGGGTCTCGAGCTCTGCGTGCGTCTCGGCGTCAGGGTCCTGCGCGGCCCACGCGCGGGCGGCGTCGAGAACGGCATCCACCCGCGGATCGCTCACAGCAGCCCCACGATCTTGGCGAGCAGCGCCGAGATCACGGGCTCTGCCGTCTGCCCCGCCTCGATGACCTCGGCGTGCGAGAGCGGCGTCGGCGAGATGCCGGCGGCGAGATTCGTGATGAGCGACAGCCCGATCACCTCGAGCCCCGCCTGGCGCGCTGCGATCGCCTCGAGCGCGGTCGACATGCCGACGATGTGGCCGCCGATGGTCTTCGCGAACTGCACCTCGGCCGGCGTCTCGTAGTGCGGCCCGCGGAACTGCACGTACACGCCCTCGTCGAGGCTCGCATCGACGGTCTTCGCGAGCTCGCGCAGCCGCTTCGAGTACAGGTCGGTCAGGTCGATGAAGGTCGCGCCCTCGAGCGGGCTCGACGCGGTCAGGTTGATGTGGTCGCTGATCAGCACCGGAGTGCCGGCCTGCCAGTGCGGCTTGATTCCGCCTGCGCCGTTGGTGAGGACCATGACGGATGCCCCGGCCGCGGCCGCCGTGCGCACCGAGTGCACCACGTGCCGCACCCCGTGGCCCTCATAGAAGTGCGTGCGCGCCCCGATGACGAGCGCGTGCTTGCCGTTCGGCAGTGCGATCGAGCGCAGGGTGCCCACGTGGCCCGCGAGCGCCGGCTTGCGGAATCCGATCACCTCTGTGGCCGGGATTGTCGCGACCGTCTCGCCGATCAGGTCGGCGGCCTTGCCCCAGCCGCTGCCGAGGGTGAGGGCGATGTCGTGCTTCGCGACGCCGGTCTTCTCGGCGATCTGCGCGGCGGCCTGCCGAGCGATGTCGAACGGGTCGGTCTCGGGCAGGTCAAGAATCGAGGCTTCGGCCATGTCTGGAGTTTATTGCGCACCATCGGACACCTGTGCGTAACCCGGCGTGCGGCACACTGGTCACTATGGCCTTCGAGTTCGAGCGGAAGCAGCGGATCACGATCGTGGGCGGCGGCCCCGGCGGCTATGAGGCGGCGCTCGCCGGCGCTCAACTCGGCGCCGACGTCACCGTCATCGAGCGGTCGGGCATCGGTGGTTCGGCCGTCATCACCGACGTGGTGCCGTCGAAGACGCTGATCGCGACCGCAGAGGCGGCCAAGGGCATCCCCGACGCGGTCGGCCTCGGCGTGCAGTTCTTCACCCGCGGCGAGGATCTGCGACCCCACCGGCCGGAGGTCGCCGTCAACCTGGCCGCGGTCAACAAGCGCATTCTCGGCCTCGCGCGTCAGCAGGGCGAGGACATGCGCAGCGAGCTGGTGCGTGCGGGAGTCACCATCATCGACGGCGTCGGCCGCCTCGACGGCGAACACACGGTCGTCGCCTCAACCGGCACCGGCCGCGGCAGCACCGACTTCGACCGCATCGAGGCCGACACGATCGTGCTGGCGACGGGGGCGAGCCCGCGCGAGCTGCCGACGGCGAAGCCCGACGGCGAGCGCATCTTCACGTGGACCCAGCTGTATACGCTGAAGGCCCTGCCCGAGCACCTCATCGTGGTCGGCTCAGGCGTCACGGGCGCCGAGTTCGCCTCGGCCTACATGAACCTCGGTGCGAAGGTCACGCTGATCTCGAGCCGCGACCAGGTGCTGCCGGGTGAGGACTCGGACGCGGCCCGCATCCTCGAGGACGTCTTCACCCGCGGCGGCATGGACGTGATGTCCAAGTCGCGCGCCGACAAGGTCGAGCGAACGGATGACGGGGTGCTCGTCACCCTCTCAGACGGCCGCACCGTCGAGGGCTCGCACTGCCTCATGGCGGTCGGGTCGATTCCGAACACGGCGGGCATCGGCCTCGAGGAGGCCGGCGTGCAGCTGACGCAGACCGGGCATATCCGCGTGAACCGCGTGGCGCGCACCTCGGTGCCGAACATCTACGCGGCTGGGGACTGCAGCGACGTGCTGCCGCTGGCATCCGTCGCCTTCATGCAGGGTCGCACCGCGGTCTTCCACGCCATGGGCGACGCGGTGAACCCGATCGAGCTGCGCAACGTGACCTCGAACATCTTCACCCAGCCCGAGATCGCGACCGTCGGCTGGTCGCAGAAGCAGATCGAGGACGGCATCGCGCAGGGCGAGATCTACAAGCTGCCGCTGCAGACCAACGCCCGCGCGAAGATGCAGAACATCAAGGAGGGCTTCGTCAAGATCTTCGCCCGCACGGGCTCCGGCACCGTCATCGGCGGCGTCATCGTCGCGCCGCGCGCGAGCGAGCTGATCTTCCCGCTCGCGCTCGCCGTGGAGCACCGCCTCACGGTCGACGACGTCGCGAAGGCCTACGCGGTCTTCCCGTCCCTCTCGGGCGCGATCACGGATGCCGCCCGCGCGATGCACATCGTGGGCTGACCCCGCTGCGACGTTCGTGATCGCATCGTGGTCGCGAACGGCCCCTTCCGTGGTCGCATATGGCCCGCTTTCGCGCCGAAAGCGGGCCATATGCGACCAAGCCGGGAAGGGAACGGCTCAGATCGCGAAGTCGGGCAGCACCAGGTCGACCTTGCGGATCTTCCGGTACGCCGTCACGCCGACCGAGACCGCGAGCGTGGCGATCAGCCAGCACACCATGGCGAGCGCACCCTGCCCGACCCCGGCCGTTCCGCCGGCGATGAGTGAGCGGATCGCGTCCACCGCGTAGGTCAGTGGCAAGAGCCCGTGCAGGAACTGGAAGAAGCCCGGGGTCGTCTGAATCGGGTACGTCGCCCCCGCGGCGGACAGCTGGAGAACGATCAGCAGCAATCCGAGGAAGCGGCCCCGACTGCCGAACACGATCATGAGCGCGTGGTTCACGGCCGTGAAGGCGAGCCCCGCGAGCCCCAGGAAGAGTGCGAGTCCGACCGGGTGGGCCGGGTGCACGCCGACCCCGAGGGTGACGATGAGGTACATCCCCGCGGCCTGCGCGAGGGCGACGCCGGCACCGCGAGCGTAGCCGAGCAGGGCGCTGACCCAGCCGGGCCGGCCCTTCTCGATGGACCGGCGCGGGATGGCCCGCAGCACCATGTAGATCGCGAGGCCGCCGACCCACATGCCGAGCGACATGAAGTAGGGAGCGAGGCCGTACCCGTAGGCCGGCACCGGGTTGAGGTGCGTCGCTTCGAGGCTCACCGGCTGAGAGGCCACCTTGCTCAGGTGCGCCTTCTCCGCCGCAGTGAAGCTCGGAACCGACTTCGCGCCGTCCGCGAGCTTGCCGGCGAGCTCGCCCGAGCCCGAGGCGAGTGTCGCCGCGCCGGAATCCGCGGATTGGGCGCCGTCCGCGAGCTGGGCGGTCCCGGCGCTGAGCTGGGCGGCGCCGTCGTGCGCCTGCGCGGCGGCGGCGGCGAGCTGCTGCGCTCCGGTCGCGGACTGATGCGCGCCCGATGCGAGACTCTGCGCACCGCTCGCAGCATCGTGCAGCTTGCCGCCGAGCTGCGCAGCGCCGGCGGATGCCTGCGCAATGCCGTTTGCAAGGGCAGGCGCCTCGGCGTCGAGCTGGGCCGTTCCGCCCGCGAGCGCGGTTGCGGCCGCGCTCAGCGCATCACTGTTCTGGTGCGCGCCGGTGGAAGTGGTGCCGGCGATCGTGTCGATGGCGGCGCACAGCTGGCCGGCGGGGGTGCCACTGCCTGCGAGCCCCGCTATCCGCAGCTGCGCGCAGCTCTCTGCGAGACCGTTGACGCCAGCGATGTACCCGGGATTCGCGGCCGTGCCGTCGCCGTTCAGCCCGGTGGCGAGCTGCTGCGCGCCAGCCGCGAGCTGGGATGCCGCAGCCTGCACGCCGGTCGACGGATCGTTGGCGGTGCTGTTCAGCTGCGCGAGGCCGCCGCTGAGGGTGTCGGCGCCCGTCGCGAGGCTCTGCGACCCGCTGGCGAGGCTCGAGGCGCCGGAGGCCACCTGGGACGTTCCGGTCGCGAGGGACTGCGCGCCGGACGACAGCGAGCCCAGGCCCGACGTCAGCTGCTGGGCGCCCGCAGCGCTCTGCGCGGCCCCGCTGGAGAGCTGAGCGGTGCCGGACTTGAGCTCATCGGCGCCGGAGGCGAGCTGCTGTGCGCCGTCGCTGGCCGTGTTCAGCTGGGTGCCGAGGTCGTTGAAGCCGACGTACACCTGGCGCAGGTAGTCAGCGGACACGGACTGGGAGGCCGACTGGGTGATCGCGGTTCCCACGGATTTCGCGATCGTGCCCATGATGAAGTTCTCGGCGTCGTTGGTGGTGATCGTGACGGTGGACCCGCGGGCGTCCATCGGATCGGACGAGCCCATGGAGACCGCGTTCTGCGAGAGGTCTTTCGGGAGTGTGAGCACGGCGAGGAACCGGCCGTCCTTGAGACCGGCGCGTGCCTCCGCGGCATCCGTCTTGGTCCACGCGAAATCCTGGTCGGAGTCGTCGTCCAGCAGGTTCGCGGTCACAGATTTTCCGACCGCGACGGTGTCTCCGTCGCTGGAGACAGGCTGGTCGAGGTTGACGACGGCTGCGGGCACCTCGTCGAGCCGATGTGTCGGGTCCTGGTTCGACCACACGAGCGCGCCCCCGTAGATCAGCGGGATGCACGCGATCGCGCCGATCGCGACGCGCACGGCGCGATTGCGTTTCCGATCGGTCGCCGTCGCCGGCAGGCGCTTCGCCATGGTCCCGTCCTCACTCAGCTTTACAGATGTAAATTAGTATGCGAGCTTAGTTTACGACTGTCAATTTGAAGGTTTGAAAGGATGAGCGCATGGATGCCGCAGGCGATGATCCACGCGCGGCGCGCTCGAAGCGCGCGCTGGTCGCAGCGGGCACCGAGCTGCTCGACGCGTACGACCTCGAAGAGCTGTCGATCACTCAGGTGGTCGCGGCGGCCGGGGTCACGCGGCCCACGTTCTACCAGCACTTCGGCGACCTCGCCGAACTCGCTCGTGCCGCCGCCGTGACACGGCTCGACGAGGAGTTCGAGCGCCATGAGCCGGTCCCGCCGTCGGTCGGCGATTGGCTCGCGCGCGTCGAGCCGGTCGTCCACGAGCTGCTCGAGCACCTTGCCGCGCATCGGGACTTCTATCGCCGGGTGCTGCACGGGCCGCGCACGGGTGCCGCGGTCAACGCGGCCGTGGACCTGGTCGCGCGCCGCATCCTGGAGCGGTCGCCGCTGCAGGCGGTCGCCGACCCCGATTCCGAGGAGATTCGCGACAGCGTCGTGATCCTGTCCGGCGGCATCGTCTGGCTGCTGAGCAACTGGCTCGGCACGCCGCTCACCGGCCGTGACTCGGTCGAGGCGATGGCCCACCGGATCAGCGTGCAGCTGACCCGGTTCGCTCTCGCTGACTGACCTCGGCCCGCGGCAGGGTGCTCAGACGATGCTCAGCAGGCGGGTGCCGCTCGAGACCGTCGCGCCGACCGTCGCGTTGATGCCCTCGATGCGGCCGTCCTTGTGGGCGACGAGCGGCTGCTCCATCTTCATCGCCTCGAGCACGACGACGAGGTCGCCCTTGACGACCTCGGCACCTTCATCGACCGCGATCTTCACGACGGTCGCCTGCATGGGCGCCGTGATCGCGTTGCCGGAGGCCGCGGGCGTGCCGGCGGCGGCGCGCCCGCCCGAGGCGCGCTTCGGCGCGGGCCGCGCGGCGTGGGCGCCGGGGGAGAGCAGCAGCTTCGACGGCAGCGTGACCTCGACGCGCTTCCCCTCGACCTCGAGCACGATGCTGTGTCGCTCCTCGGGGGTGTGCGGCGCAGCATCCGCCGCACCGCTCCACGGTGTGACACCCCCCGACCACTCCGTCTCGATCCAGCGCGTGTAGATGCTGAACGGCTCGCCGCCGGCCGGGGCGAACGCGGGGTCGCGCACGATCGCGCGGTGGAACGGCAGCACGGTCGGCAGGCCGGCCACCTCGAACTCGTCGAGGGCGCGGCGCGAGCGCTCGAGCGCCTCCTCGCGGGTCGCGCCGGTGACGATCAGCTTCGCGAGCAGCGAGTCGAACGCGCCCGAGATCTCATCGCCGGCCTGCACGCCCGAGTCGACGCGCACGCCGGGCCCCGACGCTGCCTTGAACACGTGCACGGGGCCAGGCGCCGGCATGAAGTTGCGGCCCGCGTCCTCGCCGTTGATGCGGAACTCGAAGGAGTGCGCGCGGGGCTCCGGGTCAGGGTAGTCGAGCACGCCGCCCTCGGCGAGGCGGAACTGCTCGCGCACGAGGTCGATGCCCGTGACCTCTTCGGAGACGGGGTGCTCGACCTGCAGGCGCGTGTTCACCTCGAGGAAGCTGACCGTGCCGTCCTGGCCGATCAGGAACTCGCAGGTGCCTGCGCCGAGGTAGCCGACCTCTTTCAGGATCGCCTTCGACGCGCGGTACAGCTCGTCGCGCTGCGAGTCGGTGAGGAACGGCGCGGGCGCTTCCTCCACGAGCTTCTGGTGACGGCGCTGCAGCGAGCAGTCGCGCGTCGAGACGACGACAACGTTGCCGTGCGCGTCGGCGAGGCACTGGGTCTCGACGTGACGCGGCTTGTCGAGGTATTTCTCGACGAAGCACTCGCCGCGGCCGAACGCCGCGACCGCTTCGCGGGTCGCCGAGTCGAACAGCTCGGGGATCTCCTCGCGGGTGCGCGCCACCTTGAGACCGCGACCGCCCCCGCCGAAGGCAGCCTTGATGGCGACGGGCAGGCCGTGCTCGTCGGCGAAGGCGACGACCTCCGAGGCATCCGCCACCGGGTTCAGGGTGCCGGGCGCCATCGGCGCCCCGGCGATCTCTGCCACGTGGCGGGCGCTCACCTTGTCGCCCAGGCGCTCGATCGCCTCGGGGCTCGGGCCGATCCAGACGAGCCCGGCGTCGATCACGGCGCGGGCGAAGTCGGCGTTCTCGGCGAGGAAGCCGTAGCCGGGGTGCACGGCGTCGGCGCCCGAGCGGCGCGCGACCGACAGCAGCTTGTCGATCACGAGGTAGGTCTCGGCGCTCGTCGTGCCGCCGAGCGCGTAGGCCTCGTCGGCGAGGCGGGCGTGCATCGCGTCCCTGTCCTGGTCGGCGTAGACCGCGACCGACCCGATCCCGCTGTCCCGTGCTGCGCGGATGACTCGAACGGCGATCTCGCCACGGTTGGCGATCAGGACTTTGGAGATACGGGGCACCACCCCAGCCTACGAAGCCTCACGGGGCCGCATTTGGCTGGCATCGACAAAACTCTCCGAAAGGCTTTGTCGCAACACCCAGCCGTGTGACCGGCGCTCAGACCCGGTCGCCCAGATTCCAGAGTGCCGTCCACTCGACGCCGAGCGAGCGGATCAGCCTGCGCAGCGTCGGAAGCGACATGCCGACGACGGTCGACGGGTCGCCGTCGATGCGCTCGATGAACGCGCCGCCGAGGCTGTCGATCGTGAACGCGCCGGCGACCTGCAGCGGCTCGCCGCTTGCGACGTACGCGTCGATCTCGGCATCCGTCATATCCGGGACGAATGAGACGGATGCCTGCGCCACAGCGCCGACCGCAGCTCGAACCTCGCCCCCGCGGTGGTCGATGACCCAGTGGCCGGAGTGCAGCACCCCGGTGCGGCCGCGCTGGCCGCGCCACCGCTGCGTCGCGATGTCGGCCCTGTGGGGCTTGCCGAAGATCGTGTCGCCGAGCTCGAAGGCGCTGTCGCAGCCGACGACGATGCCGTCGATGGGCGCACCGTCGATCTCGGTGCCGACCACCGCCTCGGCTTTCGCCCGCGCGAGCAACTGCACCATGTGGCCTGCCGCGAGTGCGCCGTGCTCTGACTCGGCTGCGGCGACGGCCGCCGGCTCGTCCACGTGCGACGGTGCGACGACCGGCTCGATGCCCGCGTTGCGCAGCAGCCAGAGCCGGGCGGGCGACGTCGACGCGAGGTAGAGGCGCATGGCCACACCCTATGGGGTGCCGCGCATCGTGTCCTCATAAGAGCCGACTGTTCTATACGCAGGTCTAGCGCGACCATTGGTACAACACAGTGACTCTCTTCAGCAGAGGCTGTCCAATCACTCGCCGAAAAGGGTATGCAGGGCGAGTGCCATTGGGGGAGTCGGGGCGATGTTCGGGTCATCGTCTTGACTCGAGGCTTCCGGTGGGGGTGGGTTCCCGCCCCCACCGCAAGCCTGGTGGTTCACCCTTTGATCTCGAGCCAGAGCGTCACGTCGCTCTCGTCATCGCCGTCCTCCGCGGCCTTCAGCCCGACGACCGTCACGGCGACATCCTCTGCGCGCGGCACCGTTCGCACGATCAGCGTGTCGGCGTCGGCGCCGTCGAGCGCGTCGGCGAGCCGAGTCAGCACGCTCTCGCGCCGCGCCGCGTCGAGCTCGTCGAGGCCGCCCTCGTCGAGCAGGCTGACCGCGGCGCCCCGCCGCCTGGCGGCCGTCACCACGCTGCGCACCTCGTCGTTGAGCAGCCCTCGCCCGCGGATCTCATCGCGCATCGTCGCCTCGAGGAGCAGGCATTCCGAGCGCTGCGCGTCGCTGAGCTCGCCGCCGGATCGCACGATCTCGGTGAGCAGGGGCTCCGCCATCGTGTAGGTGTGCTCGAGCCGGTGCTGGCGCTCGACGACGTGCGCGTCGTACGCGGCGCGCCACTCTGAGGCCTTGCGCTCCACCTCGGCGAACCGCTCGGCGTCCTCTGCGGTCTTGGTGACGGCGTACATCACGACGTTCGCGGCGACGACCCAGACGACCGAGCCGACCACGCCGAGATCGCCCAACGCGTCCAGGCCCGCCCACCAGATCGTGTACAGCGCCAGGAATCCGATGCCGACCCATGCCCACACGTCGCGCCCGCGCACCATCACGATCGTGAGCAGCGTGCCGACCGCCGCGACGTACCAGGTCGCGTAGCCGTTGTTCGCGTCGGGGGCGAGCTGCGAGGTGACGGCGAGCGGGATCGCGATCGAGACCGCGAGGTCGAAGGCCGCGATCCAGACGCGCAGCACGCGTGTGCGCGGCCGCAGCAGGCTGAGCGTGATCGCGGCGGCGAACGCCACGAGCGAGGCCACGGTCGGCCACGGCGACAGCGGGATGCCGAGCGCGGAGAGACCGAGCACGACGTGATAGACCGAGAACAGCACGGCCAGCGAGATGATGGCGACGCGCGAGAGGGCGATCATGACGGCCAGCTCAGAGTGATGGCCGTGCCGACGCCGGGCGCGGAGTCGACGCGCGCGACACCGCCGGCCATCTCGACGCGCTGGACGATCGAGTTCGCGAGCCCCAGCCGTCGCGGAGCCACCCGCGCGACATCGAAGCCGACGCCATCGTCGACGATCTCGATGCGCACGCCGGCCGTGTCGCCGGCGCCGATGCCGGAGAACGTCACCGACCGCGCGACGTCGGCCCCGCCCGCGTGCTGCGAGCTGTTCATCATCGCCTGCACCGTCGCGGCGGTGAGCGCCTCGGCGACGCTCTCGGGCAGCCGCGCAGCGAGCGGCCCGTCCGTGAGGAAGCGAGGTCGATGGGCGATGGACGCGGCGGCGCTGCGGATGCCGGCGACCAGCGCCCAGGCGTCCGTCAACTGCTCGGGCAGTGACGTCGGCACCGGCTTCGTCGATGACAGGTGACCCAGCGCGTCTTCGGCCATGCGTGCCGCGAGCTGCTTCGTCTCGGGGGTGCGGGCGCTCGCCGCCGCGAGCAGGGTGGTGAGGACGCTGTCATGCACGAGGGCGTCGACCTCGACGCGTTCGGCCTCGCCGAGGTGCTCGCGCACGCCGCGCTCGTAGCCGTCGAGTGCCGCGCGCTGCGCAGTGTCGACGGCGGCGGCGGCATTGCGCAGCAGCGAGGCGATGGTGAGGATGACCGCTCCGACGATCGCCGCGTAGATCGCGTCGAGCACGGCGATGTCCCACTCGCGCCCGTCGGAGACCCCGATGAGCACGATGCCGAACAGGGCGGGGGCGAGCACGACGTAGACGGCGGCCATCCAGGCGCGCAATCGCACGGCTGCATAGGCGGATGCGACGGTGCACAGCGTCCACAGCCAGGGCGTGCCGTCGACCTTCGAGCCGGCGACGGTGATCGGCCACAGGGCGACGACGATGAGATAGACGATCGCGAACACCGTGGTCGCGGCGCCGACGCCGCGCTGCGACACCGCGCCGACGACCGCCCACAGCAGGCAGACGCACAGGGCAGCCGCCTGCAGCCAGCCGAGCGGCTGCGGCAGTTCGCCCTGCTGGGTGATCAGAGTGGGGATCACGAGCACGCCGAACACGAGGCCGAACAGCACGATCGCACGCGAGACCATCGTCTCGATGCGCGCCTGCGTCAGCGGGTAGCGCGGCGCAGGCGGCAGCGCGCTGGGAAGCGGCTCAGCGCTGCTCATCGCCCGGTGCGTCGGGGGCGAGCCCCGGCAGGATGCCGTCTTCGACGGCGCGGCGCAGCAGATCGACCTTCGTGGGCGCCGGCCGGCCGACCTCGACGTATTTGACGCGGATGCGGTCGAGGTACTCGCGCGCCGTCGAGTGCGCGATGCCGAGCTCGGAGGCGACCGCCTTCAGCGGCAATCCCGACGCGTACAGGTGCAGCACGTCGCGCTCGCGCTGGCCGAGCTTCGCGCGTGCGAAGTCGTTGTCGGCGTCGATCGCGCTCGCCCACTCGAGGTTGTTGAGCACGCCGCCCTCGGCGACGGTGCGGATCGCGTCGATCACGGTCCCCGTGGGGGCCGACTTCGGGATGACCCCGGCCGCACCCGCCGCGAGAGCCTCGCGCACGGCCTGCACCCGGTCGGCGATCGAGTGCACGAGCACGGCGCTGCCGGCATCCTGCAGCCTCTTCACATTGTCTGTGACCGTCGACCCGTCGCCGAGCGAGAGGTCGAGCACGACCATGTCGGTCGGCGCGTCGGCGAGCAGAGGCACCAGAGCGTCGACGGTCGCCGCCTCGCCGGTCACCGTGAAGCCCGCGTCGCCGCAGGCGGCACGCAGGCCGAGGCGCACCGACTCGTGGTCGTCGACGATCGCGACAGTCACCATGACAGAAGCCTAGTGGCGGGCCTATCTGGTGAGCCGGGCGACCAGCTCGAGGTGGTGGGTGTTGGGGAACAGGTCGAAGGCCTCGAGCGAGCGGATGCCGTAGCCGGCCTCGCCGAGCAGCGCGGCGTCCCGCGCGAATGCGACAGGGTCGCACGCGACGTAGACGAGCTGTGCCGGTTCGGTGCGCACGAGCTCGTCGATGACGGCCTTCCCGGCGCCCGCGCGCGGCGGATCGAGCACGATCGTTGCGGCGCGCTGGCGGCCGCGCTCGACCGCGGTGGCATCGTCGGCGAGGTTCCTCACGAAGCGCTCGACGCGGGCAGTGATGGCGCGCGCGCCCACCCAGTCGGAGAGGTTGCGGGCTGCGAAGTCGGTCGCCGGCTCGTACGACTCGACGCTCGTGATGCGGGTCGCCTGACCGAAGCGGTCGCCGACCGCCGCGGCGAGCAGCCCGACGCCGCCGTAGAGGTCGAGGTTGGCGGCGCGCGGGTCGAACGCGTCGGCGTCGATCGCTCGCTGCACTGCCGCGGTCAGGGCGCGTGCCGCCTCGCGGTGCACCTGCCAGAAGCCGAGCGCGTCGAGCTCGAACCGGCGGTCGCCGACTGCCTCGACGATGGGCTTCAGGGGCGGGGTGCTGCCGTCGCGGGTCGTGACGACGGTGAGCGCGCGGCCGTTCGACGGGGCGATGAGATCGACGGATGCCGCATCGCTGAACCGCGTCGCGAGGGGAGCGATCTCGGCGATCGCCGCGGTTGCCAGCGGCAGTGAGCGCACCGGGATCACGGTGTGCGAGCGCGCCGCGTACGGGCCGACGATGCCGTCCGGGCCGACCTGCAGCCGCACGCGGGTACGCCAGCCGGTTCCGTTCGTCTCGTCGTCACCGGGCAGCGCCTGCACCTCGAGCTCGCCGGCGTCGATGCGGGCGAAGCGCGCGAGCGCGTCGGTCGCGACCTGGCGCTTCAGCTCGCGCTGGTGCGCGAGCGCGATGTGGCCGAACTCGGCCCCGCCGGCGCGGCCCTCTGGGTCTCGGTCGATGGATGCCTCGGCCCAGACGTGCGCCTGCCGGTGCGGGCTCGCCTCGAGCACCTCGAGGGTGTCGGCGCGCCAGAACGACTTCTTCGCGTCGGTGACCCGGGCGTGCACGCGCTCACCCGGGATCGCGTCGGCGACGAAGACGACGCGGCCCTCGTGCCGCGCGACCGTCACGCCGCCGTGGGCGACGCCGGTCACCTCGAGCTCGACCTCCGTACCGACGGCAGGGTCGATGGCTGCGGCGGGGCGCGGGGGGCGACGGGGCGGCTTGCGGGCAGGCATCCGTCAATCGTCGCATCCCCGAATGAGGGAATGCGCCAGACCGTCGTTGCGGAAGCGCGATGGCAGGCGTTCCAGCCGCCGGTGCGCGAATCAGTGCTGCGTGGCCGCGTCCGTGGTCGACAACGGAATCTCTTTGGTAGGAACAGTCCGAAGCGGCGTCGCCACGTGGCTATCTGCTCAACTTTGCGATGTCGTAACCGGTAGCTAGGTAGACATTCCCGTTCGAGTCACTGGCTATGCCGCCGAGTTGGAGCCCATAGGTGATGGCATCTTCGAACAGGGGCTGGTCGGAGAACAGCGGCAACAACCCGCTGGCAGACGCGCTTCCCGGCGTCGGGGCGGAGGAGTTGCCGTTCCCGGCCGCGACCGACAACGAGCCAGAGGGTGTCACCTCCTCGACGTGGTCCACGTCGGAGATGTACACGTCGCCGTTCGGATCCACTGCCACTGCCGACGGGAATTGGAGGCTGCTCTGCAGGGCAGGGCCGACTGACGGTTCGCCCTGAATACCGTTCCCGGCGACGATCGAGAGGACTCCCGAGGGGGTCACTTTGACGACGTAGTGCGCGTCGGCGATGAACACGTTGCCGGCGCCGTCCGTCCCGACGCCGGTCGGAAACTCAAGGGCCGTGCTGGTTGCCGGGCCGGGCGTGGGCTGCCCGTGAACGCCCCCGTACGAGTCGAGGTAGCCCGCCACAATTGTGAGGATCCCCGTCGCTCGGCTGACTTTCATGACGATGCCGTCGGCACTGTCTGAGATGAAGAGATTGCCCGACGGATCGACAGCGATCCCATTGGGTGACAGGTTGCTGTCAACTGCCGGCTCTCCGGGGAACGGCACACCGGCGGTGCCTCGACCCGCCACGATGGAGAGTTCGCCGGCCGGAGTGATCTTCTCGATGACACTGTTGCCGATGTCAGCGACGTAGATGTTTCCCGATGAATCCACCGCGAGGCTTCGCGGCCACCCCAGATCGCTGGCTGTCGCAGGCCCGGGCGTCGGCGAGCCGCCGTTTCCATTCCCCGCGACCACTGAGAGCTGCCCCGAGGGGCTGATCTTGTCGATGACTTCGTTCTTGGCGTCGGCAACATAGAGATTTCCCGATGAATCGACCGCGACGTCCGAAGGCTCCCCCAGCGAAGTGGCGAGTGCAGCCCCCGGGGTCTGAACGTTTGAATATCGGTTGCCTGCGATGGTGTGCAGAGCCCCATTTGCGGGGAGTTCTTGCACCTCGTCATCGGCAGACTCCGCAATGAGGAGGTCGCCCGCGGGGTCGACGGCCGAGCCCAACGAGTTGCCGATCGGTGCGCTTGGCGGGATGGACACCCCCAACTGATAGAGATCGGCCGTGATCGAGAGCGTCCCGTCGGGGGTTACCTCAGCGACGTCGCTCCCATAGGAATCGGCGATGTATAAGTCCCCGGCCGAGTCTGTGGACAGGTCGGTCGGATCGCCGATACTGCTGCTCGTCGCCGGACCCGGCGTCGGGTAGGCGCGGGAGAAGTTTCCAGCGAAGATCGAGATCGCCCCGTCGGGAGCGAGCCTCTTTATGTAGTCGTCTTCGCTGTCGCAGAAGTAGAGGTTGCCGGAAGGGTCGACGGCGAGGGCGCTCGTTCCTTGGTTCAGCACGATCGACAGCGCACCGGCGGCCGTGATCTTCTCGATGTTTGAGCTACCACTTGCATAGACGTCGCCATCGCTGTCGAGAGCGATCTTCTCGACCCCTTGGAGGTCGCTCTGATTAGCGAGGCCTGCGGTTGGTGCCCCCGAGATGCCATCGCCGGCGAGCACCGAGAGTGATCCTGTGGGCGTCACTTTCTCTATGTAGTCTTCGTCGGCGATGTAGAGATTCCCAGCTGAGTCCGTGGCCAGACCTGTCGGATTTTCCAGATCGCTGAACGTCGCGGAACCGGGAGTCGGAGTACCTGAGAAGCCGTCGCCGGCGAAAACGGACATCGTTCCGGACGGGGTCACCTTTTCGACGACGTGATTGCCGGTGTCCGCAATGAAGATGTTTCCTGCGGCGTCTTCGGCGACGGCGGTGGGCTCATCGAGGCTGCTCTCAAGTGCTGACCCAGAATGCGGGAACACTTGCGTGCCGGCCACGATCGAGAGCTTGGGTGCGGCCTTGAAGGGCTGACAGGTGTGGAGGCTTGCAACGTCGGGCGAGAGGACCGCCGTTCCTCCGACGAGGGTGACTGACGTCACCCCGAGGTCGAGAAGCTCCTGATATGTCTGATTCGGCACGCACCCGGGTTCGACCGTGAAGAGCGGAGCATGCTCGGCGCCAGCGATTGCGGATGTCGTGAGCCCATCCGGAAACTCCTCGCCCGAGACGAGGAACGCGTGCGTTGCGGCGCCGACGTCCCGCTTCGCGATAAGTTGAGAGGTGGAGTAGCGGTCGGCGCCTCCGAGTCGGGTCACGGTGGGCGAGCCGTTCAAAGCGACGAGTTCTGCCTGGATCCCCGCAGACACCGCTGACGTGCCGCCTGCGATGACAATATTCTGCACGCCACTGGCTAGTAGCTCATCCCGGGTTCCCTGGTCGAGGCTATCAAGAGCGCCGTTTACCAGCATGATCGGGGCGCCCTCGGCCGCCGCGTTCGCACCCGCGGAGAGGGCGTCGGGGTAATTCAGTCCGCTGGTGAGGTACGTGGTCGAAATCTTCGAAAAAACCGTATTGATAGCCTGCGACGTCCCGTAGCGATCCGCCCCTGCGAGGCGATCGACTGCGGCCGACGGAAGGAGTGCCTGCACTTCGGATTCGACGGCTGACGGGATGACGGCGGTTCCGCCGACCAGTTCGACCTTCGCGGGGTTCAGGGATTGCAGCTCAGCGGCCACGGCTGACGGCATCCCGGATCCCGGGATGAGGAGCAGAGGGCCACCGGTTTTGGCGGCTGCAGGACCAGCACTGAGCGCGTCAGGGAATTCCGTCCCATTCGCGAGGAAGACGATGGGCGCGCCGTGAGGGTAACCAGCCTGCGCGAGTGCCACCGCTGTCGCGTATCGATCGGCGCCGGAGACCCTCGACACGGCTATCGAGGAAGCAGGGGGCGCCGCTGATGCGGATGTTTCCGGGGTGGCAAGCATTGCCGCTGTTACGAGAAGGAGTGCGCACAACAGCACCGGCCCGCCTTCGAGGCGGACTTTCACCGACGATCCTGCCAGAGCCGACATAACCGGCACGTGCGATCTCTGGTCTTGTTCTGAGCGCCCGTCGGAGTGGGTGGCCTCATTGTCGCCCTTCGTCGGCGCGGACGTATCTCGCTCCGACCGTATAGGGCGGCACGGGCTACGAGCGGCCCCAGTCCGGGTGCCGCGGCTCCGCCGTCGCACGATCGCGCGAATGCACGCGAGACCGGGCCCTGTGACGATCGGGGTGCACGGCCGCCGTCGCACGCCGCTCACGGCTGCTGCCACGACCGCCAGTCGCCGCGCAGCGGGCGGCGCAGGCCGCGGGTCGAGCGCGACCAGGCCGACGGGCGCTCGGGGGCCACACGAGCGTCGGTCGCCTGCTGCTGCAGCGCGGCCGTGAGCACGGCCGTCGCGGCCGCGACCTCTTCGGGGCTGAGGCCGTGGGTGACGAAGCGCAGGTCGACGGGGGCCTGCTCGGGCTCTGCGGCGCGATGCCTCGGAGTCACAGCGGGATGTTCCCGTGCTTCTTCGGCGGCAGCGACGCGCGCTTGCTGCGCAGCGAGCGCAGCGCCTTGATGATCGCGGTGCGGGTCGCGGCCGGCTCGATGACCGAGTCGAGCGCGCCGCGCTCGGCGGCGAGGTACGGCGAGGCGACCTCGTAGGCGTAGTCGCTTGCGAGCTTCTGCCGAAGGGCCTGAACGTCTGTCGGCGGCGACCTGCAGCCGCACGCGGGTGCGCCAGCCGGTGCCGTTCGTCTCGTCGTCGCCGGGAAGCGACTGCACCTCAAGCTCGTCGGCCTCGATGCGGGCGAAGCGCGCGAGCGCGTCGGCCGCGACCTGGCGCTTCAGCTCGCGCTGGTGCGCGAGCGCGATGTGGCCGAACTCGGCGCCGCCGGCGCGGCCCTCGGGGTCGCGGTCGACGGATGCCTCGGCCCACACGTGCGTCTGCCGGTGCGGGCTCGCCGCGAGCACCTCGAGCGTGTCGGCGCGCCAGAACGACTTCTTCGCGTCGGTGACCCGGGCGTGCACGCGCTCATCCGGGATCGCGTCGGCGACGAAGACGACGCGGCCCTCGTGCCGCGCGACCATCACGCCGCCGTGGGCGACGCCGGTCACCTCGAGCTCGACCTCCGTGCCGACGGCAGGGTCGATGGCTGCGGCGGGGCGCTGGGGGCGACGGGGCGGCTTGCGGGCAGGCATCCGTCAATCGTCGTCCCATGCCCCTGCTGGAGGACCGCCCTAGCGGCTGTCGCAGCTGATTTTCGCGGTCCACCAGCTCGGCGCCTGCTGGACAGGGACGACCCCGGCCCCCGAGCTTTCACAGCTGCGGAGCGCCGCGGCGGACCGCTCGCTCCATAGCGCGCCGTCGGTGCGCTGCGTGCGAGCCGGAACGAACTGGGTGGCGACGACCACGAGGCAGATCAGCGTGAGGGCGATGGGGGCGGCGAGCTGCCTGCGTTGCCGGAGCACTGCGGCAAGCAGGGGGAACGTTGACAGCAGCATCACGCCGGGCACGTAGCCGTACCGGAGCGTGAGACCGCCGGCGCGCCACGTCGCGGCCGAGAACTGGTCGTACCGCAGCAGTGACGACGCCGGGTTGAAGTTGTAGCTGACCAGCCACACGGCCAGAGCGGCGGCGACCAGGACGATCGCTGCGACCCGCTGGTCGGCGGTGCCGAGCGCGATGACGGCCGCCGCCGCGCCGAATGCCGCCGCGAGCGCTGCGACCGGCAGCCAGAGCGCCGACACCATGACCTCGCCCGAGGTGTGCGCGTTGGAGAACGTCGCTCCGAGCACGGCGCTGTCGAGGAAACCGAGCGCGTTCGAGCGGAAGCTGAAGGCGACGTGCTTGTACTCGTCGCGGGGCGTGGTGAGGAAGGCAGGCAACTGGGCGAGCAGCCCGACGACAAGGCCGCCGCGCACGATCCACCTCAGGCGCTCGCGCCAGCGCCACAGCAGCAGGGGCAGCAGCAGCGCCACCTGAGGCTCGGTCAGCGCCGCGGCGCAGGCGATCGCCGCGAGCACGATCGCCGACCAGCGCGTGCGGGGGGAGTAGAGAAGGAGCCATGGGACGCCGCACATCACGACGGAGTGCACGTTCGCGGCCGTCCCCAGTACTTCGACGGGCGCGCACGCGATGAGGACCGGAAGGGCGGCGATGAGCGCGCGTGCCGGTCGCCACGGCACGACGTCGGCGGCGAGCAGGAAGATGAGGGCGCCTACGAGGCCGGCGACCACGCAGGATGCACCCGTCATGATTTCAGCGGCCCCGCTGATGGGCGCGGCGTGATCGGCGAATGCCGCGATCAGCCGCGGGGCGAACTGCAGATAGCCCTCATATGGCGCGAACAGGACCTGCCGAAGTCCGTGGATGTTCTGATCGGAGAAGAAATTCCGGCCGTCCTCCGCCCACATCACGCCGCGGTCGCGAGCAGGGATGCGCAGCCAGGCGAGCACCGTGATGACGATGAACAGCGCGGCGGCGAGCACCGCGTTCCACGGCCGCCGTCGCACGCCGCTCACGGCTGCTGCCACGACCGCCAGTCGCCGCGCAGCGGGCGGCGCAGGCCGCGGGTCGAGCGCGACCAGGCCGACGGGCGCTCGGGGGCCACACGAGCGTCGGCCGCCTGCTGCTGCAGCGCGGCCGTGAGCACGGCCGTCGCGGCCGCGACCTCTTCAGGGCTGAGGCCGTGGGTGACGAAGCGCAGGTCCACTGGGGCCTGCTCGGGCTCTGCGGCGCGATGCCTCGGAGTCACAGCGGGATGTTCCCGTGCTTCTTCGGCGGCAGCGACGCGCGCTTGCTGCGCAGCGAGCGCAGCGCCTTGATGATCGACGTGCGGGTCGCGGCCGGCTCGATGACCGAGTCGAGCGCGCCGCGCTCGGCGGCGAGGTACGGCGAGGCGACCTCGTAGGCGTAGTCGCTTGCGAGCTTCTGCCGAAGGGCCTGCACGTCTTCGCCGCGCTCGCGGGCATCCGAGATCTGCGAGCGGTACAGGATGTTGACCGCTCCCTGGCCGCCCATGACCGCGATCTCGGCCGTCGGCCAGGCGAGGTTGATGTCGGCGCCGAGCTGCTTCGAGCCCATCACGATGTACGCGCCGCCGTATGCCTTGCGCGTGATGATCGTGACGAGTGGAACCGTGGCCTCCGCATACGCGTAGAGCAGTTTGGCGCCGCGGCGGATGACGCCGGTCCACTCCTGGTCGGTGCCCGGAAGGTAGCCGGGAACGTCGACGAGGGTGACGATCGGGATCGAGAACGAGTCGCAGAAGCGCACGAATCGCGCGGCCTTCTCGCCGGCGTCGATGTTCAGCGTGCCGGCCATCGCGTTCGGCTGGTTCGCGATGATGCCGACGGAGCGGCCCTCGACACGGCCGAAGCCGATCACGATGTTCGGAGCGAACAGCGGCTGCACCTCGAGGAACTCGCCGTCGTCGACGATGTGCTCGATGACGCGGTTCACGTCGTACGGCTGGTTGGGGGAGTCGGGGATCAGCGTGTTGAGCTCGCGGTCGGCATCCGTGATCTCGAGCTCTGGTGTGATGTCGTAGACCGGCGCGTCCGTCAGGTTGTTGTCGGGCAGGTAGCCGAGCAGGGTGCGCGCATAGTCGAGCGCGTCGGCCTCGTCGGTCGCGAGGTAGTGGCTGACGCCCGAGAGCTTGTTGTGGGTGAGCGCGCCGCCGAGCTCCTCGAAGCCGACGTCCTCGCCGGTGACGGTCTTGATGACGTCGGGGCCGGTGACGAACATGTGGCTCGTCTTGTCGACCATGATCACGAAGTCGGTGAGGGCGGGGGAGTACACCGCGCCGCCGGCCGCCGGTCCGACGACGATGGAGATCTGCGGGATGACGCCGGAGGCAGCCGTGTTGCGGCGGAAGATCTCGGCGTACTTGCCGAGGGCGACGACGCCCTCCTGGATGCGGGCGCCGCCCGAGTCGAGGATGCCGATGAACGGCACGCCCGTCTTGAGGGCGTGGTCCATGATCTTGATGATCTTCTCGCCGGCGACCTCGCCGAGCGAGCCGCCGAAGGTCGTGAAGTCCTGGCTGAAGACCGCGACCTGACGGCCGCCCACCGCGCCGACGCCCGTGATGACCGCGTCACCCAGCGGGCGCTTGGCCTCGAGGCCGAAGCCCGTCGAGCGATGCCGCACGAACTCGTCGAACTCGACGAAGGTGCCGGGGTCGAGCAGGCCCAGGATGCGCTCGCGGGCGGTCAGCCGGCCCTTGGAGTGCTGCTTCTCGGCGCTGCCTTCCTCCTTCACCGTCACGGCCTGGTGGTAGCGGGCCTTGAGGTCGGCGATGCGGCCGGCGGTGGTCGCGAGATCGGGGGCGTCTTCGGTCACGCGTTTCACCCTACCTGCGAGGGTTGGCCGCATACCGTTGACGGTTTCCTACAAGAATGTGGGCGTGAGTCTTCCTGATCTGCCGCGCACCCGGTCCGTCGCGTCCCGGCTCGTTGTTGTGGAGCGTGCGGGGTCGACCAACCGCGAGCTGATCGAGCAGGCATCTGCTTCGCCGGCGGAATGGCCGCATCTTTCTGTGCTGCTGACCGACGAGCAGACGGCCGGTCGCGGCCGGCTCGGCCGGCAGTGGAGCGCTCCGCCCGGCAGCAGCCTCGCGATCTCGGTGCTGCTGCGCCCGGACGAGCTGCCCGGCAGCCTTCCGGTGGGCGCGTTCGGCTGGCTGCCGCTCCTTGCAGGCGTCGCGATGAAGCGGGCCATCACCGCGGCAGGCGCCGCGGGCGTCGAGCTCAAATGGCCGAACGACGTGCTGATCTCAGGCAAGAAGGTGTGCGGCATCCTGGCTGAGCTGCTGCCGGACGCCTCGGCCGTCGTCGTCGGCTCTGGCCTCAACCTCACCATCGGCGCCGACGAGCTTCCCGCCCCGACGGCGACGTCGCTGCGCCTCGCGGGGGTGGCGGAGCCGGACGCCGATGCGATCGTGGCCGCCTACCTCGATGAGCTGCGGGTGCTCATGTACGAGCTGGCGAACTCCGGGGGGGACGCGGATGGCTCAGGCATCCGCTCGCTCATCGAGCGCGAGTGCGCGACCGTCGGGCGCGAGGTGCGCATCGAGCTGCCCGATGGCACGATCCAGGTGGCGAAGGCGACCGGACTCGACGAGGGCGGACGTCTCATGGTGATAACGGATGCCGGACCCGCGGCGGTGGCGGCCGGAGACGTGACCCACCTGCGGTATTAATTGCACATGGCCCGACCGGTAGCCCCGCGCTCGGCGGCGGCCCCCGAGGCCGTCGCAGGCCCGCCTGAGCGGGTCGTGGCACGGTTGCGCCCGCATGCGCGCGCGCTGTTCTGGCCCGCCGTCGCGCTGGTTCTCGTGTGCGGCGGCTACGGGTATTTCGCCGAGCGGTTCGAGGCGAGCTGGGCGCGCTTCGCGGTGCTGATCGCCGCCGCGCTGCTCGTGCTGCTGCTGTTCCTGCTGCCTTACTTCTCGTGGCTGTCGCGGCGCTTCATCATCACGACGCGCCGCATCGTCGTGCGGCGCGGGTTCTTCACGCGGCGGCGGCAGGAGCTGCTGCACACGCGCGGTTACGAGGTGGAGCTGGGCCGTGGGCCGCTGCAGGCGATGTTCGGGTCGGGGAACCTGCGGATCACCGTCGCGGGGGAGACGGTGCTGGTGCTGCGAGACATCCCGCGTGCACGGACCGTGCAGGTGGCGCTGCACGACCTGATGGAGAACGCGGCGAGCCTGCAGGCGGCGCAGCGTCAGGTGATGCAGTCGCCGACGATCACGCGGCAGACGACGGTGTGGACGGGGCGCTAGTCAGCGTCGCCGACCACGGGGAGCGAACCGGTCGCGAAGCGGTCATGTGAGGCATCCGACTCGGACTCGTAGATCGCGGCGGTCGCTGCGCGGGCCTCGCGATCCTTGACCGCGGTCAAGCCATCCTTCCGGTAGTGGCCGTATACCCAGTAGCGGTACAGCACGAAGCGGAACACCATCGCGAGGACGGTTCCGATCAACGTTCCCGAGATGTTGTCGGCGAGTAGCGATGTGAAGCCCAGCAGGTAGTGCGAGACCCAGAGACAGAGGAGGTTGAGCCCGAGCCCGGCGAGCGAGATGGCCGTGAACTCGACAAACTCGAGCAGATAGTTCTGGCGCCGGTGCTCACGGAATGTCCAATAGCGATTGCCCACCCAGGTCACGATGGTCGCGACCGCCACGGAGACGATCTTCGCGCCGATCGGGCCCTGGAAGAAGTGGCCGTGGCCGGTCGCGCCGACGCGCATCAGGTTGAACACTCCTGCGTCGATGACGAAGCCCGCACCCCCGACGACGAGGAACTTCAGCGCGTCGCGGATGAACCGGTCGTACAGCGCGACGATGAGGTTCTTCACGAGGAGGTTTCCGATCTGTGCCGATATCGCGTGAACTGACGCGAGACGGTCACATGTTAGTCGCGCCGAGCCGGGCAATCCGTGAGGGCGGCGCCGATACGCTGGATCCATGAAGAGCACTGTCGGAGTTATCGGCGGCGGCCAGCTCGCCCGCATGATGATCCCGCCCGCCGTTTCGTTGGGCGTCATCATCAAGGTGCTCGAAGAGGCACCGGGGATGTCGGCCGAACTCGCTGCGACGGGCGTCGGCGACTACCACGACCTCGACACGGTGCTCTCTTTCGCGAAGACGGTCGACGTCATCACCTTCGATCACGAGCACGTCCCGCAGCACGTGCTGCATGCCCTCGTCGAGGCTGGTGTGCCCGTGCATCCGGGCCCCGACGCGCTGCTGTACGCGCAGGACAAGCTGTTGATGCGCCACAAGATCACCGAGCTCGGCCTGCCGTCGCCCGACTGGGCCGCAATCTCGAACGCCGACGAACTCGGCGCCTTCCTCGACGCCCACGGCGGCCGAGCGGTCGTGAAGACCGCGCGCGGCGGCTACGACGGCAAGGGTGTGCGCGTCGTCGACGACAAGAACGCGGCGGATGACTGGTTCACCGTGCTCGCCGAAGATGGCCGCGGCGGCTCGCTGATCGTCGAGGAGCTCGTCGACTTCGTCCGCGAGCTCGCGCAGCAGGTGGCCCGACGGCCGTCGGGCGAGATCGCCGCATATCCCGTGGTCGAGACCGTGCAGAAGGGCGGCGTGTGCGCCGAGGTGATCGCGCCGGCGCCGACCGCCACCGATGCCGCAACCGGCCTCGACGGGTCGGCGTCAACCGTCGCGGAGGTCGCCCGCGACATCGCCGTGCGCGTCGCCGAGGGCGTCGGCGTCACCGGAATGCTCGCCGTCGAGCTGTTCGAGACGCGCGACGGACGCGTGCTCGTCAATGAGCTCGCGATGCGCCCGCACAACAGCGGCCATTGGTCGATCGACGGAGCCGTCACGAGCCAGTTCGAGCAGCACTTGCGTGCCGTGCTGGACCTGCCACTCGGCTCGACGCGCCCGCGCGACGCATGGTCGGTCATGATCAATGTGCTCGGCGGCCCGGTCGGGCAGTTCATGCAGGACCGCTACCCCGCCGTTGCCGGGGAGTTCCCCGCCGCGAAGCTGCACAGCTATGCCAAGGAGTCGCGCCCCGGCCGCAAGGTCGGGCACGTCACGGTCTCGGGCGCGCGGCTCGACGATGTTCTGGCGGATGCCAGGGCAGCCGCCGCCTTCTTCGAGGACTGACCGCGGCGCAGGCAACCGCTGGTCAGCAGGGTGTGAGTTCTGCGACGGATTCGGTGAGTGCTGCGCTGCCGCCGATGACCGTCAGTTTGGACGGGTGCAGGTCGAGGATGTCTGTCAGTGTGTCGTCGGGGACGCAGGAGCCCTGGCTGAGGAACAGCGGCGCGCCGATCTGGCCTGCCCAGGATGACGCCGAGAGCGCATCGGGGAAGTTGGCGGCCGAGGCGAGCAGCACTGTCGAGGCTGAGGTGTACCCATCCATGTTGACGGCCTCTGCGGTCGCGAAGCGGTCGGCGCCGGCGAGTCGCGTTACGGTGCCGTAGCTTCCGAGCGCGGCGGCGAGAGCGGCGGAGATCGAGGCCGTGCCGCCAATGACGTCGATGTGGGTGGTGCCGAGCGCGGCGAGCTCGTCGGCGACCGAGGGGTCGAGCGTGCTCGCTCCGCCGTTGACGAGGATGATCGGGTCGCCGTGCGCTCCTGCCACGCCGCCGGCGGCGAGGGCGTCGGGGAAGTTCAAGCCGGATGCCACATAGACGGTGTCCGCTGAGGTGAAGCCTTCGTTTACGACGGCGATGGAGGTCGCGAAGCGGTCGTCGCCGGCGACACGCGTGATGGTCGCGGAGGGCGCCAGCGTCTGTAGCTGACCGACGACGCCGGGCTGGATCGCGGTGGTCCCGCCGATCACGACAATCTTCGACGGCGCGAGTTGAGACACCTGCGTAGCAACAGAGTCCGGGAGCACGCTCGGCGCGGTGAGGAGCACGGGTGCGTGATTCGCGGCAGCCGCGGGGCCGGCTGACAGCCCGTCGGGGTAGTTCATGCCGGATGCGATGAAGACTGTGCCGCCCTTGGCGCCGCCCAGCTGTCCGGCGATGGCGGACGAGGTCGCGAAGCGGTCGTCGCCGTAGACCCGGTTGACCTGCGGCAGCACCGTCCAGCCGAACCACTGGGTCACGGCGTCGGAGCCCGCGTCGGTTGCGGTGATTGCCCATTCGTAGTTGCCGCTGCTCGTGGGAACGCCCGTGAGCACGCCGCTCTGCGAGTCCAGTGTCACGCCGGGTGGCACCGCTCCGTCCGTGATGACAAAGGAGACCGGCGCGGGCCCGCGTGCGGTGAACTGCGCCAGGAACTGCTGCCCGACGGTGCCGGCGTCGCCGACGCTCGGCCCGGAGACGCTCAACGAGATCGGCTCCTGGATAGCGGTGATGGTCGTGGCGGCTTGATTCACGCAGTACACGATGTTGTTGTAGGGGTCGATGCTGGGGCCGCTCGCTTCGAGGGGATGCGAGGAAGCGCCGATCGGCCCGGCGCAGTTCACCGCGGCGTGTTCAGTGTACGTTCCGGGGTCGATCGGCCGCAGCTCGCCTGCGGAAAGGAATGCCTCCCCGGTCGCGGGGTCCACTGAGAGACCCGGCGTGGCGCTGCCGCCGGTACCGAGGAAGGGAACCATTGCAGTCAGGCGGCCCGACGCCTCGTCGAAGGAGTACACCTTGTCGGCGTTGTCGGCAGCGAACACCACACCGCGGGCCTCGTCGACGGCAAGGGCGCGCAGCGAGCTCGAGCCGACGGGTACGGGGATGGTTCCCGTGACCGAGAGCGACTTTTCGTCGATGACGGAGATCGATCCACTTCCCGCATTGGAGACGACTGCAGTGCCGGTGGTTCCGTCCACCGCGACAGCGATGGGATCGGTGCCCACGCTCACTGTGTTCACGTCACCGCTTGCCTCGTCGATGATCGAGACGGTGTTGTCGCTGCTGTTGGTGACGAAGACCAGGTTGGTGTAGCTGTCGACTGCGATTCCTGAGGGTCCGGCGCCGACCGGGATATACCCCAGCAGCGTGTAGTCGGCGTCGTCCATGACGGCGACGTCGTTCATCGTGGGGCGGGTAGCGAACGCGAGCCCGTCGCTCTGATCGAGGGCGATGTCGAGCGGTCCCTGATTGGCGTACTGCGTGCCGACTCGAATGACGTGAGGCATGACACCCGTGCTCGGATCGACCACCGTCACCGTGCCGGCGCCGTAGCCGGCTACCCATAGCTCGCCGGTGTAGTAGTCGAAGTCGCTCCCGACGGCAGGAGAAGCGTGGTCGCCCACGCCCTCGAACGTCGACCGCACTGTGTACGGGCCCGTCCCTGCGAGGGCGGCCTGTGAGACGCCGACAGAGAGGCCGGCCACGGCGAGCGCGGTCGCTGCGGCGAGTCCGAGAGCGCGCCGCAGTCGTGGTGCACGTGCGAGGCGCGGATGCGTGTTCATAGTCCCCCGTCTAGCTGCCGGTGTAGACCACATGAAAGCCGGTAGGGGGCGGGCAGTGCACTACCCCGTTTAGAGGGTCGGCGCCCAGAGGGTCGGCGAGCCGGCCGGGAAGTCGCGTGATAACCTCGCTGGCGACCGCGCGCGAGGCGCGCGAGGAAAGGCCACTCCGCTCAATGCCCCAGCGCGCACTTGTTGCCGGTGGTGCAGGTTTCGTTGGTTCGCATCTCTGCGACGAGCTTCTTCGTCGAGGCTACGAGGTCGTCGCAATCGACACTCTGCTCACCGGCGGTCGGACGAATGTCGACCATCTCGTCGACGAACCGAACTTCATCCTTCTGCACCACGACGCAGCCGACGCGCTGTCGGTCGAGGGGCACTTCGACCTCGTGCTGCACTTCGCGTCGCCGGCATCCCCGCCCTGGTACATGAAGTATCCGATCGAGACCCTGCACGCGGGCTCGATCGCGACCGAGGCGCTGCTGCGCGTCGCCGAGCGCGATAACGCGCGGTTCATCCTCGCCTCGACCAGTGAGGTCTACGGAGATCCCGCAGTGCACCCGCAGCCCGAGAGCTACTGGGGCAACGTGAACCCGAACGGCCCGCGCAGCGTCTACGACGAGGCGAAGCGGTACGCGGAGGCGCTGACTGCCGCGTTCCGCCGCAGCCACCGCGTGAACACCGGCATCGTGCGCATCTTCAACACCTACGGCCCGCGCATGGCGCTCGGCGACGGTCGCATGATCCCGGCGTTCGCCGCGGCCGCGCTGAAGAACGATCCCATCCCGCTGCACGGTGACGGCACACAGACGCGCTCGCTGACTTACGTCGGCGATCTCGTGCGCGGCGTGCTCGCCCTCGCCGACTCTGACCAGCCCGGCCCGATCAACATCGGCAACCCGCGTGAGCAGACGGTGCGCGAGATCGCAGAGGTGATCGTGAAGCTCGCCGGCAGCACGTCGGAGATCTCGTACCAGCCTCGCCCCGTCGACGACCCCGAGCGCCGTCGCCCCGACATCAGCCTCGCTCGCGAATTGCTCGACTGGGAGCCCGAGGTCGACTCCGAGACGGGGCTGGCAGAGACCGTCGAGTGGTTCAGGACCCACTCGAGAAGCGCCCACGACTCCAGGAGACCCGAATGAAGCTGTCCGTGCTGATGCCCGTGTACAACGAGCAGGCGACGCTGCGGAAGGTGCTCGACAATCTGTTCGCGATCGGGTGGCCCGATGGCGTCGAGGTCGAGTACGTGATCGTCGACGACGGCAGCAAGGACAGCACGCCCGGCATCCTCGACGCGATCACGGACTCCCGCGCCCTCGTGTTCCACCAGCCGTTCAACCAGGGCAAGGGCGCGGCGATCCGCAAGGCGGCGGAGCTCGCGACCGGCGAGTACATGATCATCTGCGATGCCGACGAGGAGTACCGCCCGCAGGAGATCCCGCTGCTGCTCGAGCCCGTGCTGTCGGGTGAGGCTGACCTGGTCTACGGAACCCGGGCGTTCTCGAGCCACACGTCGTTCTCGTACTGGTACGTGATCGGTAACAAGGGTGTGAACACCTTCACCAACATCCTGTTCAACTCCTACGTATCGGACGTCGAGACGTGCTTCAAGCTGATGCCGCTCGAGCTGTACCGCTCGCTCGACATCAAGGAGAAGGGCTTCGGTATGGAGGCCGAGGTCACGGCGAAACTGCTCTCGCGCGGCTACCGCCCGTACGAGGTGCCGATCTCGTACAAGGCGCGCACTCGCGAGGAGGGCAAGAAGATCACTGCGAAGGACGGCTTCGAGGCGCTCTGGATCCTCACGAAGCTGCGTGTCAAGGAAGGCTCTCGCCGTAGGCACCCCGAGATCGCCACCGCTGGTTAGCATGACCGACATGCCACTGATGCAGGGCGCGGCCGAGGTCGCGATCATTATGGGCTCCGACAGCGACTGGCCGACGATGAAGTCCGCGGCGGATTCGCTCGACCGATTCGGCATCGGTTATGAGGTCGAGGTCGTCTCGGCTCACCGCACGCCGGACAAGATGATCGCCTTCGGGAAGGCGGCGGCCGGTCGAGGTATCCGCGTCATCATCGCGGGCGCAGGTGGCGCTGCCCACCTGCCCGGCATGGTGGCTTCCGTCACGACCTTGCCGGTCGTGGGGGTGCCCGTTCAGCTTGCGCGCCTCGAGGGACTCGACTCGCTGCTGTCGATCGTGCAGATGCCCGCGGGCATCCCGGTCGCGACGATGGCGATCAACGGTGCGTCCAACGCGGGCCTGTTCGCTGCGCGCATCCTCGCGTCGGGTAACGCGGAGCTCTCCGCACAGGTCGCCGCGTACGCGCAGGAGCTCGAGGCTCTCGTCGAGCAGAAGAACCAGGCGCTGATCGCCGGTCTGTGAACGTGGCTCGCGACGCACAACCGCACGCATGGAGCGATACGTGATCGGCCCACTCGCGCGCATGCGAACGGCTGTCGCTCGCGTGCTGGCGAGGATCGGACGGCGTGGTGAGGGGCCGGGCCGGGACTTCGACGGATCGGCGTCCTACTGGGAGAGCCGATACAACAGCGGCGGGGATTCCGGGGCAGGAAGCTACGGCGTCGTCGCAGAGTTCAAGGCGCAGGTGCTCAACGACCTGATCGCAGAGCAGGGCCTCCAGCGGGTGATCGAGTTCGGCTGCGGCGACGGGAACCAGCTCGGGATGCTCGCGGTGAAGGACTATGTCGGCCTCGACGTCTCACCGACCGTCATCGCCGCGTGCAGACAGCGCTACGCGACCGACAGGTCGAAGTCCTTCATCCTCATCGAGGGCGGGAACATCCCCATCGGCCTGCCGCCTGCAGATCTCGCGCTCAGCCTTGATGTCGTCTACCACCTGGTCGAGGATGAGGTCTACGCGGCGTACATGAGCGCCCTCTTCGATCACTCTCGCCGATTCGTCGTCGTGTTCGCGCCGAATGAGAACCGGACGGACCTGCCCCTGCACATGCGCTATCGGCGCTTCACCGATTGGGTGGACGCAGGTAAGCCGGACTGGCGCCTCGCGCGGACGATCGACAATCCGCACAAACAGTTCCCGTTGACCCTTGCGGACTTCTATGTGTTCGAGCGTCGCCCCGGTCGCAGCTGACGCCCCGGGTTGTGGCCGGCGTCGACGCTTCCGCGGTCGCGACGCGCCCGCTCTCACCAACTGAGCTTGACTACGTCCGCCCCGGTGGTCAGGTACAGCTCGCCCGTCGGGCCTAGCGCGACTGATTCCGGGTTGAGGCTGCTGTTGAGGGCGCGTCCCGGCGCTGGGTTGCCCCATGAGCCGGTTCCCGCGATCGCAGTGATCGTGCCGGACGCGGTGCGCTCTTCGACGACCGGGTAGCCGCCGTCGGCGATGAAGATGTCGCCCGCACGGTCGACCGCCACATCGAGGGGGAAGAAGTCGGTCGTCGAGCCTGCGCGTGAACCGGCGACGTCGCGTGAGCTGACCGCGATGGAAAGGACGCCTGACGGTGAGACCTTCTCCACGGCGCTGCTGCTCGCGTCAGCGATATAGAGGGTTCCGGAGGAATCGAGAGCCATGCCCCACGGCGAGCCGAGGGGGCTGCTCGCCGCTGGCCCGGGGATGGGGGCTCCGTTCGATCCGTTGCCCGCGAACACCGAGAGCATGTCGAGAGGAGTGATCTTGAGAATCTGCGCCCCGTCGTTCGCATACACGTTCCCGGCTGCGTCGACGGCTACGTCCAGCGGTCCGACGAGCGCGCTGTTCGTCGCGGGGCCCGGGGTCGCGGTGCCGAAACTCTCGTCGCCGGCGATAACGGACATCTGCCCGGCCGGGGTGACCTTTTCGATGAGCGCGTTGTGCGTGTCGGCGATGTACAGATTGCCGGCGCCGTCGACGGCGACGCCCTGCGGGTTGAACAGTTGCGCGGCCTTGGCGGGGCCGGGCGTCCGCGGATCGCGAGCGCCCCCGCCCGCAACGATCGACAGTGTGCCGGACGCATCGACCTTCTCGATTACCGAGTTGGTCGCGTCGGCGATGTAGTAGGCGCCGGCGGAGTCAGTGGCGAGCCCCAGAGTGCCGAAGACGCCCATGCCCAGAGGGCTCTGATCTGCGGGGCCCGGTTTCGGCTCGCCGGCGGCGAGGCTTGAGAGGAGTGCGAGCGTGCCGCTCGCAGTGACTTCTTCGAGGACGCCGTCGTCGGCGAAGAAGAGGTTCCCCGACGTGTCGACAGAGAACGCCTGCGGGTAGGTGATGGGGCTCGCTGCTGCGGGGCCCGGGACCGGGTCGCCGTAGCTTCCGGTACCCGCGATGATCGACAGCTGGCCGGAGGGACTGATCTTCTCGAGGTAGTTGTCGCCGTCGCGGGTGTCCCCGATGAACACGTTGCCGACAGAGTCGACCGCCACGCCGGACAGCTCCCCGAGGCCGGTCGCCGTGGCTGATCCCGCCCGGGGGACATCTGCGCTGCCGTCGCCCGCGACGATCGAAAGGACACCGGAGGCCGTCACCTTCGCGACGCGCTTGTCGTCGAAGTTGTCGATGAACAGATCGCCTGCTGAATCCACCGCGACGGCCGAGGGGCTCAGGTCGCTGTCGAGTGCAGGCCCTGGTGACAGCGCGCCCCAGCTTCCGTCGCCGGCGACGATGGAGAGGCTCCCGCTCGGCGTGATCCTGTCCACTGTGTCGTTGCTGGCGTCGATGAAGAAGATGTCGCCGGCCGAATCGACCACCAGGTCGTCGGCGTTCATCGGAGTCGCCATCGCGGGGCCGGGCACCGATGCCCCGTACGTGCCGTCGCCTGCGACGTACGAGAGCGTGCCGGCAGTCGTAATCTTGACGATCCTGCTCTGGGTGCACAGATAGAGATCACCCGCGCCGTCGACGGCCAGGCTCGTTGGCGAGCCGAGTCCGCTGTCGATGGCCGCACCGGGTGTCGGGTCGTCGGTGGTTCCGTTTCCGGCCACGAAGCTGAGCTGGCCCGTCGGCGTGATCTTTTCGATTCGCAGGGCTGTGGCGTCGAGCACATAGACGTTGCCTGCGTGATCGGTAGCGGTGTCCACCGCGTCGATGGAGCTCTCGGTCGAAGGCCCGGGGTGCGGCGCCCGTGCGACCCCGGCAACGATCGAGAGCTCGGGGTCGCACTTGCGCAGGTTGTCGACGCTCGAGCTGAGGGCCGCGGTGCCGCCGATCAGGGTCGCGTGGGTGACGCCGAGAGCGGTGAGGTCGGCGTAGCTGTCGTAGGGCACGCACCCCGGCTGCACGGTGAGCAGCGGCGCGTGCAGCGCGCCGGCCACAGCGGATCCGGCGAGCGCGTCGGGGAACTCGGTGCCGGCCGCCAGGTAGACCTTGGTCGCCGAGGTGAAGGAGTGCGCACCGATCAACGCCGAGGTCTCATAGCGGTCCGCGCCGCCGAGGCGGGTGACGTGGGCCGCGCCGAGGAGCGAATCCAACTGACCCTCGATCGCGGCCGAGATCGAGACCGGCCCGCCCGCGATGACGACGTCGGTCACGCCGAGCTGCGCGAATTCGGCGAGGGTGTCAGAGTCGAGGGTGGTGGCGGAACCGTTGATCAGGATGACCGGGTCTGCCTGCGAACCGGCGGCGGCCGCGGCAGATAGCGCGTCGGGGTAGTTGGCGCCCGTGGCGAGGTACGCAGTGTGGGCGGTGGTGAAGACGTTCCCGACGACGGCGCGGCTGGTCGCGTAGCGGTCGGCGCCCGCGAGTCGGTTGACGGTCGCGCCCGGCACGGCCGCCTGGATCAGCTGGAACAGCGGGTCCGGAATGGCCGCAGTCCCGCCGATGATGTCGATCGTGCCCGGGTTGAGGTGTTTGAGCTCTGCGACGACCTCATCGGGCAGCCCGCCAGGCGGAGTCAGCAGCAGGGGGCCGCCGAGCTTCGCCGCCGCGGGCCCGGCGCCGAGCGCGTCGGGGAAGTTGGTCCCAGCGGCGATGAACACGACAGGCGCCGTGTTCGGGTAGCCGTCCTGCGCGACAGCGACGGCGGTCGCGTACCGGTCTGCTCCAGACACGCGCGAGGTCGTGATCGAACCGCTTGTCGCTGCTGCGGGCGCCACGGTCGCTGCGGTCAGCAGAGCGACTGCGAGTGCGGATACTGCCAGAACGGATGCCGGGACGCGAAGGTTCACGCCATCAGTCAAGCAACGTCGGCATATAGTGAGAAAGAGTCAACTAACCCCCAATGCGGGTGTCCGGTCGTCCCCTCACAGCTCCGCGTGCAACTGCCACACCCGGGAACCCGAGTCGCGCCAACTGAACGCCTTGGCCCTGTCGCGGCCGAGCACCGCGAGGGATGAGCGGTCTGCGTCACCGACGATCAGCGCATCCACGGCAGCCGCGAGTCGTTCGGCATAGCTCGAGCCTGCGTCGTGACGCACGACCTGGCAGCCGGCACCGCTAGCCAGCTCGACGAGCGCGGGGGCATCGGAGTGCACAAGAGGGGTTCCGAACGCCAGCGCCTCGAGCGCCATCAGGCCGAAGCCCTCTGCATAGCTCGGCGCGACAAAGGCCTCGGCCCTCGACAGCAGCAGCGCGAGGTCGGAGTCACTGACGGCGCCGAGCGGGCGCACCCGTCCTTCCGGAAGGCCGGCGAGCATCGCGGTCTCGGTGATGCGGTGCCCACGCCACTCGTCGGCGCCCACGATGAGCAGTGGCAGTTCGTGGAAATCCGGCAGCGCGGCCGCCTGGATCAGCTCTCCAACTCCGGTGCGGGGGTCCATCGAACCGGCAGCCAGCACGAATCGCTCAGGGAGCCGCAACCAACTGGCCCGCACTTCCGGGTCGTCGGGCAGCACGATCCCCGGACTCGTCGCGCCGGGAATGACGCGAACGCGCTCGCCGAGGTCGACCCGCTCCGCTAGTTCGGCGGCGACGGCGTGCGAAGGGACGACCACCGCGTCGGCGTGCTTCGCCGCTCGATGCGCCATGCGCCGTGCCCACGCGGCGGACGAGTGACCGAGTGAGGCAGGATGAGTCCACGCGAGGGTGTCGTGAACGGTCACGACGATTTGCCGCGCGGCCGAGCGATCGGTGTGAACGAGCGGCGCGAACAGGCTCGGCGCATGCAGGATGCCGGTCCCGGCAGCGACGCTCACGCCGTTCGCCCACGCGGTGGCGAGCGCAGCATGCGACAGCTTCGCGACCGTCGTGCGTGTCGCGCCGGGGAACTGAGCGGCGAGCTCGGCGAGCTCGCCACGGCCTCGTCGCGACAGGATCAGCTCGACATCGCAGGCAGGGGGCGCCGTCGCGATCAGAGCACGCGTCAGCTCACCCGCGTAGCGGGTGAGACCGTTCATTGCAGGCTGCACCGAGGTGCGCGAGGCCGCATCGTCGGCGATCGCGCGCAGGGTCGTCATGGTGTGGAGAGGCTATCGAAGATCAGCCGCGGCTCGTGAAGCGCGCGCGCACCGCAAGGGCGACTCTCAGCCCGGCGCGCAGCGGCCAGAGATACGGCGCGGAGTACTTCCGCGACAGGTAGAGGTACGCGCTGCGATGATGCTCCGCCCGCATGGAGGCCGCAGACCCCGAGGTGGAATGGGCACCAGAATGCGTGACCACTGCGCCAGGCACGTACAGGTTGCGCCACCCCGCAGCGGACAGCCGCGCCCCGAGATCGACGTCTTCGAAGTACATGAAATACGAGTCGTCGAAGCCGCCGATGGAGTCGAACGCCGAGCGGCGCACCAAGAAGCACGAACCGCTCAGCCAGCCGGACTCGCGCCAGACATCCGTCGTCACCCTGTTCTCGCCGCGATACCGGCGGGTCCATGGGTTCGCCGTCCATGCGTTCGCGAACAGTGCGTGCCCGATGCCGGTGCGCAACGACGGCAGCTCGCGTGCGGACGGGTAGACCTCGCCCGTGGTCTCGAGGATGCGCGGGCCGAGCTCGCCTGCCGTGGGTTCCGCGCGACCGGCGTCCAGCAGCGACTCGAGCGCGTGCGACTCAAGGGTGACGTCGGGATTCGTCACGAGGACCCACTCGATGGCGGGGTCAAGGGCGCGGACGCCCGCGTTCACGCCGCCGCCGTAGCCGAGATTGGCGCCGGGGTCGACGTGCATGAGGCCGGCGAACTCAGGAAGGTCGAGGGTGTCGTCGACCGCGTTGTTCACAATGACGGTCTGCGCGGGCAGCACGCTTCCGGCCGCGATCGACTCGACCAGTTCGCGCAGTGCGACCTGCGAGTGGTAACTCACCGAGATGACGGCCAACGTGGGATCCACGACGTGGCCGGGACTCTCGCCACCTGCCACTTTCGTCCTCTCCGCCTGCACTGGCACAGTCTATGGGTGGTCGATCCATGGACCGTTGAGCACTCTGCTAGACGCTCGTGCAATAAGGTCGACTCCGTGACCCACGAGCCCGCGACCACTGCACGCCGGCGTTGGCCGGAGCAACTGATCTCGCTCCTCGTGCTTGTGGCGGTCGTGCTGGTCGCCAACGCCGTTTATCTGACGTACTCGAACCCCGATCCGCTCCTCAAGCGCAGCGGGCTCACCGTCACCTCTCCGGCGCCTCCCGTCGTCACGGGGTTCGCCACCATTGATCCGAACGATGGCTTCACCACCCAGGCGCTCGGAGTCGCATCCGTTCACCAGCTGCTCGATGGCAAGGTGCCGTTGTGGAATCACGACGAGGGGATCGGCGAACCGCTCGCGGGCGGCATGCAGGCGGCGTCGTTCTTCCCGTTCACCTGGCTCATGCTGCTGCCCAATGGCGTGCTGATATTCCACATGGTGCTCGAGCTCATCGCGGCGATCGGCACCTACCTGTTGCTCAAGCGGCTGCGGATCGCCCCGTGGATCGCCGTCACCGGCGGCGCCTTGTTTGCGCTCAACGGCGAGTTCGCGTGGCTGGCGAATGCGGTAGTCAACCCCATCGCCTTCCTGCCCTGGCTGATCTATGGCATCGAAAAAGCGCGTGAGTCGCAGAGCATCCTTCGCGCGCGCGGGTGGCTGATCGTCGGTGCGAGCGTCGCGCTGTCGTTGCTTGCCGGATTTCCCGAGGTCGCGTTCCTCGACACCCTGCTCGCGGGGGCATGGGCCCTCGTCCGGCTGCCGGCGGTTGAGCGCAAAGCCGCCTATCTGCTGTCGGTGGTGGCCGGCGGCGCGCTCGGCGTGGCGGTGGCCGCGCCGCTACTCGTGGCGTTCGTCGACTATCTACCTAACAGCTGGGCGGGTGCGCACAACGGCGGATTCGCGGGAACGTCGGTTCCGGCGCTCGGGATTCTGTCGTTCGCTCTTCCTTATATGCTCGGTCCGGTCTGGGGCTTGGCGGGCGCCGACTCCTCCGGGACGATCGCCGCGATCTGGGGCAACGTAGGCGGCTATGTCACGCTCGGTGCGGCCGGTGTCGCGGTGTTCGGTGCGGTGGCTCGCCGGCCGCCGCTCGGTCTGCGCATCTTGCTCGCCGCGTGGACGGTGTTCGCCGTCGCCCGCGTATACGGGGTGCCTGTCATCGGGCGGGTCTTCGACCTCATTCCGGGAGTGAGTTCGATCGCGGCCTATCGTTACCTGCCGGCATCCGTGTCGCTCGCCGTAATCGTGCTGGCCTGTCTCGGACTTCAGGCCATCTGGCAGCGCGAAGGCGCGCGATGGCTGCGCATCGTCGTCGCCGTCGTGTTCGGCGTGGGCGCGCTCGCGCTCGCCGCGTTGGCCACCCTGTTCGTGCACCGTCACGCCGTCGTTCCTCACATCGACATCTGGCTCGCGTTCTTCATCGTCGTGACCATGATCGTGATCGCCGCGGTGGTCGGCGCACTGCTCGGCTGGCGGCCCGCGCGGGTCGCGCTCGCCCCGATCCTCGTTCTCGAGGCGATCGGGATGTTCGTCGTTCCGCAGTTCGGCGCAACGCTGCGACCCGCGGCGGTCGACACGGCGCCCGTGTCCTTCCTGCAGCAGCATCTCGGCGACGCGCGGTTCTTCGGTCTCGGCATCCTGCAGCCGAACTACGGGTCCTACTACGGCATCGCCTCGATCAATGAGAACAACCTTCCTGTGCCGAAGACTTGGGCCGACTACATCGGGCCGAAGCTCGATCAGCTCGAGGGCCCGGTGTCATTCGACGGGCAATATGACGCGGATGCCACGGATGCGGTGACGCCGGTCAGCGAGTTCCTGCGCAACCTGTCCAACTACGAGCAACTCGGTGTGAAGTACGTCGTCGCCGGTAGTGAAATGATCACCGCAGACCAGGCCACCAAGGCGGGCTTGACCGTCGCGTTCTCTGACGCGACCACGAAGATCTACGAACTGCCGGCCCCTGCGCCGTACCTCTCGGCGCCCGGTTGCGACGTGCAGGCATCCAACCGGGACAGCGTCGTCGTCGACTGCGACGGCCCCGCCACTCTGACCAGACGCGAGCTCGCCTTCCCCGGCTGGAGCGCGCAGGTGGGCGGCGCGAGCGCGACGGTCGGGTCCTCCGGCATCTTCCAGATGGTTGCGGTGCCCGCCGGGCGCCACACCGTCAGCTTCCACTACTGGCCGCGCTGGTTCACGCCGGCACTCGGCGCCAGTGCCGCCGCGATCGTCGTCGGCATCGTGCTGCTCGTTCTGCAGCGCACCGTCTGGTCGACAGGCCGGGTAGCGACGGCAGGCGGCCGACGCGGGCGACGAGCTAATCGGGGTCCGTCAGCCTGAGATAGCGGTAGAACTCGCCTTTCAGCGCTCCGAGCTCGTGGTGCTGATTGGTCTCGTCGAGCACGAAGTCGATCTGCACGTCGGCTTTGACGAGGCGCCACCCCCGGCGACGCGCGAAGCCGCACATCCACAGGTCTTCGAGGAATGCGTAGTAGCGCGGCAGCGTGGTGAAGAAGGCCGGGTCCGACACGATGTCGAGGTCGCACACACTGCCGCCGGTGCCGACGTAGCTGGCGATCTCGCCCGGCAGTGCGGGCGTGCGCGCCCAGTAGTCGTTCTTCATCTTCCAAGCCCAGAACCCCGCGATCACGTGCGGGCCCGCGCTGGCGAGCAGGTCGTCGACGAACTCCGGCCGGATGTCCTCGTCGTCATCGAGCATGATGAAGCTTCCGCGTGCGCCCGCCTGCCACAGCTTGCGCGCAATGAAGAACCGCGCCAAGCCGCCGACGTTGAGGCGGCTGGTGTACAGCGCCACCTCGGTGAGCGAGCCGCTCGGCGTGAACGAAGCAACTCGCTCGCGATAGTGCCGCGCCTTGGCGGGCGCGTTGTTCCACAGCAGCAGCCGCACCGGACGGTGCTGGCGGTCGAGCTGCCTGAGTATGGCGTCGATTCGCTCCGGCCGGTTCCACAGGCACATGATGACGGGCACCGATGCCGGGTCCGCCGCCCCACGCTTCAGAGTGCTCAAGCGGAACAGGCCACGGCGGTAGCGGCCCATCGCTATGCGCCAGCGCAGCGCCGCGATCAGCCGTGCGGGGCGCAGCCTAGCGCGGAGCACCCGACCGACCGCCACGTCAGGCGCGGCGCCGGGTCGCGACGCGATTCACCGCGTCGACGATCCTGACCGATCTACGACCGCGCAGACCCTCGAGTGCGGCGCGGGTCGCGACCAGCTCGTCCGACAGCTGCTCGACGCGCTGGGCCAGCCTGTCCGCCCGCTCGTGAAGGGCTTCGCGTTCCGCCTGCCATTCCCGGCCGGCGCCCTCGATGTAGGCCTTCGCATCGGCGAACCTTTGATCGGCGTCGGCCGCGGTCGCGGCCAGGCGTTCGCCTTGAGTCGCGGCCAGGCCGCGCAGCAGGTCGACCATCTCGCTGGCGTCGTATTCGAGCTCATCGTCAGCTTGCTGCGGAAGCTTCTCGGCGCGGATCCTTGTCTCTTCGACGTACAAGCCATCCGCGATTCCGGCGTCGAGTTGCGCGGGCGTGAGGCTGCGAAGAAGGTAGGACGCGAGCAGGCGTCCTTCCTTCAGCAGTCTGTAGTCACGCATGCCGTGGTGGTTCGGGCTCGGTACGAGGTCCGGACTCGACTCGTATGCCTTCCCCGCGTTCTCGACCTTCCGGCGGAACTGGTCCCACGAGCGCCATGGGAAGTGCAGAACCTCAATGGACTCGGCCGCGCTGGGGGTGCCGCAGCTCGGGATGCTGACAGCGTGGTTCCCCTGTGCGACAACCACGCCGCTCGCGCCGATGTGCACCGCGTCCGCTGCGGAGTGGTCGCGCAGCCCGACGCCTCGCAGCATCGCAGTGGAGCGCAGGTCGCGATAGATGAGTCGCTCGAGCCCGGTGCCGCGTGCCGCTGGCAGCCCCGTCATGTCCTCGACATGCACCTCGAAGGCGCCGAACTCCCTCGGGTAGGTCTCGAACGCCGCATGGATCGAGTCGTGTGCGCGAGGCACCCAGAACTCGTCGGCATCGGCGTTGATCACCCAATCCGCGCCGTGCTCCGTGTACGCCTCGTTGGCCATGCGCGTGACGCAGCTGCTCTGCTGCTTCGCATGGACCGGATCGTGCATCAGCACGACGTCGTGCGCTGACGCGAGCCGTTCGAGGATCTCTGTCGTGCCGTCGATCGAGCCGTTGTCGGTGATCAGCATGGTGTCGACACCCTGCGCGAAGTGGTGCTCGACCATGGCCTCGATGACGTCCGCCTCATCGCGGACCATCATCGTCATGACCAAGCGCATGAGGGCTCCTTTCAGTCCGGCGAGCTAGGCGGATCGGCTCGGTCCCGACGCCTTGTTCTGTTCTGTGTTCAGCTCGCCGCGCACCGGGATCCGAGTGAGGTCGTCGTTGGCGAACTCGGACTCCGCGTACATCACGCCGTACGCGTCGGGGTGGTAGGGCGCCTTGAAGCTGCACGCTTGAGGCCAATCATGCAGATGGATGCCGTCCCAGCTCATGATCGACACGTTGACGAAGTAGCGCCCCTCGCCGAACCGCGCGTCCTTGAGCACGAACTTGATGCGTCGGGGGCCGTCGAGCGTTCCGGCGTGCACATCGAGCCACTTCATGCTCGTGCCGATCACCGGCAGGCCCTGCACGTTGTCGATCTGCACCGCGATCTGCCAGTCGTCCGTCGGCTGATCGGTGTCCAGGTCGACCTCGACGATGAGTTCGTCGCCCGCCTGTACGGCTTCTTCCGTTCCTCGGCCGTTGGCATATGCTCGCGCCGCGACCGTGCGCGGACCGGTGTAGACAGGGATGTCCGCGGCCTCGTCTTCCTTGCGGCGGCGGCCTTCGAGGATCGTGCGGAACTGTTCGACCGCCGCGTGCGGGTCGCCGTCGATGACGACGGAGCCCTGGTTGAGGAGGACCGCACGGTCGCACAGCTCCATGACCTGGCCGAGGTTGTGGGTGACGAGGACGATGGTCCGGCCCTCACGCTGGAACGCGCGGATCTTGTCGAGGCACTTGCGCTGGAACGCCTCGTCGCCGACCGCGAGCACTTCGTCGACCAGCAGGATGTCGGGGTCCGTATGGACGGCGACGGCGAACGCGAGTCGCACGTACATGCCGGACGAGTAGAACTTGACCTGAGTGTCGATGAACTTCCCGATGCCGCTGAACTTGACGATCTCGTCGAAGCGCTCCTCGGTCTCGGCCTGGCTCAAGCCGAGGATCGACGCGTTGAGGAAGACGTTCTCGCGCCCGGTCAGGTCTGGGTGGAATCCCGCGCCCAGTTCGAGGAGTGCAGCGACGCGCCCGCGGTGCGCCACTGACCCGCTCGTGGGATCGAGGATGCCGCCGATCACCTTGAGCAGCGTGCTCTTGCCCGAGCCGTTGTGCCCGATCAGGCCGATGGTCGTCCCCGCCTCGATCGTGAGGTCGACCTCGTGCAGAGCCCAGAACTCTTCCTTGTAGCGACGGCCGCTGCGGCCGAAGGTCACGAGGCGCTCTTTCAAGGAGTTGTCCTTGCGGATCGTGAACTTCTTCGAGACATCTCGGACTTCGATGACGGTGGGGGACTTGGCCACGGCGTTCGGCTTTCTGGGTGGTCGACTAGAGCTCTTGGGCGAAGTTGCCCTGCAGCCGGGCGAAGACCCGCTGGCAGAGAACGACGAGCACCAGGCCGATGACGAATGAGATCAGCAACCGCAGCATGAGGTGGCCGGGGTAGACGACCGCGCCGCCATCGCCGGCGAGCCAGAAGGCCTTCTGGAAGCCCATGACCGACACGGTGATCGGATTCGCCACATAGATGTCGCTGAGCGGCTGCCCGACGGTCCCGGCGACCATCTCCCAGGAGTACAGAATCGGGGACGCCCACATCAAGACCATCAGCGCGACCTCGACGAGGTACTGGATGTCGCGCAGATACACATTGATCGCAGCAAAGAGCAGGGCGAGCGCGGTGCCATAGGTCAAGAGGACCAGCAGCGCCGGGATGAAGTAGATGATGTTTGCCGAGATCGGCGGCTTGCCGACGAGCAGGGTCGCGATGATCAGAATGACGAGCTGGATGCCGAAATTGAACAGCGCGGACCCGACGCTGGCCAGCGGAAAGACCTCGCGCGGCAGGTAGATCTTCTTGATCAGACCGGAGTTCACGACGATCGAGCTCGTTCCGCTCGACACGATCTCGCTGAACAGACCGTATGCCGCGAGGCCGGTGAAGACGTAGACCGCGAAGTCCGGAATGCCGCGTGCGGCGCCGAGGAAGTGGCCGACGACGACGAAGTAGATGAAGAGCTGCGTCAGCGGGCGGATCAGCGTCCACAGGAATCCGAGCCCGCTGTCCTTGTACTTGGACTTGAGGTCGCGACGGACGAGAAGGCCGAGCATCTCGCGCTGCTTCAGCACGTCTCGCAGTGCCGCCCAGCTCGCGCCGAGCGACGCGGAGTGCGAGGTGACGAGCGTCATCGGCTGCTCAGCAAGAGCGGCGAACCGTTCTTGGGGTGTCATGGATGGAGGCCTCCCGGTTGAGAACCGCTTGAGTATATCCACGGGCTCTGGGCGGTCCCCGGAACGGCCGCGTGCCCGCACCCTAGACTTAATCCGGTCCGCAGCGCGCCGCGCGCGCCGGGCCTACCAAGACGAGGGGAATTGATGCTGAGGGAACTCCGCACTCGGGTCGTCGGGAGCCTTCGCGTGCGGCTGTCGGCCGATTCGCTCACCGGCGCCTATGCACGGGTCGCATATCGCGTCGCCAGGCAGACCAGGGACTACGGTCGCGTGGCTCGCGCTGAGGCGCTGAGCAAGCGGCCGCAGAGCGTCGACAGGCTGTACGCGGAGGTGCTCGCCGGCCAGCTCGCGCGTCGTCGGTCGCACGAGCATGTGGCTGACCTCACTCGATTCGTCGTCGTCGTCGAGTCCAACGGGAAGGCCGAAGACGCGGCCCGCACCGGAGAGTCCATCGCGCGGCAGAACGACGTCTTCGCCGTCATGATCGAACAGCCGGGCGGGACACCCCTCGCCGACTCCGTCGCGGCGGCGGCTGAGCATGACGCGCACTTCGTGATGTTCTTGGCGGCGGGCTCGGAACTTGCCGAGGATGCGCTGGTCGAGATCGCACGGTCGCACCGCGTCGACCCGGCCGCAAAGCTGCTGACGTTCGACACCGATCTGTTCGGGCACGGCGCGGACCGGTTGCCTGGTCGCTTCCGGCCCGGCTGGTCGCCGGAGACGCTCCTCGGTGCTAATTACATCGGGCGCGCGTTCGCCTTCGAGCTGTCCAGAGCCCGGACCGCAGTGGGGGAGGCGAAGCTCAATGACCGCGGGATCTGGCGGATGCTGCTCGGCGCGGGCTTCGCGGATCGTGAGGTGATGCACGTCGGGCATGTGCTCCTGACCGAGCACTCGGACCCGTCCGTCTCTCTGCCCACAGAGGCCGATGCGCAGATGGTTGAAGATGTGCTCGCCGAGCGCGGCGAGCGTGCCGCGGTCGAGCTGTCGGGCGGCATCCTGCGAGCGCGATTCCAGTCGGAGACCGCGGCGACGGTTCAGATCGTGATCCCGACGCGGCACTCGCGACGCAACCTCGAGCGGCTGCTGCCGACGCTCGCCGCCACCGATTACCCCGCCTTCACCGTCACCATCTTCGACAACGGCGAGCAGAGCGAAGAGAACGTCCGGTGGTACGAGGAATCCCAGTTCGGTGTGAGTCTCGAGATCACATGGTGGTCTGAGACCCCGTTCAACTATTCGCGGGTCAACAACGTCGCAGCGGCGACAAGCGACTCCGATGTGATCGTGTTCCTGAACGACGACACTGAGATCGTCGACCCCACCTGGCTCAGCGAGCTCGTGGGTCACCTCCTCAGGCCCGGCGTCGGCACCGTCGGGTTCCAGCACCGCCGCGATGACGGCACGATTCAGCACGGCGGAGTCGTGATCGGCCCGGGCGGCACCGCCGACAACATCTTCAACGGCCTTCCCGACGGAAGCAACACGCTCATCGGGCCGACTCTCTGGTACCGCGACTCGCTCGCCGTCACCGCCGCGTGCGTGGCGGTTCGTCGATCCGACTTCGACGCGGCCGGCGGCTTCGACGAGCGCTTCATCCTATGCGGCAGCGATGTCGCACTCGGTCTCGACCAGG
Source organism: Gryllotalpicola protaetiae (assembly GCF_003627055.1). Classification (NCBI taxonomy): domain Bacteria; kingdom Bacillati; phylum Actinomycetota; class Actinomycetes; order Micrococcales; family Microbacteriaceae; genus Gryllotalpicola; species Gryllotalpicola protaetiae. Next base: position 2,592,474 of record NZ_CP032624.1, read on the forward strand.
TGATCGCCGGGCGGCGCAACGTCGTCATCCCCTTCGATTCGGTGCGCCACTACGAGTCGATCACTCGCGGCAGCTCCGTGCCGTACGAGGACTTCTTCGCGACGTACTGGCGGTACGCGCCGTGGCTGCGCAACGGCGACCCCTATTGGCCGGCGGTGCTGTCGCGATCGTCCTCGACTCCGAGGCTGGCCGGACACAACGAGCCGGTACCGGTGCGCCAGTTGCAGGAGGCGCTCGGCCGACCGCACATCGTGGTGAAGCAGAACATGGGCATCGCCGAGGAAGCGGTCGGCCTGCTCGGCACTGCTTCGGTCTCGCGAGAGGCCGTCGAGGCGATCGCGGCGCAGCACGCAGGCCTCGTCGGGCGCCGCGCGGTGCAGACCATCAACTGGTACATCCCCGACATCGACATGCCGTTCTTCGGCGGCCTCAATACGGCATTCCGCATTGCGGACAAGCTTCGTCGTGACCATGGCGTGCGCAACCGGTTCATCATGCTCGCCGCGCCGAACGAGCTGTATGTGCGCTCCGCACTGGACGCGGCCTTCGACGGCCTGGGAACGGCCTCCGACATCGTGTTCTACACCGGCCACGACGACGAGCTCGCGGCGCTGCCTCCGGCGGACGCAGGAATCGCCACGCTCTGGCTCACCGCGGCGCACCTGGCCAAGACTCCGGGCGTCGACCGGAAGTTCTATCTGGTGCAGGATTACGAGTCGGCGTTCTACCCGGCGAGCACGATGTTCGCGATGACCGAGCAGACCTATCAGCTCGGCCTCTACGGCATCTGCAACACCGCGAGCATGCACGACACCTACACGCGCGAGTTCGGCGGCAAGGCGATGTTCTTCTCGCCAGCGGTCGATCGCTCGGTGTATCACGCCGACGGTCGGCGCGAGAAGGACCCGGACGAGCCCGTGACGATCTTCGTTTACGCGCGGGACCACTTCCGCAACTGCTGGGAGCTGGCCGGAGCCGCGCTGACCGAGATCAAGAGAAGGCACGGTCACCGTGTTCGCATCATCGCAGCCGGCGCGCGCTACCTTCCGCCGAGCACCGACTTCATCGACATGGGTCTGCTTGACTACCGGGCGACCGGTGCGCTCTACCGCGAGACAGACATCGGTCTGACGATGCAGATCTCCCGGCATCCGTCGTACCTGCCGCTCGAGCTGATGGCCTCCGGTGTGCCGATGGTCGCGCCCGACAGCCATTGGTTCCGCTGGCTGTTCCACGACGGCGAGGACTCGGCGCTCTCGATGATGACGCTCGACGACGTCGTGGAGCAGCTCGACCGCCTCGTGACGGACGTCGAGTTCAGGCGCCGGCTCTCGGCGGGCGCCCTGGCGACGATCGATCGCGGTCACGGCGACTGGGACGCGGCCCTCTCCGGGATCTACGATTACCTGTCGGACCCCGAGCAGGGCTAGACCCCGCGGTCGCACTGCAGTCCGTTGGCCGTCGCGGGACTCGCCGGGACGCCCTGGCGCCCAGGCTGGGGCGCTCGGTTAGTCTCGACACGCTATTCGCGTCGGGCAGCGCCCGTTGCGGCGTCCATCGGCCAGAGGCCGGGCCCGAGAGGAAGTCGAATGAGCGTGAAGCGCGTCCTCGCGCGAACGTTGGCCGGCAGCATTGCGGCCATCTGCGTCGCCGCGACCCTCGCGCTGCTTCCCGGCTCGCCCGCCCAGGCGCTGTCGGCGGCTGACTGGGACCCGGGCGACATCATCTCCGACGCGACGCTCTACGACTCGGGCTCGATGAGCACGGACGCGGTCCAGGCGTTCCTCAATGCTCGCGAGGGCGGATGCACTGCCGCCAACGGGTACCCGTGTCTCAAGGACTACCACGAGTCGACCCCCACCACCGCCGCAGCGAGCGGGTGCGGCCAGTACGGCGGAGTCGCGAGCGAGTCTGCGGCGAGCATCATCGCGCACGTCGGCCAGACATGCGGGATCAATCCGCGGGTTCTCATCGTCATGCTCGAGAAGGAGCAGGGGCTGGTGACGAGCGTCGCGCCGACGTCGTCCGGCTACGCACACGCGATGGGCTACAACTGCCCGGACACGGCGCCCTGCTCGTCCGCGACCGCGGGCTTCTTCAAGCAGGTCTATGGCGCAGCCTGGCAGCTGAAATACTACTCGGCGCATCCGAACAGCTACCAGTACAAGATCGGCGCGAGCTACGTCCAGTACAACCCGAACGCCGGGTGCGGCGGCACGACGGTCCAGATCAAGAACCAGGCGACGGCAGACCTCTATATTTACACGCCGTACCAGCCGAACGCGGCCGCTCTCGCCAACCTCAACGGCGTGGGCGACAGCTGCTCGGCGTACGGCAACCGCAACTTCTGGGTCGACTACAACGCGTGGTTCGGCAACCCCGGCTGGGGCACGAGCCCGGTCGGCAGCCTGGACAGTGCCGCTGCCGGATTGAACAGGGTCGAGCTCTCCGGCTGGGCGGTGGACCCTGACAGCCAGTCGCCGATCGATGTCCACGTCTACCTCGACGGCCAGTGGTTCGCGCAGTCGATCGCGTCGGTGTCGCGCCCGGACGTCGGCGCATCGATGCCGTGGTACGGGGCGAACCACGGCTTCGACATCACCGTCGGGCTGCCTGCGGGTACGCATCAGTACTGTGTGTACGGCATCAGCGGCACGGGGCACGCGAATGCCCTGATCGGATGCCGCACGGTGACGAGCCTGCCTGACAACCCGACGGGCAATTTCGAGTCGCTCAGCCTCGGCTCGACCTCGAGTCGCACCGCGACGGTGACGGGTTGGGCGGTCGACGGCAACACGTCAGACCCCATCGACGTCCACTTCTATGTGAACGGCCGGTGGACGGCCATGCTGACCGCCGACGGCAACCGGCCGGACGTGGCGCGCGCGATGCCCGGCATCGGCGCGGCCCATGGATTCTCCGGTCAGCTCACGCTGCCGACCGGCACGGACGTCGTGTGCGCCTACGGGATAAACACGGGTGCGGGCACGACCAATCCACAACTCGGCGGCTGTCGGACCGTCGTCGTCGGCACGGGAGCCCCGCAGGGCAACTTCGAGGGCGTCGCCTATGTGAACGGACGCGCGCAGGCGACCGGCTGGGCGTTCGATCCCGACCAGTCAGGGCCGATCTCGGTCAAGGTCACGGTCAACGGCGTGGCCGCGGCCACCGGCACGGCTGACGGTAATCGGCCCGACGTCGCCAACGCGCTGCCCGGCTACGGCGCTGCGCACGGCTTCTCCGTCCAGGCCGTCATCCCGTTCGGCACGAGCACCGTGTGCGTCATCGCAGGCAACGTCGGCGCGGGGAGCGACAAGACGCTGGGATGCCGCACGGTGTCGACGCCGTCCGGGCCGCCGTACGGCAACTTCGAGGGCGCCACGGTCGCCAACGGGAAGGCGACGGTGACGGGCTGGGCGATCGATCCCGACACGGCGGGCCCGGCGACGATCAAGGCCACCGTCGGGTCTCAGACCGTCGGCACATTCACGGCCGGCTCCACTCGCGCCGATGTCGCTGCCGCGTTTCCCGCCTATGGCACCTCCCACGGCTTCAGCCAGAGCCTCACGATCCCCGTCGGAACCAACAGCCTCTGCCTCACGGCGGTGAACGTCGGACCCGCAGCAGCGGACACGTCGTTGGGCTGCAAGACGGTGTCGACGGCGACGGGCTCGCCGCAGGGCAATCTCGAGACGGCGACCGTCGGCGTCGATACCGTCGCCTTTTCCGGCTGGGCGGTTGACCCGGACCAGGCCGCTCCCATCACGGTCAGAGTGACCGTGGACGGGAAGGCGACGCAGACCACCGCCGACGTCTCGCGTCCCGATGTCGCCGCCGTTTACCCGGGTTACGGCGCGGCCCACGGGTTCAGTGCGACCGTGCCGACGATCGTCGGATCGCACCAGGTGTGTGTCACCGCGGTGAACGCCGGCCCGGCATCCGCAGACACCTCACTGGGATGCAAGACACTCGTCGTCACCTCCGGCAACCCGATCGGGAACTTCGAGAAGGCCGTCGTCCAGGGTGCCTCGGTCGAGGTCGTCGGCTGGACTGTCGACGGCGATCAGGCGACGACCCCCCTTTCCGTTCGTGTGTACATCAACGGCGCCGACGCGGGTGGCCTCACGGCTTCGGTCGACCGGCAGGACGTCGCGACGCAACTCTCAGCGCTCAATGCGGGTCCGGCCCACGGTTACGATGGCACGGTGCCGATACCTGCTGGAGAGTCGTCCGTCTGCGTCTTCGCGATGAATGTTGGGCCTGGCACCGCGAACACGCTGCTCGGCTGCACCAATGTCACGCGCTGAGTCGGCGGTCGAGCTCGGCGCGGTCTCGACGCTCGGAGTCGGTGCGCGTCGGCCCGTCCTGTTCCTGCTGATCGCATGGGCCAGTGCGTTCGTGGTGTTCTTCGCGTGGGTGATCGCGACGCCGGTCGCCGCGTCGCCCGATGAGAACGCGCACCTCGTAAAGGCTGCAGGGGTGGTGCGCGGCCAGCTCACGGGTGAAGCGACCCACGACGCGTCGATCCGCGACTTCACGCTGCCGAGCACGTTCGCACAGCTCGGCGAGGCGCCGAACTGCTTCGCCTTCAGGCCGGACACGACGGCTGACTGTTCCGTCGGTGTGACGCACCGACTGCCGGATACGACCACGACGGCGCAGTCTTGGGTCGGCAACTACAACCCGCTGTACTACGCGGTGGTCGGCCTGCCGACCCTGTTCATCGGCGGTACCGCAGGGGCACTGGCATCCCGAACCGTCTCAGCGCTGCTCGCGAGCCTGTTCGTCGCGCTGGCATTCTGGGGCGTGTGCTTCTTTGCACGCCGCGGGCTGATCACGCTCTCCTTATTCGTCGCGCTGACCCCGGCCGCCTACTTCCTCGGAGCGATGGTGACGCCGAGCGGAACCGAGTCCATCTCCGTGCTGACGTTCGCGGTGCTGTTCGCCGGGCTCCTGATCGCGCCAGACGCGCCGCTGTTCCGTGCACGCGTCATCGCGTGCACGGTGGTCGCGGGCATCGCGGTCAACCTGCGCGCACTGTCGCCAATCTTCGTGCTGACCGTCGTGCTGTGCCTGCTCATCGCGCTGCCGTGGCGCAGCTACGCCGCCGTGGTGCGACGCCGATCGATCTGGGTGGCGGTCGTCGTGATTGGCGTTCTGACGGTGGGCGCAGGCATCTGGACAGTGACCAGCGGCTTATTCGGCGGATTCCTGCCATCAATGGACCCGACCAGGGACTCCCCGGCGCGGGCGTTCGAGGTGACGCTCCTCAATACGCCGCAGTATGCCCGCGACTTCATCGGGACGTTCGGGTGGCTCGACACCGTGTCACCGGCGTTGGTGACCATGATCTGGGCGCTGCTCGCCGGCCTCTTCATCGGCATCGGCCTGCTTTTCGGCACGCGTCGGGCCGGGCTCGCGATCGGCTTCGCGGCGTTCGTCTTCCTGTTCCTGCCGCCGCTGAGCCAGGCGCAATCGGTCCAGAGCGTCGGCTACATCTGGCAGGGCCGCTACATCCTCCCGGTGTTCACTGCCGGGGTGTTCCTCTGCGCGCTGTTCGCGTCCCGGTTCGGGTCGACCGACCGCGGCGCCGGGGCCAACCGCCTGATCCTCCTCGTGGGGGTGCCGACGGCCGTGCTTCACCTCGCCGCGTTCTTCACCGCCCTGCATCGCTATTCGGTCGGCCAGTCGCTGCCGTATTTGTGGGCGTTCACCGCCCCCAAATGGCAGCCCGCGATCGGCAACGTCGGTGTCCTCGTGCTCGTCTCGATCGGCCTGGCCGCTGTGGTGCTCGTCGCACGGTGGACGGTCGGCGGCCGCCCGGCCACCCCTCTGGCGATCCGCTCAGACGTGGCGAACTAGAGTTGAGGGGATGACTGCCACAGCTTCCCTAGGGACGGTCTCGGTCGTTCTCGTGAACTTCCGCGGAGTCGACGACACCCTGCACGCCGTTTCCCGCTTGCGCGAGCTGGGGTGGCCGGGCCTCGAGATCGTCGTCGTCGAGAACGCTTCGGGCGACGGCAGTCTCGAACGGCTCAAGGCAGAAGCGGGCGACATTGTGCTGGTGGAATCCAAGACCAATCTCGGGTTCGCGGGTGGGTGCAACCTGGGCGTGCGCTCGGCGACCGGCCAGTACCTCGCATTCCTGAACAACGATGCTCGCCCGGACGAGAACTGGATCGCCGCCGCTGTCGACCGCTTCGCGGCCGACACGCGCGTCGGAGCGGTCGCGAGCCGTGTCCTCGATTGGGAGGGCAAGAACGTCGACTTCGTCGAGGCAGGTCTCACCTGGTACGGGATGGGCTACAAGCCGCTCACCGGCGAAGCGGTGCCGAAGTGTGAGCCGGGGACCCACGACGTGCTGTTCGGCACCGGTTCGGCGATGTTCGTGCGGCGCGACGTCTTCGATCGTCTCGGCGGTTTTGACGAGCGCTACTTCATGTTCTTCGAGGATGTCGATCTTGGCTGGCGGCTGAACCTGCTCGGCTATCGGTTCGTGTACGAGCCCGCGTCGCTCGCGTTCCACAAGCACCACGCGTCGATGGAGTCGTACGGTCGCTTCAAGGAGCAGTTCCTCCTCGAGCGCAACGCTCTCTACACCCTGTACAAGAACCTCGACGACGAGTCGCTCGCGCGCACCCTAGCGCCCGCGATGGCGCTCGCCATCCGGCGCTCGACCGTCCGGGCTGGGGCGGATTCCGCCGAACTCGAGCTCGTCAGAGGGGGCAGCGACGACAGGGTCGCCCCCGTTTCCCGCGATCTCCTCGCCGGTGCCTACGCGATCGATCAGTTCGTCGAGAACCTGGACTCGCTGCGGCAGTCCCGCGAGTCGATTCAACGCGACCGGGTCGTGACGGATGCCCGAATGCGACACCTCTTCGGCGAGCAGGATGTGCCGGCGGCCAGCGAGGACAGCTATCTGGAGGGCTACTCTGCCCTCACCGAGGCATTCCCCGTGTTCGAGCAGCCGCAAGCCACACGGGTGCTGATCATCACGGGCGACCCGATCGGCACGAAGATGGCCGGCCCGGCGATCCGGGCGTGGGCGATGGCCGAGGCCCTTTCGCGCGACAACGTGGTGACGCTCGTCTCGCTCGCCCGGGTCGAGGAGCGCGACGCGCCGTTCGCGCTCGAGCATGTGCGCCCGGGTGACGAGCGCGCGATGCGCCGGCTCGAGGCGGACAGCGACGTCATCGTGTTCCAGGGGCTCGCGATGGCGCTGTTCGACGTGCTGCGCAAGAGCAGCAAGATCATCGTGGCCGACATCTACGACCCGATGCACCTCGAGCAGCTCGAGCAGAGCCGCGAGCTGGGCGAGGCGGAATGGACGCGGCACGTCAGCGACGCCACGGATGTCCTCAATGAGCAGCTCGAGCGCGGGGATTTCTTCCTCTGCGCATCCGAGCGCCAGCGGCACTTCTACCTGGGCCAGCTCGCTGCATTGGGCCGACTGAACCCGAAGGTCTACGAAAACGACCCTGATCTGACTCAGCTGATCGACGTTGTGCCGTTCGGCCTGTCGTCGACGCCTCCTGTGCACGAGCGCGCCGTTCTCAAGGGGGTCGTACCCGGGATCGGCGAAGACGACAAGGTGCTGCTGTGGGGCGGCGGCTTGTACAACTGGTTCGATCCGAAGACGCTCATCCGCGCAGTCGCGGCCCTCGCGGAGACACGACCCCAGGTACGCCTCCTCTTCCAGGGCACCAAGCACCCGCATCCCGGCGTTCCGGAGATGCAGATCGTCGCCGAGTCGCGCGCGCTTGCCGCCGAGCTAGGAGCGCTTGGGAAGAACGTCTTCTTCAACGACTCGTGGGTCGATTACGCCGACCGGCAGAACTATCTCACCGAGGCGGATGCCGGCGTCAGCACACATTTCGCTCACGTCGAGACGACATTCTCGTTTCGCACTCGGATCCTCGATTACCTCTGGGGCGGGCTGCCGATGGTCGTCACCGCGGGCGATCACTTCGCCGAGTTGGTCGAACGCGAGAAGCTAGGCATCGTCGTCGGCGCCGAAGACCTCGAGGGGCTGACGGCTGCACTCGACAAGGTGCTGTTCGACGAGCGCTTCGCCGCGACCGCCAAGAGGAATGTCGCGCGGGTCCGCCAGCGCTTCTACTGGGAGGCCGTGCTCGAGCCGCTGACCGCATTCGTCGCGGCCGGCCGGCACGCGCCCGACCTGGTCGCCTCGGGCCGGGTGTCCGCAGAGCGGCCGAACGCACGCAAGCCGCGCAGGCGCCGCGGGCTGATGCACGACCTCTCGCTCGTCGCGTTCTACCTGCGCAACGGAGGGCCGGTCACGGTGGTCCGCAAGGCTGTTCGCAGGCTCACCCGCTGACGCGCCGGCGAGGCGCGGTCTACCTCGTCGATTAAGCTGATCAGCGATCGATCTCGCCACGCGGGCGAGTCCGCCTGCTCTGGAGCCACGCACCCCATGTACGACGACCTCAAGATCGCAGCCATCGTCCCCTGTCACAACGAAGAGGTCGCCGTCGGCAAGGTGGTGGCCGACCTGCGTGCGGCCGTTCCAGGCATGGACATCTACGTCTACGACAACAACTCGAACGACGCGACCACTGAGCGCGCGCTCGAGGCGGGGGCGATCGTCCGCCACGAGACTGTCAAGGGCAAAGGCAACGTGGTGCGGCGCGCGTTCGCCGACATCGATGCGGACATCTACGTGATGGTCGACGGCGACGACACCTATGACGCGAGCGCCCTTCCGAAGATGATCGACGCGTTGCTCGAGGGGCCCCTCGACCATGTTCTCGGCGTGCGCGAGCAGGTGAGCGAGACCGCCTACCGTCCGGGCCACGAGGCGGGCAACCGCGCATTCAACAACCTCGTCAGCTCGATCTTCGGCACGCGGGTCACCGACATGCTGAGCGGATACCGCGTGTTCTCCCGACGGTTCGTCAAGTCGTTCCCCGCGGTATCGCGCGAGTTCGAGATCGAGACGGAGCTGACCGTCCATTCGTCGAGCCTGAGGGTGCCGCAGACCGAGATCACGGTCGGCTTCAAGGATCGTGCAGAGGGCAGCGAGAGCAAACTCAACACGTATCGCGACGGCATCAAGATCCTCAGCCTGATCGTGCAGCTCGTCCGCCACGAGCGACCGGTCCTGTTCCACAGCATCGTTGGAGCCGTCGTCTTCGCCGTTGCTCTCGTGGTCGGCATCCCGGTGATCGTCGAGTTCTTCGAGACCAGCACGATCACCAGATTCCCGTCGGCTGTTCTCGCGTCGTCTCTCGCCATCCTCGCGGCGTTGACGTTACTGCTCGGCTTCACCCTCGACGGCATCACCCGCTCGCGCCGCGAGAACGCGCGGCTGAGCTACCTGCGCTACCCGGCGCCGTCCCGCCCAGACGAACGGCTGTCGGACTGAGATGCCCGCAGCCGAGAGTGCGGCGCGGCCGATCTTCAGTGTTGCACTGTGCACACACAATGGTGGCCGTTTCCTCGCGACTCAGCTCGCCAGCATCCTGTCGCAGTCCACGGCGCCCGCCGAGCTCATCGTCTCGGACGACGACTCGAGCGATGGCACAGTTGCGGTTGCCCGCGGGGGCATCGAGGGGGCGAATGCCAGGCCGGTGGTGCGCTGGATCGAGAACCGCCCCGCGCTTGGTGTCACGAAGAACTTCGAGGGCGCGATCACGGCCACCACGGGCGAGCTGATCGCGCTGAGCGACCAGGACGACGTCTGGCACCCCGACAAGCTCGCGCGGGCGGCGGCGGTATTCGCGGCCGACGCGGCAGCGCTGCTGCTCTTCACGGACGCGCGCCTGGTCGACGGGGACGGCGCGCCTTTGGATCTTGGTCTCTTCGAGAGCCTCGGCGTGACCGAGTCCGAGCTTCGGACGATCGCCTCCTCCGACCCGCTTGCGGCGCTACTGCGCCGGAACCTCGCGACCGGCGCGACGGTGGTCTTCCGGCGCGAACTGCTCGAGACCGCCCTCCCGTTCCCGGACAGCTGGGTCCACGATGAGTGGCTCGCGGTCATGGCGGCGCTGCGCGGTGGCCTGCGGGTGCTGCGCGAGCAGACCGTCGACTACCGCCAGCACGGCAGGAACGAGATCGGTGTCAACGAGCCGACTCTGCGCTATCGCGTGGGGCGGATGCTGCAGCCGAGGGGCGACCGCAACGAGAAGCTCGCTCGCAAGTTCGCCGATCTTGCCGACTGGGCGCAGGCCTCAGGCCAGCAGGCAGAGCTCGTCGCGCGGCTTCGCGCCAAGGCCGACTTCGAGCGCGCGCGGGCCGGCCTGCCGGGCATCCGCCTCGCTCGTATCCCGCGTGTGGTGGAGCTTGCTCTTCGCGGTCTGTACGCGCGCTACGCCAGCCAGGGCTGGCTCGACGTCATGCGCGATCTGGTTCAGCAGGCCTAGCAGGCGAGCAGTCGGTCGATCGCGACCTCCAGCGAGGAATAGCCGCCGACGACCACGACCGTGCTGGCGCCAAGCGCGACGATCCTGTCGATGACCGCCGGATCAATGCAGCCACCTCCGGTGACGATGAGGGGGTCCGCGGCGTGCCCCGCCGCCGCCGAGCCGGAAAGGCCGTCAGGGAATCCTGCGTCGCTCGCGAGGTAGACCGTCGTCGCGCTCGCGAACGCGGTGGCCACCGCCTGCGAGGTCGCGTCCCGGTCGGCGCCGGCCAGCCGCGTCACGGGGATGACGGCGGCGATGGCGGATTGCACCCCGGCGTCGACGGCGCTCGTGCCGCCGACGATCGTCGCCGATTTCACCCCCAATGAGCCGAGCGCGCTTGTGAGCGCCGCGACGACCGGCGATGTCTCGGGCGTGGTCAGCAGGACCGGCCCGTGCGTCGTTGCCGCTGCGGCACCGGCCGAGAGCGCGTCTGGAAACGCCGCACCGCTGACGACGAACGCGCTGCCGGCGCCGTCGGGGAAGGCGAAGTCGGCGACGGCGATCGACGTCGCGTAGCGGTCCGCGCCGGCGATTCGGGTCACTGGTGCGACGCCGGCCGCCTGAGCCGCGGCATCCGTCGAGATCGATGCCGTACCCCCGACGATCACGATCTGTGCGGGGTGCAGCCTGCGCAGCTCGTCCAGCACCGTCGGAGGGATGGCGTCCGGCGCCGTGAGCAGCAGTGGCGCATTCGCGGCCGCGGCGGCCGGCCCCGCAGAGATGGCGTCGGCGAACCCTGCCCCGGAGGCGAGGTAGACCATCTGAGTCCCCGCCGCGGAATCCGGGAACTCCTGCTGTGAGATCGCCACAGACGTGGCATAGCGGTCTGCTCCCGCGGCGCGCACGGTGGTGACTCCGGGAATCGAGGCGGTGCCGCCCGCGACCTCGAACGACGCGCTCACGTAGCCAGGCGCTGCGACCCATTCCCACCCGTCGACCTGGTGGCCGACATAGGAGTCAGAGATCGGGAGCGAGGAGGTGGCCGAGACCGGCATGCCGTCGACTGTCCACTGCATGCCGGTGCTGACCTCGGTGGGAAAGACGGCCACCGAGGCCGGTGCGACCGTCTGCCCGAGCAGGATCGGCGTTGCCGGAACTACCGTGCTCGCCTTGAATGCGAGCAGGTGGGTCGAGGCGCACGCGATCTGAAGGTGCACGTCGGGCGGTCCGGCGGAGTTCGACATGCTCACGCACACCTGGTAGGTCCCGGCGATGTTCCGCGTCGCGTCTCCTGGAAGGGTCACGCTGAAGTTCCGTGCGGGCTGCTGCGGCGCGTCGGCGCGAACCGTTGTCGTGTTGAAGCCGAAGTCGGGTTCCGTGATCGGCGCGCTGCCGTCGTCCGGGATGATCGTCAAGGTCGCGTCACCGATGTAGGGACCCTCGTGCGTTCCGGTGGAGTCTGTGATCATGCCCAGGAGCCCGTAGTTCGAGGCAGCCCACCCCGTGAGGACGAATCCCGGCCCAGCCGGGTTCGGCCCGAATTGGTCGATCGCTCCGGTGAACACCTCGTCTGGCACTGTGAGAGACCGGCATCCGAGCGGTTTCTCGAAGTACTTGTCGTGGTCTGGTCCGAAGTACGAGGTGACCAACGAGCCCACCGATAGACAGAACGTGTAGGTCCCCGGCCCAGGGAGCCCCCACACCCAGGAGAAGCCATGATCCGGCCCTGCAGCCGGGTAGGCAGCGGCCACATCGGGACGCGGGTCGCTCACGTGGTAGTACTCGGTCGAATGGTCGCGGGTCTGGCTTCCGTCCGACCAGGTGAGGTCGATGAAGCTGTTCGCCGCCTGCGGTGCGTTGAGGTCGATGGCCCAGCCAGAGAGCACAACGCCTTCGCCTGCCACGAATGCCGCGCTGTCGAACGCGCCGACGAGGTCTGCGCCGGCCGTCTCGTCGGCCGCTGCGCGTGTCGGCGCCACGAGCGCGATCGCGACCGCGACGGCGGTCAGCGCGGCCGCGAGCCCGGTCGATCTGATCACTGCACACCCCCTGCGTGCAGCACGTGCTGCTCAGTCGTCAGAGTGGCAGAAAACAACGATCAGGGCGCGGCCCCCTTACAGGGGGCCGCGCGTGGGCAGCGACGGCCCGGGCACAGCACTCCGCCAGCTCATGTTCTGGGATGCGTTCACCGTGCAGATCACGAGTAGAACCCACCCATAGTCGACAAGCGCGACCGACTCGGTCGCCGACGTCGCGAGCAACGCGAGCAGCACCAGCGGCGTCCAGGTGTGGATGACGGACCGCTTGTTCGAGGCCACCAGCCACGACCGCCCGAGCGCCAGCACCACGAGCACCCCGAACACGAGCACGCCCACCCAGCCGAGCTGCAGCAGCACGTCGAGATAGGCGTTGAGGCCGTTCGACTGCGGCGTGCTCGCATACGCGTTGATCAGCGAGAACGGGAACTCGTCGCCGCGCCAGATGCCCGTCCAGCCCCACCCGACGAGCGGGTTCTGCCTGCTGAAATCCCAGATCTGGATCCACAGCGCGTGCCGCACGTTGAGCATGCTGCGCGCGTCGAGCAGCCCGATGATCGGGTCGCGCAGCACCCAGGCCGCCGCCGCCGCGACCGCTGACACGACGGCCAGCGTCACCTGCACAGAGAACCGCCGCCGCTCGTCCCTGATGCTGCGGAGCAGCGTGAGGAAGAGCGCCGCGACGACGACCAGGGCGATCACCGCGACGGCGACCGGCGATCGCGACAACGCAAGGCTGATCGCGGCGAGAGGCAGAGACAGCGCCGCCCGGCCACGGGTCACCGACCGCGTCCGCCACTCCACGAAGAACGTCACCAACGCGATCACCGAGATCAGCGCCAGCGCGTTGCGGCTCCCGAAGATGCCCTGGATCGGCCCGAAGTGCGCGATCGTTCCGCTCACTCCGAGGTAGTGCACGGTCTCCGACGCGACGAGGCCGCTGAACACCTCGAGCGCCAGCGAGCCTGCGAGCAGGAACCGCAGCACGTCGCCGACCACGCGCACGACCTGGATCGTGTCACGCACCATCGCGAGATAGATCGCGAGATAGGCCCACGCCAACTGGTACAGCGACGAGGCGATCGTGGTCGCGGGGTTCTCGCTCCAGAACACGCTGATCGTGCACCAGCCGACGAAGACGATCAGCGAGATCGGCAGCAGTCCATGCGAGTCGTGCCGGCCGCGGCGTGCGACGAATGACACGGTCGCGAGCACGACCATGGTGGTGAGCGCGCCGACCAGGCCCGGCCACCCCACGACCCTCAGGATCGCGAAGGTCGAGAACGCCGCCCCGACGATCACGAGCGACAGCGAGTTCGCGAACCGCCCCGAGCCGAAGAAGTTGCGCAGCGGCTCCTCGAACGCCCGCCAGCCGCCCCCACGGCTCACGGGCGGCTCGCCTTCGTCGTCACCGACCACACCACGAGCAGAGCCCACCCGCTCTCGAGCAGCAGCCGGCTCTCGGCCAGCGACTGCACCAGCTGCGCGGCGAACACGAGCAGGGGCAGCAGCGTGACAGCGGTGAACGGATGCCTGCCAGAGGCATCCAGCATCGGCCGGTCGACGGCCATGAACCACGCGCGACCGAGGGTCGTCACGGCGAGCAGCGCGAAGACGACGACGCCGACGATGCCGAGCTGCAGCCAGACATCCAGCCACGCGTTATGCGCCTGCAGGTACTGCACACCGTGCCGCACAGCGAGTCCGTCGAACGGCTTCGCCCACGGCACCCAGTAGCCGAGCCAGCCCCAGCCGAACACGGGGTGCTGCTGTGCGAGCGGGATCACCGCGTTCCAGATGTCGGTGCGGCCGGTCAGCGTCGGCGACTTGCCGAACAGGGCCGTGAACTCATGCCATGCGGTCAGTGCGCCGCCGACGACTACGACGAGCAGCAGCAGCGCGCTGAGGTAGAGCGGCCCCCGGCCTTTCTGAGAACGCGCGCGCGCCCACAGCGCGAAGCCGAGCACCACGGCGGTCGCGGCAGTCGCGACGAGCACGGTCGCCGAGCGGGTGAGGGCGAGCTCGACCGCGGCGAGCACGATCCAGAACCAGCCCCAGAACGGCCGCGAGATGCGGTCGGCCCGCTGCAGCGAGAAGACGATCAGGCCGATGAGCGCGCACATGGCGAGCAGGTCGGCGTTGCCGACGATGCCCTGGATCGGGCCGCCGTGCAGCAGATCGTTGCGGCTCCAGTAGAACGCGCCGGGCACCTTGCCCGTGTAGTCGACACCCGCGACGCGCATGAGCGGCAGGATCGGATGCCGCACGAACAGCGCGACGACCAGCTCGAACAGCAGCGACAGTCCCAGCACCCAGCGCAGCGCACTGCTCAGCACCTTGACGAGCAGCCGCTGGTTCAGGATCAGCGCGGGCGCGAGGCCCGCGACGCCGGCCGCGAGCAGGGCGGCGACGCCGAGCGTCACATCGACGTGCCCGCCGGGGCCGCTCACGCCCTCGTAGCGCGCCCAGGCGATCGACGCGATCGCGAGCGCCACGAACAGCAGCAGCATCTTCGGCCACTTGCGAAAAGTCAGCTGCGGGCGGGCGATGAAGATCCAGACCACGTTGGCGATCGCGAGCACGCCCGCCAGCGCGAGATAGGCGGGCCAGCCGATCAGATTGCGCCAGAAATCACCGGCGAACACGGTGAAGAACGACAGAGTCGCGAGGATGCCTGCAGCGGGGTGCAGCCGCGCGACCGGGTTCGTCATGCGTCCAAGGGTATCGGCGGGCCGTCTGCCGATGGCCGAGGAGCTGCGCGAAGTGCCGAGACCCATCGAAGGGAGGTCGAATGGTAGCGTTTTGCCATGCTTGCTACCATCGACTCTGCCGGCCGGCTCGTTGTGCCGAAGGCCGTGCGTGACGCGATGGGGCTGACCCCGGGCGTTGCGGTCGACGTGTCGTTCACCGACGGCCGCATCGAGATCGAGTTCGCTCCCCTGGAGGTTTCGGTGGAGTCCCGCGATGGTCTCCCGGTGATCGTGCCGCGAGGCGACGTGGCGGGGCTGAGCGACGAGGCCGTTCGCGCGACGCTCGAGTCGACGCGGCGATGACGTCGACCTGTGACACGAGCGTGCTGATTCCGGCGCTGCTGCCCTGGCACGTGGCCCACGTCGCGGCCCGCGAGGCCGTTTCCGCCGTGACCTCGGTGCCGGCGCATGTTCTCGTCGAGAGCTTCAGTGTGCTGACACGGCTGCCCGTCGGGCACCGTATCAGCGCGGCTTCAGCCGCCGAAGCCCTTGACCGCCTCGCGTGGACGGCGGTGTCATTGCCCCCACCCGCCCACCGCGAGCTCATTCGCCGGGCCTCCGAAGCCGGAGTCTCGGGCGGGGCGATCTACGACGGGCTCATCGGTGCGACGGCACAGCACCATGGGCTGCGCCTGCTGACGCGAGATGCCCGCGCCAGACGCACCTACGACGCGCTCAGCGTCGGCTACACCCTCGTGTGATGGGCTGCAATCGGCGCGGTGGGAATCCTGGCGTCCAGGCTCAGGACTATACGAACGCGGCCTCGCCCGTGATCGCGCGGCCCACGATCAGGGTGTTCATCTCGCGGGTGCCCTCGTAGGAGTAGATCGCCTCGGCGTCCGCGAAGAAGCGGGCCACGTCGTTGTCGAGCACGATGCCGTTGCCGCCCATGGACTCGCGGCACCAGGCGACGCTCTCGCGCATGCGGGCGGTGGCGAACGCCTTCGCGAGGGCCGAGTGCTCGTCGCGCTGCACGCCCGCGTCAAGCATCCGCGACACCTGCACCACCAGTGCGAGAGACGCCGTGATGTTGCCGAGCGACTTGACGAGCAGGTCCTGCACGAGCTGGTGCGCGGCGATCGGCTTGCCGAACTGCATGCGCTCCTTCGCGTAGGCGACCGCTGCTTCATAAGCGCCGACCGCGATGCCGACGGCGCACCAGGCGACCTCGGCGCGGGTCTGCCGCAGCACCTTCGCGGTGTCGCGGAAGGAGTTCGCGTTCACGAGCTTGTTCGCGTCGGGCACGATGACGTCGGTGAGCGTGATGTCGGCGTTCTGCACGATGCGCAGCGCCGTCTTGTTCTCGATCTTGGTGGCGACGAAGCCGGGGGTGTCGTTCGGCACGATGAATCCCTTGACCTGCTTGTCTGCCTCGTCCTTCGCCCAGATCACGGTGATGTCGCCGAACGTCGCGTTGCCGATCCATCGCTTCGAGCCGTTGAGCACCCAATGGCCGCCGTCGGGGCCGTCCTCGTGCCGGGCGGTCGTGCGCAGGCCCTGCGCGGAGTCGGAGCCCGAGAGCGGCTCGGTGAGGCCGAAGGAGCCGATGATCTCGCCGGAGGCGAGCTTCGGCAGCCAGTATGCGCGCTGTTCGGCGCTGCCGCAGAGAGAGACGGAACCGGCGGCGAGCCCGTTCTGCACGCCGACGTAGGTGGCGACGGAGGCGTCGACGCGCGCCAGCTCGAGGGCGGCGAAGCCGCGGAAGACGGCGGAGTTGGGGAACGGCTTCGTCTCGTCCCACGCGAAGGCGGCGACGCCGAGCTCGTGCAGTCCGGGGATGATCTCGAACGGGAAGGCCGCCTTCTCCCAGTTCTCGGTGATGAGCGGCTTGACCTCGGCGGCGAGGTGCGCCCGGATTCGTGCGAGGGCGGCTTTCTCCGCATCCGTCAGCTCGTTGGCGAATCCATAGAAGTCCGCGGCGAGCGGCTCGAAGACGGTGGCGGGTGCGGTTTCGACGGTCATGTCCGGTGAGCTCCATTGCTGCTGGGTGGTCACAGCAAACGCTACGGGCGGGGCTGGACAGGTCGGTAGCCTGGTGTGGCTTTGCTGACGTGATGACGCGAGGAGCGCCCCGGATGTTTGTGCGGATCGACAACACCCCCCGTGACTACGCCTGGGGCTCGCTGACCGCGATCGCCCGGCTGCTCGGCCGCGCGCCGTCCGGCGACCCGGAGGCCGAGCTGTGGCTCGGCGCGCATGCCGGCTCGCCCGCGCGCATCGAGGGCGGCTCGCCCGCGCCCGACCTCGCGGCGTGGATCGCGGCGGACCCCCAATCGGCGCTCGGCCCCGAGCTGGTCGCCGCAGACCAGGCGGCGGGCGTCGCGCCCCACCTGCCCTACCTGCTCAAGGTTCTCGCCGCCGGCGCGCCGCTCTCGCTGCAGGCGCACCCGTCGCCCGCGCAGGCGGCCGAGGGCTTCGCCCGCGAGAACGCGGCCGGTGTGCCCGTCGACGCCGCGCATCGCAACTACAAGGACCCGTTCCACAAGCCCGAGATGCTGTTCGCGCTCTCCGATGCGTTCCACGCCCTGTGCGGATTCCGCAGCCGCGCAGCCGTCGCGAGCGATCTCGTGCGGCTGATCGGCGCGGCCCGCGGCGCCGACGCGCCGGCGGCGCGACTTGCCGAGTTCGGCGACCGGCTCTCAGCTGCGCCCGACGACGGCGCGGCTTTGCGCGACGCGGTGACCTGGCTGCTGACCGGCGGGGGAGAGGTCGCCGAGCTCGTGGCAGAGACCGTGCGCGCCGCGCGCCTCGTGCTCGCCGAATGCGGTTCGGACGACTTCGAGAGCGTCGACGCGCTCGACCCCGCCCTGCTGCCGTTCGAGACGGTCATCACCCTGAGCGATGCGTACCCGGGCGAGGCCGGCATCGTGATCTCGCTGCTGCTCAACCGAGTCCGCCTCGTGCGGGGCCAGGCGCTCTACATGCCGGCGGGGAACATCCACATGTATCTCGCCGGCCTCGGCATCGAGCTCATGGCCGCGAGCGACAACGTGCTGCGCGGCGGCTTCACTCCCAAGCACATCGACGTGCCCGAACTCGCGCGCGTGCTCGACTTCACGCCCCTGCCCGCGCCGCTGCTCGACGCGGTCGAGCTCGCCCCGGGCGTCGAAGTGTTCCGGCCGGACGTGCCCGACTTCGCACTGGTGCACGCGACGGTGGGCACAG
This sequence comes from Gryllotalpicola protaetiae, assembly GCF_003627055.1. Taxonomy (NCBI): domain Bacteria; kingdom Bacillati; phylum Actinomycetota; class Actinomycetes; order Micrococcales; family Microbacteriaceae; genus Gryllotalpicola; species Gryllotalpicola protaetiae. The sequence goes on from NZ_CP032624.1 coordinate 2,610,789, forward strand.
AGACGGATGCCGTGAGGCTCCGTCCCGGCGCACCGGCGATCGCCCTCGCGACGGAAGGCACGCTGGAACTCGCCGGTCAGGCCGGCGGTCTCTCGCTCGCCCGCGGCCAAGCGGTCTACATCACGCCTGATGAGCAGGAGCTCACGGTGCGCGGAGCGGGAGAGCTGTTCCTCGCGACGACGGGGGTCGCGTTCGGCGCATAGCCGCCCGGCCCGCCTGCCGACTCGTCTACCCCCGCGCGGGTGCGACCGATTCGGGTGTGACGCCCATTGGGGGGTGGACATCGTTTGGCGTCAATTCGATTAATTTCGCGACACGCGACACGCCCGGGCCACGCGAGCGATCTGTCTGCCTTTACGATTCGCGACTTGACGCGGAGCGAATTACACGGGTGTAATTGGTCAAGCGCCGGACGGGCGCGACCGGCAGCAGGTGGGGAAAGGGAGACCGATGACTGACGCTTATCGCTCCGCAGTGCCGGACGACTGGTTTGTCGATCCTGTACGACTGGGGGTGCCCGGCGTCCGCCGAGCCGACGTCGATGAAGACGAGAACGCCCTCGCCTGGCAGTCCGACGCGCTGTGCGCGCAGACCGACCCCGAAGCGTTCTTCCCGGAGAAGGGCGGCTCGACCCGAGACGCCAAGAAGATCTGCACCTCGTGCGAGGTGCGCGCGCAGTGCCTCGAATACGCGCTGCAGAACGACGAGCGTTTCGGCATCTGGGGCGGCCTCTCCGAGCGCGAACGCCGCAAGCTGCGCCGACGGGCTGGTTGATTTCGCGGCGGCGCGAGTCGCTCCCGGGGTGAGGCTCTCGGCTACCTAGGCTGACCGCGATGCTTCAGACAGTCACCGCCATCATCGTCGTCCGCAACGGGTCGGCGCGTGTGCAGCGCACACTGGAGTCGCTTCGCGCACAGACCCGCCGTCCCGATTCCGTCGTGGTGATCGAGACCGGCTCCGACGGCGACGTGACCCCCGCCGTCGCCGCATTCGTCCCAACGCAGCACCTCGCCACCAAAGAGAAGCTGAGCTTCCCGGCCGCCGTCGCGGCCGCTGTCAGAGCCCTCGACGCGCCCGTCCACTCCGAGCAGTGGCTCTGGCTGCTCGGCCAGGACACCGCGCCTGAGCCCGCCGCCCTGGAGCAGCTGCTCGCCGTGGGCGAGGTGTCGCCCTCGGTCGCCGTCGCCGGCCCGAAGCTCGTCGAGTGGGACGATCGTGCCCGCCTGCGCGGCTTCGGCGTCACCATGACGAGGTTCGGCGCCACCGTTCCGCTCGTCGAGGACGAACTCGACCAGGGCCAGCACGACGGCACCTCCGACGTCCTCGGCGTGCACGAGGCGGGCATGCTCGTGCGCCACAGCGTCTACACCGAGGCCGGCGGCCTCGATCAGGCTCTGCCCGTCGTCGACGGCGGCCTCGACTTCTGCGTGCGCGTGCGCCTCGCGGGGCACCGCGTCGTGGTCGCCCCCGGTGCGCGGCTCGCCATCGGGGGCGACGGCGTCGTCGGCCCGCGGCTCTCGCAGCGCACTGGGGCCGAGCGGGTCGGCCACCGGCAGCGCCGGGTCGCGCAGCTCCATCGGCGCATGGCCTACGCCCCGGGCGCCGCACTCGTGCTGCACTGGCTCACGCTCGTTCCCCTCGGCATCGCCCGCGCGATCCTGTGGTTGATCGGCAAGCGCCCGGGCGCCGTCGGCGGCGAGCTCGCCGCCGCGTTCCAAGCCGCGTTCGCCGACGGCCACCTCGCCGCAGCCCGGCGCAATGTCGCGCACTCGAAACGGGCCGGCTGGGCCGTGATCGCGCCGCTGCGCCTGCCGCCATCAGAATTGCGACGCAGGCGGATGCTCGCCCGCGAGGCCGCCATGACCGCAGCGCACGGAGAGTGGCGCGAGCTGGACTTCTTCGGCTCGGGCGGCGGCTGGGTGCTGCTGGCCGCCCTCGCCGGCTCGGTCGCCATCAGCGGCCGGCTGCTCGGCGCGAGCACGCTGGGCGGCGGCGGCCTGCTGCCGCTGAACGACTCGGTTGGGCACCTGTGGGCGAGTGTCGGCTGGGGCTGGCGCGACGTCGGGGTCGGATTCGTCGGGCCGAGCGACCCGTTCCAGGCCGTGCTCGCCCTGCTCGGGACGCTGACCTTCTGGCAGCCCTCGCTGTCGCTCGTCGTGGTGTGGTTCGCCGCGATGCCGCTCGGGGCCATCGGCGCGTGGCTGCTCGCCGCGCGGTTCACCCGCCGCGCAGGCATCCGCGCCTTCTTCGGTCTCGCCTGGGCGTTCGCGCCGCCTTTGCTCGCCGCGCTCGCCGACGGGCGCCCCGCCGCCGTCCTCGCGCACGTGCTGCTGCCCTGGCTGATCTTCGCCGCCGTGACCGCACGGCGCTCGTGGTCGGCCGCAGGTGCGACTGCGCTGCTCGCCGCGGCGGTCGCCGCGTGCGCGCCGTCGCTCGTGCCCGCGCTCGCGATCGCGTGGCTGTTGTGGACAGCAGCGAGCGGACGCAGCGTCTTCCGCGCGCTGTTCGTCCCGCTGCCCGCGATCGCGCTGTTCCTGCCGCTCGCGCTCGCCCAACTCGCCGCGGGAACCCCCGTGCGCATCTTCGCGGACCCCGGCGTGCCCGTGCCGGGCGACTCGGCGTCGACCTGGCAGCTGATGCTCGGGTTCCCCGGCGGCGCGACCGGCGGGTGGAACTCCTTCGCGGACTCCCTCGGCTGGCCGGCGGGTGTCGTGGCCGTCGTGCTCACGGTGCTCGTCGCTCCGCTTGCGCTGCTCGCGCTCGCCGCACTGTTCCTGCGCCCCAGCGTGCGCACCGCGGGCGCCCTGCTCGGCGCGTTCCTCGGCCTCGCGACCGCGCTGCTGTGCGCGCAGACCGCTCTGCAGGTCTCCGGCGATCACGCTGTCGGGCTGTGGACCGGCTCCGGCCTCAGCCTGTACTGGCTCGGTCTGACCGGCGCCGCGCTGTTCGCGCTCGCCGGGCTCGGGCGGTTCTCCGTCACGCCGGCGTGGGTCGCGTCCATCGGCGCGCTGCTCGCGATCGTGCCGCTCGCCCTCGTCGGCGTGTTCGGCGGCGCAGCGGTGATCGCGAACCCGGCCGGGCAGCTGCCCGCCTATGTCATCGCGGAGGCGACCTCTCAGCCGCGCACCGCGACGCTCGTCGTCACCCCGGTGTCGCAGGGCACCGTGACGGCCGGCATCGTGCACGGCTCGGGCGACACGCTCGATCAGCAGAGCACCGTGGCGTCGACCGACCCCGAGCTCTCGCCGAGCGACAGCGCCCTCGCCCATCTCGCGGTGAATCTCGTCTCACGCAGCGGCTACGACGCATCCGACGACCTGTCGCGCTTCGGAATCGGCTTCGTGTTCCTGCACACGGGCGCCTCGCCCGGTCTCAGCGCCCGCTCGTTCGGTGATCGCGCCGCGACCGCGCTGGACGGGAACGCGCTGCTCGCGCGCGTCGGCACCACCGCGGCCGGCACGCTCTGGAGCACTGCCGCCGACGTCACGCCGATCGCGGTGCCTGCCGACCCGGGCGGATGGCAGCAGCCGCTCATCGTGCTGATGCTCGTCGTCGTGTTCGGGGTGTTCGCACTCCTCGCGATTCCGATCGGCAACACCGCAGCGCCGCGGCGGCGACCTCGCCGCCCGAAGAACGGCCGGAGCGGCCCGGGCGGGGCGGCGCCTGCGCGCGGTGCGACCGACGGTGAGGCATCGGATCAGCCCGATGCGGATGCCGAGGTCGGCGCACCCGCGGCCCTCGAGCCACAACCGGACGAGGGGCTCGAGCCCGCCTACGCCGCCGTCGGCGGCCACGACGAGGAGGCCTGAGCCGTGGCGACCGATCGCAGAACGACGCTGACCCGCGCAGGCGTGCGCGTGCTCGCCGGTGCAGCCGGACTGGCCGCGAGCGCCGCGGTGGCCGTGGCCGCGTTCACGCTGCCGCTGCCGAGCGCCCAGGCGCAGCCCGTGTCACGCACCGTCACCCCCGTGCCGGCGGCGGCGACCGTCGCCTGCCCCGGCCCGGTGCTGGCGCTCGGGTCGAGCGCGTCCACCTCGGGCCTGTCCGCGCTCGGCGCGCCCACCGTGGTCTCCGGCGGCGACGGCTCGTCGCCGGCATCGATCGAGCTGACCGCCGCCGACGTCACGGGCGGAGGCGCCGGCCCCGGGGCCTTCCAGCAGCCGGCGTCCAGCGCGCAGCATGAGCCGCTGCTCGCCGCCGCGCAGTCGTACAGCGCGAACTCGGCCGATCTGCGCGGCCTGGCGGCGGCGAACTGCGCACAGCCCGACTTCGAGCAGTGGCTCGTCGGCGGCGCGACCTCGCTCGGTGCGACGACCCTTGTGATCCTCACGAACCCCGGCGACGTCGCCGCGACCGTGAGCATCGACGTGTACTTCGAGCAGGGGAAGGCCGCAGCAGCAGGTGGCCGCGGAATCGTCGTGCAGCCGCACACCCAGCACGCCGTGCCGCTCTCGGGGCTCGCACCGAACGCGCGCGCGACGGTCGTTCACGTGACGAGCACCGGCGGTACCGTGAGCGCCGCGCTGCAGGAGTCCGAGATCACCGGTGTGACACCGCAGGGTGTCGACTTCGTGGGGCCGACCGCGCCGCCGTCCAAGCATGTGGTGGTGCCAGGGGCGGTCGTGGTGCCCGCGGCCCAAGGCGCGGGCACCGCGGGAACCGACACGGGCGGTGGAGTGCCGGTGCTGCGCGTGCTGCCGATCGGCGGCAAGAACGCGAAGCTGACCATCGGGGTCAAGCCGGAGGGCGCCAGCGGCACGGGCACCGCCTCGACCGTCACCGTCACCCACGGCGTCGTCTCCGAGGTGCCGCTCGACAAGCTCGCGAAGGGCACCTACACCGTGACCGTGGAAAGCTCTGAGCCCGTGGTGGCCGCGGTGCACTCGACGACGACGGATGCCGCTGCCGGGTCGGATTTCGCATGGTACGCCGCCGCTCAGCCGCTCACTGGGCCGATCGCGATCCCGCTCGCACCCGGGCCCGCCGCCTTCCTGCACTTCGTGAATCCGACGAGCGCCGCGGTGACGTTGAAGCTCGAGGGGCCGGGCGGCAGCACGGTCGCCGTGCCTGCGGGCGCCTCGATCTCGCGCCCGATCTCGCAGCGCGGCGTCCTGACGGCGACCGACGCCCAGGGGCTCTACGTCACCGTGGGCTACTCGGCGCCTGGTCAGCTCGCCGGCTACGTCGCCTACCCGACGGGCGCGAGCGCGTCGGCCCTGACGGTCTATTCGCGCTAACTGTCAGTCGCGTCGATAACCCGCGACCATGGGCTCAGAAGTGCCGGAACCGGTCGGGCGCGAGATCCCACGGGTCCTTGCCGAGGTATTCGGCGACCGCGCGGAACACGCAGCTCTCGATCAGCATGCGGCGGTGCAGCTCGTCGTTGCGGTGCAGCTTCGCGAGGCGCTCGATCGGCACGCGGAACAGCGTGATGCGGCCGCGCCCGGCGTCGACCGCCCATCGCTCGACCTCCTCGGGGCCGAGTGCCCCGGCCGGGGCGGCGGCGATCTCGAAGCGGACGTCGCCCAAGGCGTCCGGCCACAGGCCCTTCAGATAGTCGGCACACGATGCGACCGTCATCTCGAAGAAGTCGATGCGCCCCTGCAGCAGCGGCAGGTGCGGCCCGGTGATCGGCCCGCGCACCCCGCGCCGCCCGTGTCGGTTGAGACGCGTGGCGGGGGCCGGGGGCTGCGCGCGGCGGGGTCGGGGCATGCACGAATCCTACGTCGCCCCGGCCCGCGGGGTGCCTGGCGCTCGGCGAGGCCGACGGCCCGCGTCGGCACCCTGGCGTAGTCTCGGGGCATGCTCGACCGTCAGTGCTCCAAGTCGTCATGTCAGCGCGAGGCGGTCGCCACTCTGACCTACGTCTACGCCGACTCGATGGCCGTCGTGGGGCCGCTCGCGCCGGTGAAGACGCCGCACGGCTTCGACCTGTGCGCCGACCACGCGGATCGGCTGTCTGCGCCGCTCGGCTGGCAGGTCGTGCGGCACCAGACGCTCGGCAACGCGGGCTGACGCGCGGCCCGGCGGCCGATCGGCGCAGCAGTGCCCGTCAGCGGTCGGGGAAGGCGTTCGGCCGGCGCGCCAGCGTCGGCGTGAGAGCCGCGAGCCTGCGCGCCTCACCGTCGAGGGTGCGCACCTCGCGCGCACGCCGCGCCGCCGAGACCGCCCAGAGGAACGTCACGGCGTCGACGGCGGGCAGCGGGTGCACGAACGGCGCTACCTCGCGCGCCAGCTCGGCTGACAGCCCTGCGCGCGCCTGCGGCGACAGCCTGGCCTGCTGGGCGAGGAGCGCGCTCACCCGGCGCGCGAGCGGGTCGGGCAGCGCGGCGACGTCGGCCACCTGCGCCCATGCGGCGAGCTGCGGCGGCATTGCGAGCAGCGACGGCGTGAGCGCCGGCACCCGCTCGTATTGCGCGTAGGTGCCGGCCAGCAGGTCGCCGATGCGCTTCGAGCGCCCGTTGAGCAGGGCGACGATCACGGCGAGCCCGCCGAGGGTCGCGTAGATCTCGACGACTCCCGAAAGCGCCCGCACGAAGGCATGGCGGGTGCCTGCAGCGCCGCCGTCGTCGCGCACGATGCGCGCGCCGACGGCGAAGCGGCCGACCGAGCGGCCGTGCGAGGCGACCTCCCACACGATCGGGTACGCGAGGAACGCGAGCACGACGGCGACGACGCTCAGCGCGTTCTGCACGGCGTTGTCGAGTCGGTCGCCGAAGGAGGTGATGATGACGATCAGGCCGATCAGCACCGCGACCGAGCACGCCAGGTCGATGACGCCGGACAGGGCCCGCCATAGGAACCCGGCCGGGCGCACCGCGAGGGCGACGGCCTCGCCGGTGACGACGGCGTCGGAGGCCTCGTCGGCACGCCTGCCCGCCGCGAGCGGGATGACGGTCGGCGCGTCCTGGGCCATGGCTATCATCAAAGCACGATGGACCTCGACGCCTACACCGCCGCCCACCGTGGCGAGTGGGAACGGCTGGCCCACCTGGCTGCGAAGCGGCGACTGACCGGCCGCGAGGCCGACGAGCTGATCGAGCTGTTCCAGACGGGCTCGGCGCAGCTGTCGACGATCGCGTCGACGGCGGGCGAAAGCATCCCGGGCGAACGCCTGTCGGTTGCGCTGTCGCGCGCGCGGCTGCGCTTCACCGGGGCATCCGACAACCCGTTGCGCGCGGTGCCGCGCTTCTTCGTGCTGCAGCTGCCCGCCGCGTTGTACCGCCTGCGCTGGGTGACGCTCGCGGTCGCCGTCGCCACCATCGGCATCGCGGTGCTGCTCGCCGCCTGGATCAACGGCGACCACGCCGTGCTCGCCGCACTCGCGAACCAGGCCGACCTCAAGAAGCTGGTCGACAGCGACTTCGTCGACTACTACCGCGAGAACCCCGCCGCGAGCTTCACCGGCCAGGTGTGGACCAACAACGCCTGGGTCGCCGCGCAGGCGATCGCCTTCGGCATCACGGGGATCTACCCGGCGCTCGTGATCATCCAGAACGCGGTCAACGTCGGCATCGACGCCGCCGCGATGTTCGCCTACGGCAAGGGCGACGTGTTCTTCTCGTTCGTGCTGCCGCACGGCATGCTCGAGCTCACCTCGGTGTTCGTCGCGGCGGCTGCCGGCTTCCGCATCTTCTGGGCGTGGGTCGCACCGGGCCCGCGCACCCGCAGCCGCGCGCTCGCAGAGGAAGGCCGCGCGCTCTTCATCGTCGCGATCGGGCTCACGATGTCGCTGTTCGTGTCGGGAATCGTCGAGGGCTTTGTGACGCCGTCGCATCTGCCCGTGTGGGCGAAGCTGCTGATCGGCGCGGGCGCGCTGCTCGCGTTCCTCGCGTACATGCTCGTCGTCGGCGGGCGCGCGGCGCGCGCAGGCGAGACGGGCGATCTCGACGAGGCCGATCGCGGCGCCACACAGCTGGTGGCCGGGTAGATGGCGAATGAGACGGCGGATGCCTCGGCGGAGGCATCCCGCCTTCACAGTGTCTGGCGCAACCCGAACTTCCGGAGGCTGTGGGTCGGCGAGAGCCTGAGCCAGCTCGGCGAGAACCTCGGGACGCTCGCGATCCCGGTGATCGCGGTCATCATGCTGCACGCGACCGCGCAGGAGGTCGGCTTCCTGACCGCCGCGCAGCAGCTCGCGTTCCTCGTGATCGGGCTCCCCGTCGGCGCGTGGGTCGACCGGATGCGCAAGCGGCGGGTGATGATCACGGCGGATGCCGTGCGTGCGGGTGCTCTGCTGACGATCCCGGCGGCGTGGCTGCTCGGCGCGCTGCACATCTGGCAGTTGTACGCCGTCGCGGCGGTCGTCGGCGGGGCGACCGTGTTCTTCGACGTGACCTATCAGAGCATCGTGCCGCGGCTCGTGATCTCTGAGCACGTCGCGCCCGCGAACTCCGGTCTCGAGACGAGCGCGCAGGTGGCGCGGGTCGGCGGTCCCGCTCTGTCGGGCGCGCTGCTGGCCGTCGTCAAGGCGCCGCTGCTGCTCTTCGCGACCGCCCTCGGCTACGTCGCCTCGATGATCGCGGTGGCGACGATCAGGGACGAGGAGCCGAGGCGTGAGGCATCCGAGAGCTCATCGCTCTTCGCCGAGATCGGTGAGGGCCTGCGTTTCGTCTTCACGCACGATCTGCTGACGCGCATCACGATCAACACGGGCGCGATGAACCTCTTCGACGGGCTCATGACGACGCTGGTGCCGCTGTTCGTGCTGCGACAGCTGCACTTCACGCCGACGGTCTATGGCGTCGTCGAGGGCATCGGCGCGGCCGGGGGCATCCTCGGCGCGCTCGCGACGCCGTCGTTGATGCGGCGAGTGGGGGAGGGCTCGCTGATCGTGTGGAGTGCGATCGCCAGCGGGATCGGCAGTGTGATCTTCATGCTCGCCGCGGTGTTCCCGACCGCCGCGATCCCGTTCCTCATCGGCGGCATGTTCGTGTTCAGCTTCACGGTGCTGAACTACAACATCGCGCAGGTGTCGTTCCGGCAGCGGCTGTGCCCGCCGCGGCTGCTGGGGCGGATGAACGCGTCGATCCGCTTCGTCGTGTGGGGGGTCATGCCGATCGCGGCCGCGCTCGCCGGATGGCTCGGCGGGTGGTTCGGCGTCGTGCCGACGATGTGGCTCGGGGTCGGGCTGTCTGTCGTCGCCCCGATGGTCGTCGTGCTGTTCTCGCCGCTGCGCACGATGCGCCGGCTGCCGGATGGCGTCGCGTCGGTGGAGTGACGCGCGGCCGGCGTCGAGCGATCTGTGCTCGCGAGGGCTCTGCCGGAGCCGCCGGCCGAGTCGCGGAGCCAGTCGACGTGTTGTCTCGCCGAAGGTATGGTGCCGACCGGCGCCAGGGCGCCAGGGCGCCTACGCGACCGCGGTGAAGGTCTTGCCGAACAATGGGCGGTAGGTGAAGCCCGCGAGCAGCCCGCCCACGATCGGGAAGACGATGAACACCCACAGCTGGGCCCACGCCCAGCCGCCCCCGTAGACCGCCGCCGCAAGCGAACGGGCCGGGTTCACCGAGGTGTTGTCGACCGGAATGGTGATCAGGTGGATCAGCGTGAGCGCGAGGCCGATGGCGAGCGGCGCGAAGCCGACTGCGCCGATCTTCGCCGTCGTGCCGAGCACGACGAAGACGAAGATCGCGGTGAAGACGATCTCGACGATGATCGCGCCGCCGAGCCCGAAGTGGCCGGGCGAGTGGTCGCCGTAGCCGTTCGAGGCGAAGCCGCCGTCGCGGGCCGCGGCGAAGAATCCGCTCTTGCTCGAGGCGATGGCGGCGATGATCGACGAGCCGACGATGCCGCCGACGAGCTGGGCGACGATGTAGCCGACGACCTCGTTCCACGGGAACCGGCCGGCGGCAGCGACGCCGAGGGTGATGGCGGGGTTGAAGTGGCCGCCCGAGATCGGGCCGAAGGCGTACGCCCCGACGACGACGGTGAGACCGAACGCGAGCGCGACCCCGAGGTGCCCGACGCCGAGCGAGTTGTGGGCGGCCGATGGGAAGTTCGCGGCCAGAATCGCGGTGCCGATGCCGCCGGCGACCAGCAGCAGGGTTCCGAGCGCCTCGGCGACGAGGCGGTTGAAGAAGCTCGACGACGGGTTCGGCTCGGGGATCGAGGGTTCAGCGGGGATGGCGGGCTCGGTGGTCACGATGCGCTCCTTGTTCCGACAGGAAGGGGCGCGTGCGTGCGTGCCCCCGTACGCGTGACATTAGCGACGGGCCGCGCTGGGCGGAACAGGAACGCCGACAGGCGCGAAATCCGACGTCACAGGCGGCCGGCGGCCTTGAGCGCGAGGTACGCGTCGGTGACGGCCGGCGGCAGCGCCTCGGGCGTCCCGGTGACGACGTGCGCGCCGAGTCCCCGCACCGCCTCGCCGAGCCGCGCGGTGTCGAGCAGAGCGCGCTCGGCTGCGGCCGCGCGGTACACCGCGGCACGGTCGTCGAGGCGACGCGCGGCTTCTGCGACCACAGGATCGGTGACGGATGCCACGAGCACCGTGTGCGTGGCGGTGAGCTGCCCGAGCACCGCCAGCAGCCCCTGCGCCGCGCCGATCGAGTCGAGCGAGGTGAGCAGCACGACGAGCGCGCGCTGTGCGGTGAGCGCGCGCACCTGGCCGGGCACGGCGCGCCAGTCCATCTCGATCAGCTCGGGGCTGACGGATGCCAGCGCGTCGACCTCCTGGCTCAGCAACTCCGCGCCCGAGGCGCCGTGCACCCGAGCCCGCACCCGGCGGTCGTACGCGAGCAGATCGACGCGGTCGCCGGCCCGGTCGGCGATCACCGACAGCAGCAGGGCGGCCTCGATCGCGGTGTCGAGGCGCGGCTCGTCGCCGATGCGCGCCGCAGAGGTGCGGCTCGAGTCGACCACGACGACGATGCGCCGGTCGCGCTCCGGACGCCACGTGCGCACCACGAGCTTGGGAGGAAGAGTCGTCGCCCTGGCGCTCGCCCGCCAATCGATCGACCGCACGTCGTCGCCGCGCACGTACTCGCGCAGCGAGTCGAACTCGGTGCCCTGGCCGCGGATCCTCACCGCCGTGCGCCCGTCGAGCTCGCGCAGCCGCGCGAGCCGCGACGGCACATGCCTGCGCGAGAGGAACGGCGGAAGCACGCGCACGGCCCCGGGTGCGGCGAGCACCGACTGTCGAGCGGCGAGGCCGAGCGGCCCGAACGACCGCACCGTCACCTGCTCCACGCGGCGCTCGCCGCGGCGCGTCGGCGTGAGCGTCAGCGTGAGGGCACGGCGCTCGCCACCGGGAACGATGACGCGCTGGCGCGCCGTCGAGGGCCCGGCCGAAGGCTGCCACGCGTCGCGGACGACGGCCCGAAGCATCCGCCGCCCCTGATTGCCGACGAGCAGCACCGACGCGACCGACTCGCCCAGCCGCACCCGCGCGGGCAGCTCGCGCGCGAGCCCGAGCGTGCGCGGCGACGCGGCGAGCCACAGATCGACCGACGCGAGCAGCGCGCACAGCACGACCCAGCCGGCGAGCACCCCCCAGGCGGCGCCGACGGTGTCGCCGAGCAGCACGAGCGGCACGGCGCCCAGCGCGACGAGCACCGTGAACCGTCCCGTCAGCGCCATCGCCGCCTCCGGCGCCCGCGCCGAGACGTGCCGAAATGCGGTGTCCGCGCCGCCTCAGCGACGTTTTGGCACGTCTCGGCGAGCGCAGGCATCTAGATCGGCACCTGCACCTGCTGCAGGATCGACTGCAGGATGGCGTCGGGCGTGACCTGCTCGAGCTCGGCCTCTGGCCTCAGCTGGATGCGGTGCCGCCAGACCGACACGGCCATCGCCTTCACGTGATCGGGCGTGATCGCGTCGTAGCCCGACAGCCACGCCCATGCCTTCGCGGCCGCGAGCAGGGCCGTCGCGCCGCGCGGGCTGACGCCGAGCCGCACCGACGGCGACAGCCGCGTCGCGCGGGCGAGGTCGACGACGTAGCCGAGCACGTCATCGCGCGCGCCGACCCGGGTGACGGCTGCGCGGGCGGCCGCGATCTCGGTCGCGCCGATGACCGGCGTGACGCCCGCGGTGGCGAGCGAACGCGGGTCGAAGCCCGCAGAGTGCCGCCGCAGCACCTCGAGCTCGGCGTCGCGCTCGGGCAGCGGCAAGGTGACCTTGAGCAGGAACCGGTCGAGCTGCGCCTCCGGCAGCGGGTACGTGCCCTCGTACTCGATCGGGTTCTGCGTCGCCGCGACGATGAACGGCGCGGGCAGCGGGTGCGAGACGCCGTCGACCGAGACCTGCCGCTCCTCCATCGCCTCGAGCAGCGCCGACTGCGTTTTGGGCGGGGTGCGGTTGATCTCGTCGGCCAGCAGGATGTTCGTGAAGACAGGCCCCTCGCGGAACTCGAACTGTGCCGTCGCGGGGTCGAACACGACGGAGCCGGTCACGTCGCCGGGCATCAGATCGGGTGTGAACTGCACACGTTTGGTGTCGAGGGCGAGCGCCGTCGACAGGGCGCGCACGAGCAGCGTCTTCGCGACGCCGGGCACGCCCTCGAGCAGCACGTGCCCGTTCGCGAGCAGGGCGATGATGAGCCCGCTCACGGCGCCGCCCTGCCCGACCACCGCCTTCCCCACCTCGTCGCGCACCCGCGCGAACGCCTGCCTGAGCTGATCGTCTTCCGCTGTCATCGGTGCCATTCTCCAGGTTGGTTCGATCCGGTGACGGATGCCTCGAGCGCCGCCACCCGCCGGGTGAGTTCCATGAGCTCGGCATCGGTGCGGGGCTCGGCGTCGAGCAGCGTCCCGCGAACCCCGGCCGGGTCGAGTCGCAGTCGCGCGGCGACGGCGGCGCAGACATCCGTCACCGCCGCCCCCGGCCCCAGCCCGAGACGCGTCGCCAGTCGCCCGACCGCGCCCATGCGCACGGCGTCGAGCGCCGTGAGCCGCGCGTCGGAGCGCTGGTACAGCCGAGCGCGCCCCTCGAGCGCCTCGCTCGCGCGCACGACGACCGGCAGGTCCTCGATGACGAGCGCGCCGAAGCGCCGCCCGCGCCACGCGGCCGCCGCCGCGACGATGAGCGCCGCGAGCACGATGAGCGGCGTCACCCACGGCGGCGTGAGGTCGGCGATGGTCTTCGGCGCGGTCACTCCGAGGTCGCTGAGGCCGGGCGTGTACCAGACCAGCACCCGCGTGCCGCCGAGCAGCCGGATCGCCTCGCCCGCGTTGCCTCCCTCGGCGATGTGCTGGTTCTCGAGCACGCTCGCCGTGCGGATCACGGCGACGTCCCGGCCGGCTGCCCGCAGTGCGTCCGCCATGCCCTTCGGCGGCGCGATGAGCACCGTGCGCTCAGCGAGGCGGTCGTCGCCGGCGAGCTTCGCGACCGGAAGGAAACGGTTCGGGTCGTACACCGCGATCGTCACCTGGTCCGGGGCCGCGTCGGCCGCGGCGTCGGCGGCCTGCTCGAGCGTGGTCGCCGGCCGCACGTCGACGCCGTGCGCGCGCAGCACCTCGACGAGCGCCTTCGCACCGGTCGGCGTTGCGCTCGCCGGGTCGAGCGGCGGCCGCTGCTGCGCCGACTGCCCGGCGATGAGGACGCCGAGGACCGCCACGACGATGGCGACCACGCCGATCACGATGCGGCCGCGGGACGCGCGCAGACGGCGACCCAGCGTGGGCGTGAGCACGGGGGCGGATGCCTGGTCCGGCGCTGCCGCAGAACGGGCATCCGTCGCCGTCATCGCGCCACCGCCGCAAAGGCGGGAGCAGTGCGCCGCAGCCGCTCGTCGAGCTCGCGCAGCCGCTCGTGCGACCCGCGGTCCTGCGCGCGGCCGAGATAGCGTGCCGCGTCGAAGGTGTCGGCGGCATCGCGGAGGCCGGCGGCGTCGCCGGGGAACACGGCCGCTGCAGCGAGCGCCACCTCGTGCGCGGTCGTGCCCGGCCGCACCGCGACGACCGTGCGCTCGGCGAGCGACGCCGCGATCGCGCGGAAGCGTTCGAGCACGGCGAGCGAGAAGTCGCCCTGCGCGGCTGCGCGATCGGCGGCGGCGCGCAGCTGTTCGGCCGTGCGGGTGTCGGCGACCTCACCCCTGAGCCGCGCGGCGCGCGAGCGCCGGTTCAGCCGGGGCAGGCCGAAGCGCAGCACCGCGAACACGACGATCGCGAGCACGAGTGCCCCGCCTGCGACCGCGAGCCAGCCGCCGGAGCCGCCCGTGCCGCCGAGGTGCAGCGAGTCGAACCAGTCCGAGACCCGCTGGCTGAGCTCGTCGAACCAGTTCGGCCGCGCCGACGCGTACTCGGGTTTGCTGAGCTCCTGGACGAGCCAGCGCCGGGCGGTGTCGTCGTCGGGCGTGAGCGGTGGCCCGCCGCCCGCCGCGCTGGGGCTCACCACGTGCCGGGCGCGGGCTGCGGCGCGAACTGCGGCGTCGCGAACGGGTCGCCGAGCGGGCGCCCCGCCTGCCGGTCCTCGACGAAGCGTGTGAGCGTCAGGTCGAGGCCCTCCCGGCGCATCCGCTGGTCGACGTAGACGACGACGCCTGCTGCCGCCTGGATGACGCTGGTCACCGCGCCGATCACCAGCGTGAAGAGCAGCAGAGCGCCGTAGGACACGGCGGCGATCGTGAGCGACGTCGTGTCGACGCCCGTCAGCGAGCTCGGCGTGCCGGTCGGGAAAGCGGCGCCGACTGCGAACTGGAAGACGAGCGAGATCGGTGTGCTGACGACCTGCGTCGCCACCGAGCAGATGACGATGACGAGCAGCTGGGCGCCGAACACGCGCCAGAAGCCGCCGCGGGCGAGCCGCCACGAGCGCGCGATTCCGGCGCGGACGCCGAGGCGCTCGAGCATGATGGCGGATGCCGCGAGCGAGGTCTTCGCCCACACCCACGCCCACAGCACGAGGAACCCGAGGAAGAGCAGGATGCCGACGATCACGCCGACGGCGATGAGCGCGCCGGCGCCGCTCCCGCCGTTAACGGCGCCGGGGATCACGATCGCGGCCACGATGCCGCCGAGCACGGCGATGCCGACGACGAAGCCCGCGCCGACGAGGAAGACGAAACCGACGAGCGCCCAGCGCCGGCCGCGGGTCGCGCGCCACAGCTGGCCGGCGCGCGGCTTGTGCCCGAGCACGCCGTTGGCGACGTCGATCACGACGATGCCCTGCAGGAACCCGCTCGCGATGACGCTGAGCGCGACGGTGACGAGCGCCGCGAGGATGACCGCGGCGACGCCGCCCGCGGTGATGGCGTCGCGATCGGCATCCGTCGCCCGCGACAGCCGGTAGAGGAACAGGCCGGTCACGCCCCCGACGATCAGCAGCGTGCCGAGCAGCACGACGACCTGGATGAGGATCGCCGAGCCGAACAACGCGCCCGCGTTGCGGCGCAGCACCTGGAACGGGGTGCCGAGCAGCTGGCCGAAGGTGAGCGGCCGGAGCGGGATGAGCCCGGGCTTCGGCGGCGGGGTCCAGGCGGGAGCGGCCCCGTACTGGGGTGGCTGCCAGGCGGCCGGATCGCTCATAACGACTAACCTAGACAGCGCAGACCATCGGCTTGCGTTTTTGAGCCTCCATCTGGGGAGAAGTTGAGTACACGAATCCTCGTTGTCGACGATGACACGGCGCTTGCGGAGATGATCGGAATCGTCCTGCGCAGCGAAGGCTTCGATCCCGTGTTCTGCGCAGACGGCGCGCTCGCCGTCGACGCTTTCCGGCAGAGCACTCCAGATCTCGTGCTGCTCGATCTCATGCTGCCCGGCCTCGACGGCATCGAGGTGGCCGAGCGGCTCCGCTCGTTCTCCGGCGTGCCGATCATCATGCTGACGGCCAAGTCCGACACGGCCGACGTGGTGCGCGGGCTCGAGACGGGCGCAGACGACTACATGGTGAAGCCGTTCAACCCGAAAGAGCTCGTCGCCCGGGTGCGCGCGCGGCTGCGCCCGTCGAGCGCAGCCGCGGCGAGCCAGTCGGTCCAGGTCGGCGACCTCACGATCGATGTGGCCGCCCACGAGGTGCGCCGCGGCGACGAGCGCATCAACCTGACGCCGCTCGAGTTCGACCTGCTGCTGGCGCTCGCGACCAAGCCCCAGCAGGTGTTCACCCGCGAGATGCTCCTCGAGCAGGTGTGGGGCTATCACTACAAGGCGGACACGCGCCTCGTGAACGTGCACGTGCAGCGCCTGCGCGCCAAGGTCGAGCACGACCCCGACAATCCGCGCATCGTGCAGACCGTGCGCGGCGTCGGGTACCGCGCCGGCGCGTAGCGCGCGCACTTAAACTTCACCCCATGACGACGGCTGCTCTGCGGGTGACGACGGCGTGGTGGCGCCGCCCCGCCGACTGGCCGGCGGCGATCGCCCGCGTGTGGTCGCGCTCGCTGCAGTTCCGCACCGTGGTGATCACCGTCTGCCTCTCGGGCGTCGCCATCCTCGTCACCGGGCTCGTCATCTCGTACTCGGTCGGCAGCGACCTCTACAACTCGCGCCTCGAGCAGGCGCTGCGCGATGCGAGCCGTGCCCAGCAGCAGGTGCAGGCGACCCTCGACGCGACCGACGCGAGCGACCCGGCCACGGTGCTCGGGCTCGGCCAGGTCGTGCAGACCCGAGTCCAGGGAGCCTCGTCGAGCCGCATGCTCGCCTTCATCCGCAAGCCGGGCCAGGCGGCCGACCCGCAGGCGCCCACCGACTACACGGCGGGCGGCATGACGCAGGCCATGATCTCGCCGCAGCTCGCGGCCGCCGTCGCGAAGTCGTCCGACACGCTGTACTCGCAGTCGGTCGCGCTGCCCGTCGACGGCGCGCCGGACACGGTGACGCACCCCGGCGTCATCGTCGGCGCTCAGATCCAGCTGCCGACCGCCGGCACGTATCAGATCTTCCTCGGCTACGACCTGAGCGATGCGGAGCAGACCCTGAACTTCGTGCAGCGCACCCTCGTGCTCGCGGGCGTCGCCCTGATCGCGCTCATCGGGGCGGTGACCTTCGTCGTCGTGCGCTTCGTCGTCGCGCCGATCCAGCTCGCCGCCGTCACCAGCCGCCGTCTTGCCGCGGGCGACCTCGAGGTGCGCATCCCCGAGAACGGGCAGGACGTCTTCACGACGCTCGCCCGCTCGTTCAACGCCATGGCCGACAGCCTGCAGCAGCAAATCACGCAGCTCGCGACGCTCTCGCAGCTGCAGCAGAGATTCGTGTCGGATGTCTCGCACGAGCTGCGCACGCCGCTGACCACCATCCGCCTGGCCTCTGAGCACCTCTACGACCGCAAGGGCGCCTTCGACGAGACGACCTCGCGCACGGCCGAGCTGCTGCACGCGCAGGTCCAGCGCTTCGATCTGCTGCTGTCCGACCTGCTCGAGATCAGCCGCTACGACGCGGGCTCTGTGTCGCTCGAGATCGAGTCGACGAGTGTCGTCAAGCTCGCGGAGGACGCCATCGAGGAGTTCGAGCCGCTCGCGCACGCGAACGGCACCGAGCTGCGGCTCTCGGCCCCCGGCGGCTACTCCGAGGTGCCGATGGATGCCCGCCGCGTCCGCCGCGTCATCCGCAACCTTCTCGGCAACGCGATCGAGCACGGCGAGGGCAAGCCGATCGACGTCATCGTCGACAGCAACTCGACCGCCGTCGCGCTCGCCGTGCGCGACCACGGCATGGGCATGAGCGAGAGCGACGTCGGCCACGTCTTCGACCGGTTCTGGCGGGCCGACCCGTCGCGGCGCCGCACGATCGGCGGCACGGGCCTCGGCCTCGCGATCTCGCAGGAGGACGCGCTGATCCACGGCGGCGTCATCGACGTGTGGTCGCGCCCGGGGGAGGGCTCGTGCTTCCGGCTCACCCTGCCGCGAGGGCGGGGCGCGGTGATCGCCGAGTCGCCGATCCCGCTGCAGCCGGCCGACGCGGAAGGGGGCGCGTCATGAGGCTCCGCACGGCAGGGCTGCTGGCCGTGGTCGCGCTGCTCGTGGCATCCGTTCTCACCGCGTGCGCCACCATCCCCCGCAGCGGACCCGTGGCCCGCGGCGGGTCGGTGTCCGCGCACGACGACCCGTTCGGGCCGATCGACTACCACCCTCTCGGGCCGGGCGACGGCGAGTCGCAGGAGCAGATCCTGAACGGCTTCATCGCGGCGGCCGTGAGCCCGGAGACCAGCTATCAGATCGCGCGCGAGTTCCTCTCCGACTCGTTCCGCAGCCAGTGGAACCCCGACTACTCCGTCACGGTCGACCGCGCGGCGCTGCGCACCGAGGCGACTCGGGTGAACTCGACCCAGCTCAAGGTCGACATCACCCCGCAGGCGTTCATCGACCAGACCGGCGAATACCGTGCTGCCGACTCGCAGGCGCCGGTGGCGCTGCCGTACTCCTTCGTGAAGCAGCACGGGCAATGGCGCATCTCGCAGGCGCCCAACGGCATCGTGATTGACGGCGACCAGTTCCAGAATGTGTTCAGCCCGCATCAGCTGTACTTCTACAGCCCCGACTTCCGCTTCCTCGTGCCCGACCTGCGCTGGTTCCCGTCGTCGCGCACGACGATCGCTACGCGCATCACCAAGGCGCTGCTCGCCGGCCCCTCGCCGTGGCTGCAGGACGCGCTCGTCACTGCGTTCCCGAAGGGCACGCAGCTTGCGAGCGGCGCGGTCGTGGTGAACGGGGGCGTCGCGCAGGTCGCCCTCAACGCCGTCGCGGCCGGCGCCGACGAGCAGACCGTGAACCGCATGGACGAGCAGCTCACCGAGAGCCTCGGCGCCACCGCGTCATCGGTCGCGCTCACCGTCGGCGGCGTGGCGCAGAGCGTGAGCGGGGCGACGGATGCCTCACGCGACCCCGCCATCGCCTCGAACCCGCTCGTGCTGAAGGGCGGCAAGTTCGGGTACCTTTCGAGCAAATCCGTCGTCTCGCTCGGCGGCATCGCCGACCAGGTGGTCGCACTGCACCCGACCGCGGTCACGGCGCTCGGCGACGGGACGGCTGCGGCCGCGCTCGCGGGGGGCTCGGTCTACGCCGTGTCCCAGAGCCTGTCCGCACCGGTGCGCGTCGATCAGCGGGCCGGGCTCATCGCGCCATCGATCGACAGCCACGGCATCGTGTGGTCCGGAGCCTCCGATGCGAGCAAGCCGTTCGCCGTCTCGGCAGGCGACGGCACGACGGCGGCTCTGGCGGCCGCCTGGCCGGACGCGCGGCAACTCATCTCCTTCGCCGTCTCGCGCGACGGCACCAGGCTCGCCGCCCTCGTCAGCACGACCGACGGGCAGTCGCATCTGATGGTGGCCGGCATCGTGCGCGACGCCACCGGCCACCCGACGCGCATCGCCGAGCCCGTCGACCTCGGCAGCCTCGGCCTGTCGTCCGGCCTCAGCCTCGCCTGGACCGACGAACTGTCGGTCGCGGTGCTCGGGGTCAGCCCGCAGGGAGGCACCGCGATCGTCACCCAGCAGATCGGCGGCACGCTCTCCGACCCGACCACCGGCCCCGCGGGCGGCGTGATGCTCGCCGCAGGCAACCCGGCGAACGATCTCTGGGTGCTCGGCTCGGACGGCTCGCTCGAGACGCCGGCCGGCAACGGCTGGCAGACGGCGGCGACCGATGTCGACGTGCTCGCGACGCAGCAGGGTCGCGGCCAGTAACTGTCCACAGCCCGCGCCCGGCGGCGACGCACGCCACGCGCGGGTCGGGCAGGATCGGTGGCCATGTGGGCCGGCGTGCGCGAAGCGGTGCTGGATGCCTGGGCGGTGCTCGCGCCGACCGAGTGCGCCGGCTGCGGCGAACCTGATCGCGCGCTCTGCTCGGCGTGCCGCGCAGAGCTCGCGGCGGCGCCGGTCGTGCACGAGACGCTGCGCCGCGACGACGGCAGCGAGCTCCCGGTGTGGCACGCGCTCGACTACGGGGGAGCGCCGCGCAGCATCCTGCTCGCCTTCAAAGACGGTGGGCGAACGGATGCCGCGCCCGCACTCGCCGGGGTGCTGCGCCGCGTCGTGCGCGCCGCGCTCGTCGAGGCGCCAATCGCGTTGCACGGCCGCGTCGAGGTCGCGGCGATCCCGAGCTCGCGCTCGGCGTTCCGTCGCCGTGGGTACCGACACGTCCCGCTGCTGCTGCGCCACGCCGGCTTTAGTGACTCCCGGCTGCTGCGCACCGTCAGACAGACTCAAGATCAATCCAACTTAGATACCACATCGAGGTTCGCGAACCGTGCGCAGTCGCTGACAGTGAAATCTGCCGCGGCGGGGCGCGCGGTGCTCATCATCGACGACATCGTGACCACCGGGGCCACCGTATTGGAGGCTGACCGGGCGTTTCGCGCGGTGGGTTGCGTCGTGCTCGGCGCCGTCGCGCTCGCACGCACCGAGCGGCGCCTGCCGAAGCTGGGAGCAGACGTCGAAATGCGGAGAAAAGCCTCGTGACATCGCCAGAGCGCCGAACTAGGTTGGTCGGCACATAGCAGGTGCGAGGATTCCCACCGGCAACGACGGGGGAAACGCACCGCGAACAGGAGGTTGCGATGGAAATCGACATCGTCGGACGCGGCGCCCAGATCACGGACCGTTTTCGCGAATACGTGACCGAGAAGGCCGACAAGGTTTCCCACCTGGCCGAGCGAGCTCTTGTCTTCGAGATCAAGCTCTCGCGCCTCACCACCCGCAAGGGCACCCCCGGCGACGACAAGGTCGAGCTCACTCTCGTCGGACGGGGGCCCGTGGTCCGCGCGGAGGCGACGGCTGCCGACAAGTACGCGGCATTCGACATCGCCATCGGCCGGCTCCTGGAGCGCGTCCGCCGCGCGAAGGACCGCCGCAAGGTGCACCGCGGCGGAGCCCACCGGCCGACCTCGCTGCACGACGCGGCGAGCGGCGCGTTCGCCCAGACCGACCTGACGCCGATCTCGGGGAACACGCTCACCCAGCTCGCGACGGGCGCCGTGCCGGTGCAGGCCGAGGCCGCTGAGCCTCCGGAGAAGGACGAGTACTGCCCCGTCGTGATCCGTACGAAGACGTTCGCGTCCGTTCCGATGACCGTCGACGACGCGCTCTACTACATGGAGCTCGTCGGCCACGACTTCTACCTCTTCATCGACGCCGAGACCGAGCGGCCGAGCGTCGTCTACCGGCGCAAGGGCTGGGACTACGGCGTGATCCAGCTCGACGACGACGCCGACGAGCTGCAGGAGGCCGCCACGGCCGCGCGCAAGCTCGAGTCCGTCAGGTAGCGGTTCTGTGATCGGGGGTGGGGATCATCAGGCATCCCCACCCCCTTTCTGCGTTCAGGGCTTCAGTAACCTGCCGGTCTAGACTTGCCGGGATTCCGTCCCAACAGTGCGGCCCGTAGGGCTGCGCAGCCTGCGCCGCCGAAGCGACGGCGCTCAATGAACATGGAGTTCTTCAGTGGCCTCAGTCCTGGAAAAGGTCCTGCGCGTCGGCGAAGGCCGGCTGCTGCGCAAGCTCGAGGGGTACGCCAAGGCGGTCAACGCCCTCGAAGACGATTTCAAGGAGCTCACCGAAGAAGAGCTGCGCAACGAGACCGTCGAGCTGCGCGAGCGCTGGGCCGAGGGCGAGACCCTCGACGACCTGCTCCCAGAGGCCTTCGCGGCTGTTCGCGAAGCAGCTAGGCGCGTGCTCGGCATGCGGCACTTCGACGTGCAGATCATGGGTGGCGCGGCACTGCACCTCGGCAACATCGCCGAGATGAAGACCGGTGAGGGCAAGACCCTCGTCGCGACGACCGCCGCGTACCTCAACGCGATCCCGAGCAGGGGCGTGCACGTCATCACCACCAACGACTTCCTCGCGAGCTACCAGAGCGAGCTCATGGGCCGCGTGTTCCGCGCCCTCGGCATGACGACCGGCGTGATCCTCGCCGGCCAGACGCCCGAGGAGCGCCGCGAGCAGTACGCGGCGGACATCACCTACGGCACGAACAACGAGTTCGGCTTCGACTACCTGCGCGACAACATGGCGTGGCAGGCCGCCGACATGGTGCAGCGCGGCCACAACTTCGCGATCGTCGACGAGGTCGACTCGATCCTCATCGACGAGGCGCGCACGCCGCTCATCATCTCGGGCCCGTCGTCGGGCGAGGCTAACCGCTGGTTCACCGAGTTCGCGCGGCTTGCGACCCGCCTGACCCCCGGCGAGGACTACGAGGTCGACGAGAAGAAGCGCACCGTCGGCGTGCTCGAGCCAGGAATCGCGAAGGTCGAGGACTACCTCGGCATCGACAACCTCTACGAGTCGGCCAACACCCCGCTGATCTCGTTCCTCAACAACGCCATCAAGGCGAACGCGCTGTTCAAGCGCGACAAGGACTACGTCGTCATGAACGACGAGGTGCTCATCGTCGACGAGCACACCGGCCGCATCCTGATGGGCCGTCGCTACAACGAGGGCATCCACCAAGCCATCGAGGCGAAGGAGAGCGTGCCGGTCAAGGCCGAGAACCAGACGCTCGCGACCGTCACGCTGCAGAACTACTTCCGTCTGTACAAGAAGCTGTCGGGCATGACCGGTACCGCCGAGACCGAGGCGGCCGAGTTCATGTCGACCTACAAGCTCGGCGTCGTCGTGATCCCGACCAACAAGCCGATGATCCGCAAGGACCAGTCCGACCTCGTCTACAAGAACGAAGAGGTCAAGTTCGCGCAGGTCGTCGAGGACATCGTGCGGCGTCACGAGGCGGGCCAGCCCGTGCTCGTCGGCACCACCTCGGTCGAGAAGAGCGAGTACCTCTCGCGGCTGCTCGCCAAGCGCGGCGTGCGCCACGAGGTGCTGAACGCGAAGAACCACGCCCGTGAGGCCGCCATCGTCGCGCAGGCCGGTCGCCTCGGCGCCGTCACCGTCGCGACCAACATGGCCGGCCGCGGCACCGACATCATGCTCGGCGGCAACGTCGAGTTCCTCGCCGTCGCCGAGCTGAACGCGCGCGGTCTCTCACCGGAGGAGACGCCGGAGGAGTACCAGGCCGCGTGGGACGAGACGCTCGAGAAGCTCAAGACCGCCGCCGCCGAAGAGGCCGACAAGGTGCGCGACGCCGGCGGCCTGTACGTGCTCGGCACCGAGCGCCACGAGTCGCGCCGCATCGACAACCAGCTGCGCGGCCGTTCCGGCCGTCAGGGCGACCCGGGCGAGAGCCGCTTCTACCTGTCGCTGACCGACGACCTGATGCGCCTGTTCAACGCGGGCGCGGCCGAATCGCTGCTCGGCAGGGCCTCGACGCCCGACGACCTCGCGATCGAGTCGAAGCTCGTGTCGCGCGCGATCCGCAGCGCGCAGTCGCAGGTCGAGGCGCGCAACGCCGAGATCCGCAAGAACGTCCTCAAGTACGACGACGTGCTGAACCGCCAGCGTGAGGCGATCTATTCCGATCGCCGCCGCATCCTCGAGGGCGACGACCTGCACGAGCGTGTGCAGAAGTTCCTCGACGACGTGATCGACGAAGTCCTCGATGAGCACACCGGCGAGGGCAACGGCGACGACTGGGACTTCGACGCGCTGTGGAGCGAGCTGAAGACGCTCTACCCCGTCGGCATCTCGATCGACGAGGTCATCGCCGAGGCCGGCTCGAAGGGCCGCATCAACCGCGACTTCATGCGCCGCGAGATCATCTCAGACGCGCACGTCGCCTATCAGCGCCGCGAAGAGCAGCTGGGCTCGCCGGCCATGCGCGAGCTCGAGCGCCGCGTCGTGCTCTCGGTGGTCGATCGCCGCTGGCGCGATCATCTCTACGAGATGGACTACCTGAAGGACGGCATCGGCCTGCGCGCCATGGCGCAGCGCGACCCGCTGGTCGAGTACCAGCGCGAGGGCTTCGCGATGTACCAGCAGATGATGGGCGCGATCCGCGAAGAGACGGTCGGATTCCTGTTCAACCTCGAGGTCGAGGTGACGCAGGCCGCCGGCGAGGTCTCGGGCGTCGCGGCGAAGGGCCTCGGGCAGTCTGCTCAGCAGGGCCTGTCGTATTCGGCGCCGAGCGACTCGGGCGGCGTCGAGGTGCGCGGTCAGGGCGGGCAGGTCGACCGGGCGGCATCGGAGCGCGCAGAGCGCGCAGCGCGCCGTCGTGAGCTGCAGCAGGGCGAGCCTCAGGCTCCCGCGGCGCAGCAGGGCGGTCGTGGGGCGTTCGGCCAGCGAACGGAGACCGCCGCCGATGCGCCGGAGCCGCAGAACCGCGCTGAGCGCCGGGCCCAGAACCGCCGCAGGTAGCTCAGAGCGCGTCAGAGAACGCTGATGCTCGTCGCGCGCCAGCGCGAGTCGAGGCCTTCGAGTCGGAGCGCCACGGCCCGCACGCGCTGTGGCATCTGCACGACCACGGTCGCCTCGATGACGCCGGCGTCGGGCTCGAAGGTGCGGATGGAGAGGATCGTGATGCGCGGTCGCTGCGCAGGTGTGCGTTTCAGCGACCGCGAGCGGGCCGCGAAGCTCACTCGGCGCGACAGCCTCGTGTAGACGTCGTCGCTGATCCACCGCGCGATCTGCTCGAGCTCGCGGGCGCCCGCGAGGATCTCGATGACGCAGCGGGTCAGGTTGGTGATGAGGGGCTCGGGATCCGGCAGATCGGCCGTGCGCTGAACCCCGAAGAAATCATCGGCATCGAACCGCTCATGGCGTTGTGCGTTCGCCATCTTCCCCCCAAGAACCTGTGCGATCTCGACGAGACGCTCGTCGAGTGCTTGTGACCCTTTCATGGGTCACCCATGCGGCACCAGAGGATCTTTCGACTGTTGATAACTTTTTCCCCGCCTGAGGTGCGCGGGTAGCGTCGGGCCATGCGCTTCGACCTGCTGTTCGACGACCTCGAGGCCCAGCTCGAGGCCCAGCTGGTGACCGAAAACACGCAGCAGCGGGGCGAGGAGGAACGGTTGCGGGCGGCTCGCACGAGCCTGCGCGAGCGGCTCGCCGCCCTCGTCGCGACCGGCGAGCGAAGCATCCGGCTGCGCCTTCTCGACGGCTCGGCCGTCGACCTCACGCTCGCCACTGTGGGCCGCGACTGGCTCGCGGCAGAACTGGCAGGCGGCAGCGAGTGCGTGGTGCCGCTCGGCGCGATCGCATCGGTCTCGTTGAGTGCGGCGCAGCTGCAGGCGAGCAGAGGGCGGATGCCGGAGCAGAAGCCCGGCGCCGCCGAGGCGCTCACCGGGAAGATCGGCATCGGCGTCGTCCTGCGCGACCTCGCGCGCCGGCGCGTCCCGGTCGACGTGGCGGACCGCGCGCAACCGGCGCCGGTGCACGGCACCATCGACCGCGTGGGTGCTGATCACCTCGACCTCGCCGTGCACGAGCGCGGCGCCGTGCGGCGCGAGTCGAGCGTGCTCGAGCGCCGTGTCGTCGCGCTCGGGGCGATCACGATGCTGCGGCTCTGACGCCGCGCCGCCTCAGTCCCCGGGGCGGATGATGGTGCCGCCGGACAGCTCGGCGAGGCTCGCGTAGTCCGACTGCTCCCACAGGGCGTGCCGCCGCTGCTCTTCGTAGAGGCTCGCGATGTACGACTCGAGCACCTCGCGCTCGATGCGCCACTGCGCCCCGACCTTGATCGCCGGCAGCTCGCCCGTCTCGACCAGGGCGCTCACGTCGGCGACCTCGACGTTCAGGATCTCCGCGCAGTCGGCCGTCGTCAGGAACCGGGCGGCGTCGCCTGCCGAGTGGCTGATCATGTCATCCATTGTGTCGACACCTGCGCGCCGCCGGGTGCGGTGTGGATAACTTTCTCCTGACCCTTGCGGATTCGCCAGCATGGTGCCATGAGCTCGCCCAGCCCTGCGCCCCGACCCCGCCCCGCCTGGCGCGAGCCCCGTTTCCTGCTCGGGCTCGTGCTCGTCGTCGCATCGGTCGCCGGGGTGGCCGGGCTGGTCGCCGCGTCCGATCGCAGCGTCGAGGTGTACGCCGCCCGGCACGCGCTCGCCGCAGGCGACGAGGTCGCGGCCGGCGACCTGGTGGGAGTGCGGGTGCGACTCGGGAAGACCGCGTCGGCGTACCTGCACGCGGCGCCGCAGCCTGACACGGTCGTCACGCGCACGATCGCCGCCGGCGAGCTCGTGCCCGTCGGGGCGCTCGGGGCGGCGTCGGCGCAGCGTGAGACCAGTGTCGTGATCAGCGTCGACGGCGAGCTGCCCGCCTCGGTCGACGTCGGCAGCTCGGTGGATGTGTGGTCGGCCGAGGCCTCGGGTGCGGGCGCCGGCGCGGGGGCACCGAAGTTCAAGGCGCCGCGCGTGCTGGTGCCGAGCGGCACCGTGGTGCGGGTGGTGCGCGACTCGGGGCTGGGCGCTGGCGGCGGGGTCGCCGTCGAGGTGCGGCTGCCGAAGGACTCGACGGCCGAGCTGCTCGAATCCCTCGCCAACGGCGACGACATCACCGTGCTGCCGGCGGGCGCCTGATGGCGCAGCTCGCGCTGAGCCTCGACCGGCGCACCGAGGACGCGCTGCTGCCGGGGGCGCTCGCAGCCGGGCACGCCGTCGTCGCGCGCGTGCAGACCGCCGGGGAGCTGTCGACGGCGCTCGCAGCGCACGAGATCGACATCGCGGTCGTCTCTGCGACGCGCTCGCGCCTCACGCCCGAGCTGCGCGCGGCGGCCGCCGCGACCGGAACGCGCCTGGTCGTGCTCGCCGGCACTGCCGACGAGCGGGAGGTCGCGGCACGCGCAGGGGCGCCGGAGGTCTTCGCAGAGCCGGCGGGCTGGGCCGAGCTCGAGCGGCTGCTCTCGGCGCAGACGGTGCCCGCAGCAGGCGAGGCGCAGGCGGCGACGGCCGAGGCATCCGTCATCGCGGTGTGGGGTCCTGCGGGGGCGCCGGGCCGCACGTCGCTCGCGATCTCGATCGCGGCAGAGCTGGCGCTCGTCGGCAGCACGGTCGCCCTCATCGACGCGGACAGCTACGGCGGCGCCGTCGCGCCCTGGCTGGGGCTGCTCGACGAGACCCCCGGCTTCGCCGCCGCGTGCCGCCTCGCGGGAAACGATGCACTCACGCGCGCCGAGTTCGATCGCGTCGCGCAGTACGTGCCCGTGCCGCGCGGCTCGCTGGCCGTGCTCACCGGCATCGCCCGGCCGAGTCGCTGGCCTGAGCTCGGCAGCGAGCGCGTCGCGCGCGTGATCGACGCCGTCGCCGGGTGGGTCGATCACGTGGTGATCGATGTGGGGTTCAACCTCGAGGCCGACGAAGAGATCGCGAGCGACCTGTTCGCGCCGCGCCGCAACGCGGCGACGCTCACGACCCTCGAGCATGCGACACAGCTCGTGTCGGTCGGTCTCGCAGACCCGCTGGGGCTGTCCCGGCTGCTGCGCGGGCGGGCGGATGCCGAGGCGGCGGCGCCCCGCGCGCGGCACTCCCTCGTGGTGAACCGGGTGCGAGCGGGTGTGCTCGGCGCGAACCCCGGTGGACAGGTGACCGCCGCGCTGCAGCGCTTCGGCGGGGTGAGCCCGGCCGCACTGGTCCCCGACGACCCTCAGGCGTTCGACGTGGCGATGCTCGCGGCCTGCCCGCTGGCGGCGGCGGCCCCGCGCTCCGCGGCGCGCGAGGCGATCCGCAGATTGGTGCACTCCACGCTGCTCGGCCTGGCAGAGCCCGCGCCGGCACGGCGACGCCGCAGCGCGCGACCGAGGCGGGCGCACCCCGCCGCGCAGGCAGCGGCCCGCTCTCTAGACTTGAGTCGTGTCGACCCTCAGTGACCTGGTCATCGCGCATGGGCGCTCCACCCCCGAGGACATCGAGTGGATGCACATGCTGGTCGGCGACGCGCAGCTGCTCGCCGACCTCGCGTTCGCCGACATCGTGCTGTGGGTGCCGACCGAGGACGGCTTCATCGCCGTCGCGCACTCGCGCCCGTCGAGCGCGGCGACGCTGTTCTATCGCGACATCGTCGGGCAGAAGATCCGGCCGGAATGGCGCCCCCAGGTGATGCAGGCGTTCGACACGGGCGAGATCGTCGACTCGAGCGCCCCCGAATGGTACGAGGAGACGCCGACGCGGGTGCGCGCGGTGCCCGTGCTGCGGCGGCTCGGCTCGGCGAGCGCGAGGACGACGGATTCCCCGATCGCGGTGCTCACCCGCCACACCAACCTGAGCGAGGCGCGCACCCCCGGCCGCCAGGAGCTCACCTTCAACGACTGCGCGAACGACCTGTTCTCGATGATCGCCAGCGGCGACTTCCCCGACCTCGGGGCGCCGAGCGGGCCGCGCCGCGGCGCTCCGCGCGCCTCAGACGGGTTGATCCGCCTCGACGTCGAGGGCATCACCACCTTCGCGAGTCCGAACGCGCTGTCGGCGTTCAACCGCATCGGCTTCACCGACGAGCTCGAGGGCGAGTCGCTCGCCGAGGTGACCACGCGTCTGCTCACCGGGCACGCGGCCTTCGACGAGTCGCTGCCGCTCGTCGTCACCGGCCGGGCGCCGTGGCGCACCGACATCGACGTGCGCGGTGTGACGGTGTCGCTGCGCGCGATCCCGATCCGCAACAGGGGCGAGCGGGTCGGCGCGATCGTGCTGGTGCGCGATGTCACCGAGCTGCGCCATCAGGAGCGCGAGCTGATCACGAAGGACGCGACGATCCGCGAGATCCACCACCGCGTGAAGAACAATCTGCAGACGGTGGCCTCGCTGCTGCGCATCCAGGCCCGCCGCTCCCACTCCGACGAGGCGAAGGATGCGCTCAGTCAGGCGCAGCGCCGCGTCGCCGCGATCGCCGTCGTGCATGACACGCTGTCGACGGGGCTCGCGCAGACGGTCGACTTCGACGACGTCTTCGACCGCGTGCTGCTGCTCGTGGCCGAGGTCGCCGCAGGCCACAACACCTCGGTGCACCCGGTGAAGAAGGGCCGCTTCGGCGTGCTTCCCAGCGAGGCGGCGACGCCTCTGGCGCTCGCGCTCACCGAGCTCGTGACGAACGCGGTCGAGCACGGCCTCGCCGACCGCTCCGGCGAGGTTCAGATCATCGCCGAGCGCAGCGACGAGCAGCTCACGGTGAAGATCGTCGACGACGGCACCGGCCTGCCGGAGGGCAAGGTCGGCGCCGGGCTCGGCACGCAGATCGTCCGCACGCTCATCCAGGGCGAACTGGGCGGCTCGATCGACTGGCACACCATGATGGGCGCCGGCACCGAGGTGACGGTGGAGGTCCCGCTGCGCTACCTGACGAGCGGGGCCGGCGCGAACGCGCAGTAGGGTCGGGCCCTAATTCGCCGGATTGTTCCTATGCAACGGCCGGCGCGTAGGAACAAGCGTGCGTCCTAGGGCCGGTTCCTACGGGCCGTGGCAGGCGCGAGCTGCACCTGATGCGCTACGGCGCGGGCGCGACGCGTTATGCGCTCCTGCGCGCGCGAGCGGCGCGGCGCTTGAGTGCGCGGCGCTCGTCTTCTGACAGGCCGCCCCACACACCCGAGTCCTGGCCGGTCTCGAGGGCGTACTGCAGGCACACCTCGGTGACCGGACAACGGCCGCAGACCTGCTTGGCCTTCTCGATCTGATCGACCGCCGGGCCGGTGTTGCCGACCGGGAAGAACAGTTCGGGGTCAGCGGTCAGACATGCAGCCTTGTCGCGCCAGTCCATGGGGATGCTCCTCTTGTTGCAGACAGCAGACGAGGGTGGTTCGGGTCAACTCGTCGGCTTAAATGACGACCGGGGATCAGGGCCTAAGATCGTGGGGATTTTCGACCTGCCCACAGCCCCGTGAGCGATTTACCGGACCCCTATATCCTCCCATGGGGGGTGGAGTCAGATCAATAGTTTTGAGTGGGATAACCCTGTGAACACAAGCCTGAAACCCGTGTCTGATAAGGGATCGCGAGCGGTCGTGGCAACCCTTGCGGTGATCTTGAGCATCGAGGCGGTGCTGGTGCTCGGTGCAACCGCACTCACCATAGTGCAGTTCGCGGCGCACGGCGCGCGCGTCGAGGCCGACGGGTTCGCATTCGTCGCATGCCTGGTGATCGGATTCCTGTGGGCCGGCCTCGCCGCTGTCGGGGTGTGGCTCGAGCGGCGCTGGGCGCGTCCCTTGACGGTCGTCTGGCAGCTGATTCAGCTCGTGGTCGGCGTCGGCGCCCTCGAGGGCCTGATCGCGGGGCCGCTCGAGGGTGTGGTGCTCATCGCGCTGGGCCTCGCCGGCCTCGTGCTGGTCTTCACCCCGCCCGTCACGCGCGCACTCGCCCGCGTGCGCGGGTGACATGGCGTTTCCGCGGGCGAAACGACCCCCGCGGAAGCGCGGTATCACCCGCGCACACGAAGGGAAGGTCAGGCGAGGCGCAGCTTCTTGCGCAGCATGCCGAGGTGGCCCTTGGCCTTGACGTTGTAGAGCGCGTGCTCGAGCGTGCCGTCAGGGCCGACCACGAACGTCGAGCGCAGCACGCCCGTGACCGTCTTGCCGTACAGCTGCTTCTCGCCCCACACGCCGTAGGCACGGTGGACCTCGAGGGACTCGTCCGACAGCACGGGGAAGTTGAGGTTCTCACGCTCGACGAACTTCGCGAGCTGCGCCACGGGGTCCTTCGAGATGCCGAGCACGGTGTAGCCGGCATCCGTCAGCGACTGCAGCCCGTCTCGGAAGTCGCACGCCTGCGTGGTGCACGCGGGCGTGAGAGCCGCGGGGTAGAAGTACACGATCACGTGCCGGCCCGCGAATGAGGCGAGCGACACGGGCGAGCCGTCGGCGTCGGGCAGGGAGAACAGCGGGGCGCGATCGCCTGCAACGAGGCGGCCCGGAACAGCAAGAGTCACCATTCGACCCTACGGGCTGGCGGCGGCTCTGCTGGTCTCGCGCACGACCAGGGTGCTGGGGCTCGGTGCGGCCGTGTTCCAACTGCGCCCGTCGAGCAGCTCGAGCAGCATCGTCGCGCTGCGCCGGCCGGCGCGGTCGGGGTAGCGTTCGAGCGCGGTGACGGTCGGGTAGGAGAACTGGCACAGCATCGAGTCGTCCCAGCTCACGGCCGCGATGTCGCGCGCGCCCGCGTCGGCCAGGGCGCGCAGGCCGGCGACGGCCATCACGTCGTTCGAGAAGATCAGGGCGGTGAAGCGGATGCCTGAGCCGAGCAGCTCCGTCACCCGGGCGTACGCCGTGTCGAAGGTGTAGTCGGCCTCGGCGAACTCGACCGCGATGTCGCGCACGGCGCACTCCTGCCGCACGGCGTTGCGGCGGTCGACCTCGTGTGCCAGCGCGAGCGGCCCGGTGATATGGGCGATCCGCCGGTGGCCGAGCTCGAAGAGGTGCTCGACGAGCAGCTGCGCGTCGCGGTGCTGGTCTTCGATGCGCTCCGCGCCGGATTCGTTCCCCGGCAGCACGCCGTGCAGCACGAACGGCAGCCCGAGCTTGGCGAGCAGCGCGGGGCGGGGGTCGTCGATGGCCCGGTCGAGCACGATGACCCCGTCGACGCGCCCCTCGCCGGCCCAGCGCTCGTAGACGGCGATGTCGCGGCCCGGCGTGGTTCCGACCATGCGCAGGAGCAGGCTCTGCCCGGCATCCGAGAGCACGTCCTCCACGCCCTCCAGGAGCCGCATGTAGTAGGGCTCCGTGCCGAGCAGTGCGGGGTCACGGCGCAGCACCATGCCGATCGCGTCGGCACGCGAGCGCGACAGCGCGCGCGCCGAGAAGCTGGGATGCCAGCCGAGCTCTGCCGCCATCGCGACGACCTTCTGCCTGGTGGCCTCGCTGACGCCGGCCTGGCCGTTCAGCGCGTAGGAGACGGAGGCCTTCGACACTCCAAGGCGCGCGGCGATGTCGGCGATGGTCACGCGTGCCATCTCTGCGCCTCCTCGCGAACGTGACGCCCACGTCGTGCGCCTAGGGCCGATGATATCGACGGATTCCGGCGCGGGGCGCGAACCGGTTAAGGCGCGTCTGCCGACGCGGAGCCGCCCAGTCCCGGCTTCAGGGTCGCGAGCAGCCGCTGCAGCGAGTCGAGCCGCACGGCCCCCGCCGGGCCGAGCTTCCCGGCCTCGACCGCCTCGACGATGGCGCAGTCGGGCGCATCAGGCAGATGGGTGCAGCCGCGCGGGCATTCCTGGGCGATGGCGTCCAGGTCGGGGAAGCCGCGCAGGATGTTGGCCGGGTCGACGTGGCCGAGGCCGAAGCTGCGGACGCCTGGGGTGTCGATGATCCACCCGCGGCCGGCATCCGTCTGCACCCGAAGCGAAACGGTGGAGCTGGACGTGTGCCGTCCGCGCCCCGTGACCTCGTTCACGTGGCCGGTCGCGCGGTGCGCATCGGGAACGAGAGCGTTGACGAGGGTCGACTTGCCGACGCCGGAGTGGCCGACGGCGACCGTCGTGTGGCCGACGAGCGCGGCCGCGAGCTCGGCCGTCGGCATCGCGTCGCGGGCGCTCGTGAACACGGTCAGGTGGTCGAGGGCGCCGAAGTTCGCGAGGAACGGGGCGGGGTCGGCCAGGTCGGTCTTCGTGATGCACAGGAGCGGTGTCACGCCCGCGTCGTAGGCCGCGACGAGGTAGCGGTCGACGAGCCGCACCCGCGGCTCGGGGTTCGCCGCGGCGATGACGATGAGCATCTGGTCGGCGTTGGCGACGATGATGCGCTCGACGGCGTCCGTGTCGTCCGCTGAGCGCCGCAGCAGGGTCGTGCGCTCGCCGATGCGCACGATGCGGGCGAGAGTGCCGTCCTCACCGGTGGTGTCGCCCACGAGGTCGACGCGGTCGCCCGTGACGATCGCCTGCTTGCGCAGCTCGCGCGCCCGCGAGGCGGTCAGCTGGTGCTCGGTCGGCTCGTCCTCATCGAGCAGCACGGTGTAGCGGCCACGGTCGACGGAGAGCACCCGGCCGGTGAGCGCGTCCTCATGCCCGGGGCGCTGCTTCGTGCGCGGGCGGTTCCCCTTGGGGTTCGGCCTGACTCGCACGGAGGACTCGTCGTACTCGCCGTACGGCTCGTCATCGTCGTCTGAGTCCGACCACCAGCTCAAGCGGGCAGCACCCCGTGCGGGGCGGCGGCGACCATGCGGCGCCACAGCTCGGGGAACTGCGGCAGCGTCTTCGCCGTCGCGCCGATGTCGTGGACCTCGACGCCGGGCACCCGCAGGCCGATGAGGGCTCCCGCGGTCGACATCCGGTGGTCCTTGTACGACTTCCAGACGCCGCCGTGCAGCTCGGCGGGCTCGATGCGCAGACCGTCGGCGAGCTCGATGGCGTGGCCGCCGAGCCCGTTGATCTCGGCGACGAGGGCCGCGAGCCGATCGGTCTCGTGGTGGCGGATGTGGCCGATGCCGGTCAGCTCGCTCGGGGTGTCGGCGAGCGCGGCGAGCGCGGCGAGCGCGGGGGCGAGCTCGCCCCCGGTCGACAGGTCGAGGTCGACGCCGGTGATGCGGCCCGTGCCGCGTACGGTCAACCGGTCGCCGTCGAGGGTGACCTCGGCGCCGAACAGGGGAAGATACGTTGCGAGGTCCGCGCCCACCTGCGTGGTCTCGGCCGGCCAGTTGCCGATCGTCACCCGGCCGCCGGTCGCCACCGCGGCGGCGAGGAACGGTGCGGCGTTCGACAGGTCGGGCTCGATCGCGAGGTCGCGCGCGCCGATCGCCTGGGGCGCGACGACCCAGGTGCCGAGTTCCGGCGTCTCGACCGTGACGCCGCGCGCGGCGAGCGCGGCGATCGTCATCTCGATGTGGGGAAGGCTCGGCAGGCGCTCGCCCGCGTGATGCAGCACGAGGCCGTTCTCGAAGCGCGGCGCCGACAGCAGCAGCCCCGAGACGAACTGGCTCGAGCTCGAGGCGTCGATCGTGATCTCGCCGCCCGCGACCCGGCCGGTGCCGTGGATCGTGAACGGCAGAGCGCCGCGGCCCTCGTCGGCGAGGTCGACGCCGAGGGCGCGCAGCGCGTCGACCATGGCATGCATGGGCCGGCCGCGCGCCGAGTCGTCGGCGTCGATCGTCACGGGCCCGAGTGCGAGCGCCGCGACCGGCGGCACGAAGCGCATGACGGTGCCCGCCTGGCCGGCGTCGATCGTGGTCGAGCCGGTCAGCTCTGAGGCCGGGGTGATGCGCAGATCCGGGCCGAAGGGGCCCTCCTCAGGCATCCGCTCGACGCCCGTGCCCAAGCCTGCGAGCGCCTCGACCATGCGGTCGCTGTCCTGCGAGTGCAGGGGAGCCGTGAGCAGCGAGGGGCCGTCCGCGAGAGCCGAGAGGACCAGCTCGCGGTTGGTCTGCGATTTCGACCCGGGCAGCGCCACATCGGCGTCGATCGGGGTCTGTGCGACCGGGGCGGCCCAGAGCTCGTTCGTCTCGGGCTGGCGGCTGTCGCCGTACGGCTCGAACTCTGGGGCGGAATAGGTGCGGAACTGCATCGGTTGCAGGATATCGAAGATGTCGTAATGCCAGCGAAAGGATGCCTGTGGTCGCGACCGCGCTCATCGAGCGGCCTGCAGCCGACGCCGAGTCGGCGAGTGGCTGGGCCGTAGAATTGGCGGCGATGACAGACGACCTCGAGATCTCGAGTGAGACACCGCCCGCTTCGTTCGAAGAGCAGGCGCTTCCCTTCATGGACCAGCTGTACGCCGCGGCGCTGCGCATGACGCGCAACCCGGCCGATGCACAGGACCTCGTGCAGGAGACCTTTGTGAAGGCCTTCGCCGCGTGGGCGCAGTTCCGCCAGGGCACGAACCTCAAGGCGTGGCTCTATCGCATCCTCACCAACACGTTCATCAACAGCTACCGCAAGAAGCAGCGCGAGCCGTACCAGACCCCGATCGACGATCTCGAGGACTGGCAGCTCGGCGGCGCGGAGTCGACGACGTCGCGTTCGACGCGCTCGGCCGAGGCAGAGGCGATCGACCACCTGCCCGACTCCGACGTGAAGAACGCGCTGCAGGCCATCCCCGAGGACTTCCGGATGGCCGTGTACTTCGCCGACGTCGAGGGGTTCTCCTACCAGGAGATCGCCGACATCATGAAGACGCCCATCGGAACCGTGATGAGCCGCCTGCACCGTGGCCGGCGACTGCTTCGCGATCTGCTGTCCGACTACGCGCGCGACCGGGGGAGCGCTGCCCAGACCCCACCTGCCAGGAGAACACGATGACCGACTGCGGCTGCGACAAAGCCAAGAAGGACCTTGAGGAATACCTGCACCACGAGCTGCAGGCGGCGGATGCCGCAGACATCCGCGAGCATCTGGAGACGTGCGCGGACTGCGCCGGCGAGGCGAAGGTCGGCGTGGTGCTGATCGAGGCCGTGCAGCGCGCGTGCCGCGAGACGGCGCCCGCGGAGCTGCGCGTGCAGGTGCTCGCGAAGCTCCGCGCGCTCCAGACGCACGCGTAACACCCCGACAACGACGAAGGCCGCCGACTGCTGACGCAGCGGCGGCCTTTTCGCACCCAACCCAGCCATAGCGACGCGGCGGTCGCGTCCGGCGCGACTATATGTTCAGCGCATCCTGCATCAGCCTGGCCTGCTCGACGGCGTGGCGCTTGGCCGTGCCGACAGCGGGTGAGGCGGATGCCGGGCGCGAGGCGACCCTGATGTCGCGCTTGCCCGCGCGGCGCGCCGCGTCGACGAAGTACGGCGCAGCCCCCTGGTTCTCCGGCTCGTCCTGCACCCAGACGACCTCCGCGTTCGGGTAGCTGTCGAAGACGCCCTCGAGCTCGGCCTTGGGAAGCGGGTAGAACTGCTCGAGCCTGACGACCGCGATCGCCGGGTTCGGCTCCTTCGCGAGCTCGGCCTTGAGGTCGTAGTAGATCTTGCCGGCGCACGCGAGCACGCGGCGAACCGCGCCCTTGTCCGTGACGTCCGGGTCGTCGATGACCGGCTGGAAGCGACCCGAGGTGAACTCGGCCACGTCGCTGGTCGCGCCACGCAGGCGCAGCATCGCCTTCGGGGTGAACACGATGAGCGGCTTGCGCGGGCGGGCGTAGGCCTGACGGCGCAGCAGGTGGAAGTACGACGCGGGCGTCGACGGGCGCGCGATCGTCATGTTGTTCTGCGCGGCGAGCTGCAGGTAGCGCTCGATGCGGGCCGACGAGTGGTCGGGGCCCTGGCCCTCGTAGCCGTGCGGCAGGAGCAGCACGACGGAGGAGCGCTGGCTCCACTTCTGCTCGGATGCCGCGATGTACTCGTCGATCACGGTCTGCGCGCCGTTGGCGAAGTCGCCGTACTGCGCCTCCCACAGCACGAGCGCGTCCGGGCGCTCGACCGAGTAGCCGTACTCGAAGCCCATCGCCGCGTACTCCGACAGCAGCGAGTCGTAGACGTAGAAGCGGCCCTGGTTCTCGCCGAGATTGGCGAGCGGCACCCATTCCTGCCCGTTGACCTGGTCGTGGAACACGGCGTTGCGCTGCGCGAAGGTGCCACGGCGCGAGTCCTGCCCGACGAGGCGCACCGGGGTGCCCTCGAGCACGAGCGAGCCGAACGCGATCAGCTCGGCGAAGCCCCAGTCGATCCCCCCTCGCGGCTCATGTCGACGCGCTTCTTGAGCAGCGAGGTGAGCTTCTTGTGCACCGTGAAACCGTCTGGCACGTTGGCAAACGCGTCGCCGACGGCCTGCACGACGGATTCCTGCACGCCGGTCGTCTCGAGCTCGCCAGCCGCGGGCTCGTCGTTCTTCGGCACCTGGGTCACGATCGGGATCGGCGAGGTCTGCGCCTCGTGCGTCTCGGCGAAGGCGCGCTCGAGGCGGGACTGGAAGTCGCGGTGCGCCTCCTCGTACTCCTCTTCCGTGATGTCGCCGCGGCCGACGAGCGCCTCGGTGTAGAGCTTGCGGGTCGAGCGCTTCGCCTCGATCAGGCCGTACATCAGGGGCTGCGTCATCGACGGGTCGTCGCCCTCGTTGTGCCCGCGGCGGCGGTAGCAGATCAGGTCGATGAAGACGTCGCGCCCGAACTCCTGCCGGTACTCGAACGCGAGCTTCGCCACGCGCACAACCGCCTCCGGGTCGTCGCCGTTCACGTGGAAGATCGGCGACTGGACCGTCTTCGCGACATCCGTCGAATACACGGAGCTGCGCGACTCGGATGGCGGTGTGGTGAACCCGACCTGGTTGTTGATGTTGACGTGCACCGTGCCGCCGGTCTTGTAGGCGCGCAGCTGCGACATCTGCAGCACCTCGACGTTGATGCCCTGGCCCGCGAGCGCCGCGTCGCCGTGCACGAGCACCGGAAGCGTGGTGTAGGTGCCGGCAGGCCTGCGGTCCTGCTTGGCGCGCACGATGCCCTCGAGCACGCCGTTGACGACCTCGAGGTGCGACGGGTTCGCGGCGACGTAGATCGGAACCTCTTTGCCGTCGGCCGCGACGAAGGTGCCCTCCGTGCCGAGGTGGTACTTCACATCGCCCGTGCCGGCGAGCTCGAACTCGCCCTCGAACTCGCGGAAGATCTGGCCGTAGGTCTTGCCGGCGATGTTGGTCAGCACGTTGAGGCGGCCGCGGTGCGCCATTCCGATCGCGACGCCGTCGAGCCCGGCATCCGCCGCGCCCTGAAGCAGTGCATCGATGAGCGGGATCGTGGACTCGCCGCCCTCGAGGCTGAACCGCTTCTGGCCGACGTACTTGGTCTGCAGGAAGGTCTCGAAGGCCTCGGCCTCGTTGAGCTTCGTGAGGATGTGCAGCTGCTCGTCGTGCCCCGGCTTCACGTACGGGCGCTCGAGCTTGTCCTGGAACCAGCGGCGCTGCGCGGGGTCCTGGATGTGCATGTACTCGAGGCCGACCGTGCGGCAGTACGAGTCGCGCAGCACACCGAGGATGTCGCGCAGCTTCATCTCGCCGTAGTTGCCGGCGAAGCCGCCGGCGACGAACTTCCGGTCGAGGTCCCAGAAGGTGAGGCCGTGGCTCGCGATCTCGAGGTCGGGGTGGGTGCGCTGCTGGTACTCGAGCGGGTCGATGTCGGCCATCAGGTGGCCGCGCACGCGGTACGAGTTGATCAGCTCGTGCACGCGCGCCGTCTTGTTCACCTGGTGGGCGAGGTCGACGTTGATGTCCTGCGCCCAGAGGATGGGCTCGTAGGGGATGCGGAGCGCGGCGAAGATCTCCTGGTAGAAGTCCTGCCCCCCGGCGAGCAGCTCGTGCACGATCTTCAGGAACTCGCCGCTTCCCGCGCCCTGGATGACGCGGTGGTCGTAGGTGCTCGTCAGCGTGATCGTCTTCGAGATGCCGAGGTCGTTGAGCGTCTCGGGGCTCGCGCCCTGGAACTCGGCCGGGTACTCGAGGGCGCCGGCGCCGATGATGCAGCCCTGGCCCTTCATCAGGCGCGGCACGGAGTGCACGGTGCCGATGCCGCCCGGATTCGTGAGCGAGACCGATGCCCCGCTGAAGTCGTCTGCGGTCAGCTTGTTGCCGCGGGCGCGCTTGACGAGGTCCTCATAGGCGGCGAGGTAGTCGGTGAAACTGAGCGTCTCGGCGCGCTTGATCGCCGGCACGAGCAGCGAGCGGGTGCCGTCGGGCTTCGGCAGGTCGATCGCGATGCCGAGGCCGATGTGGGCCGGCTTCACGAGCGACGGCTTGCCGTCGACGACGTCGTAGAACACGTTCTGCGTCGGGAACTGCTTCAGCGCCCTGATGAGCGCCCACCCGATCAGGTGCGTGAAGCTCACCTTGCCGCCGCGCGTGCGGGCCATGTGGTTGTTGATGACGATGCGGTTGTCGATCATCAGCTTCGCCGGGATCGTGCGCACGCTGGTCGCGGTCGGGACAGTCAGGCTCACGTCCATGTTGGCGGCGAGCGTCTTCGACATGCCGCGCAGCGGGACGACCTCGTTCGCCTCGGCCGGCCCGTCGTTCTTCGGGGCGGCGGCCGGGGCGTCGGCAGGCACAGGGGTCGGCTTCGGCGCGACCGACGTGGTGCGCGCGACCGGCTGCTGCGTCGACGTCTGGCCGGTTGCGGGCGCGGCCGGGGCTGCAGTCGCAGCTGTGGCAGGGGCGGGGGATGCCGGGGCCGAGGCCGCCTGAGCGGGCGGGGTCGGGGCCTGGGCGCTCTCAGCGCGCTTCTGCTCGAGAATCGGCCACCACGACTGGTCCACCGAGTTCTTGTCGGCGAGGTACTGCTCGTAGAGCTCTTCGACCAGCCAGTCGTTGGCTCCGAACTGTCCCTCTTCCGTGCCAGTCAACTGGCTTGCCACAGCTGATCGCCCACCTTCTCCATTGACGTCAGGTCTTTCAATCGCCGGACTTCGAGGCGTTCCGGCCACGCAGCCCAACGAGCATCAAGCCTAATCCCTGTGCACAATGCGCCGTGCCCGACGTGCCCTGTCCGCAATAGCGTTGGGCCATGCGGTTCTATGGCCAAGCACCCCAGCACGACCTCACGTACTCCGACGTCTTCCTGGTACCCAGCCGCTCGGCGATCACCAGCCGGCTCGACGTCGATCTCGCGCCAGGGGACGGCACGGGCGCGACGATCCCGATCGTCGCGAGCAACATGAACTCGGTCACCGGTCCGCGGCTCGCGGCGACGCTGGCGCGGCGCGGCGGTCTCGGAGTGCTGCCGCAGGACCTGCACCCGCAGGAGCTCGCGGCAGGCATCCGCTTCGTCAAATCGCAGCCGGTCGCGTACGAC
Organism: Gryllotalpicola protaetiae; assembly: GCF_003627055.1. NCBI lineage: Bacteria > Bacillati > Actinomycetota > Actinomycetes > Micrococcales > Microbacteriaceae > Gryllotalpicola > Gryllotalpicola protaetiae. Next base: position 2,650,156 of record NZ_CP032624.1, read on the forward strand.
ACGCCCATCGTGATGTCGCCGGACGACACCGCGGCCGACGCCCTGGAGCACGTTCCGCCCGTGCACGGGCTCGGCATCGTGCTGCACGACGCCGACGAGCGGTACGTCGGCGCGGTGCTCGCGTCGCGGCTCGCCGTGGTGCCGCCGGATGCCCGGCTCGGCGACCTCGTGCACGGCGAGCTCGCCGCGCTCGAGGCGGAGGACGTTCCCGACGGGCGCGCCGCCTTCGACCTGCTCGACGCGGCCGACGTCGAGTTCGCGCCCGTCGTCTCGCAAGGGCGCGTGATCGGCACCCTGTCGAAGACCTCGGCGCTGCGCTCGACGATCTACCCGCCGGCCGTCGACGCCCAGGGCCGGCTGCGCCTCGCGGCCGCGATCGGCATCAACGGCGACGTGGCTGCGCGGGCGATCGCGCTGCGGGATGCCGGCGTCGACGTGCTCGTGCTCGACACCGCGCACGGCGACCAGGACGGCATGCGTCGCGCGCTCGGCACCGTCGCCGGGCTCGACCTCGGGTTGCCGCTCGTCGCCGGCAACATCGTCACGGCCGCCGCCGTGCAGGACCTCGTCGCAGAGGGCGCGAACATCCTCAAGGTCGGCGTCGGGCCGGGCGCCATGTGCACCACCCGCATGATGACGGCCGTCGGGCGACCGCAGTTCTCCGCCGTGCTCGAGACGGCGGAGGCCGCGCGCGAGCTGGGCGCGCACGTCTGGGCCGACGGCGGGGTGCGCTACCCGAGGGACGTCGCGCTTGCGCTGGCCGCCGGTGCGGCATCCGTCATGATCGGCTCCTGGTTCGCTGGCACGATCGAGGCGCCCGGCCTGCTGCGGGCGGATGCCTCCGGGGCTTTGTACAAGGAGAGCTGGGGCATGGCCTCGAACAAGGCCGTGCAGGCGCGCTTCGCCCGGCTGTCGGCATACGACCGGGCGCGGAAGGAGCTGTTCGCCGAGGGCATCTCGTCGTCGAAGATCTATCTTGATCCGCTGCGGCCCTCGGTCGAGGACCTGCTCGACATGATCACGACGGGGGTCCGCTCGTCGTTCACCTACGCCGGCGCGCGCTCGGTGGCCGAGTTCCACGAGCGCGCCCTCGTCGGCCTGCAGTCGGCGGCGGGCTACGAAGAGGGCAAGGCGCTGCCGGTCAGCTGGTAGTCGCTCGATACACTGGCGTCGTATGGAGCCCCCGTCTGCGCGCAGCCATAGACCTCGGCCGATCACCCGGCTGAGTTGCGTCCTGTCATGAACGAGTGGGTGCTGCTCGGCATCGGCGTCGTCCTGATCGTGGGAACGGGCTTCTTCGTCGCGAGCGAGTTCGCACTGGTGAACCTCGACCGGGCCGAGCTCGAGGCCCGTCGCGAGCGCGGCGAGAGCCGCCTCGCCATGACGATCGAGGCGCTGCGGCACACGTCGACTCATCTCTCGAGCGCGCAGCTCGGCATCACCCTGACCACGCTGCTCACCGGCTTCACCCTCGAGCCGTCGATCGGCGGCCTGCTGCGGCCCGCCTTCGACGCCCTGAGAATGACGGATGCCGCGGCCACCGTCACCGCGTCGATCGTCGCGATCGTCGTCGCGACGCTCGCGTCGATGATCCTGGGCGAGCTGGTGCCGAAGAGCTTCGCGCTCGCGCTGCCGGTCGCGACAGCGCGCGTCGTGATTCCGTTTCAGACCGTGTTCACCCGCGTCTTCCGCCCCGCGGTCGCCGTGCTCAACGGGAGTGCCAACGCAGTGCTCGCGATCTTCGGCGTCGAGGCGAAGGAGGAGCTCTCCGGTGCCCGCAGCGCCGAGGAGCTCAGCTCCCTCGTGCGCCGCTCGGCCGAGCAGGGTGTGCTCGAGCAGGACACCGCGAGCCTGCTCGATCGCACCCTGATGTTCTCGGGCCGCGTCGCGGGCGACGTCATGACCCCGCGCCCGCAGCTCGAGACGGTCAAGCGCGACGACACGGCCGCCGATGTGATCGCCCTCGCGCAGGAATCCGGCTACTCGCGGTTCCCGGTGATCGACGACGGAATCGACGACATCGCCGGGATCGTCCACATCAAGCAGGCCGTCGCGGTTCCGCGCGAGCGCCGCGGGCGCGTGCCCGTGAGCGCGCTGCAGTCCGAGGCGCTGCGCGTGCCCGAGACGATGCGACTTGACAGCCTGCTCGCCGAGCTGCGGGCGCGCAGCCTGCAGATGGCGGTCGTCGTCGATGAGTACGGCGGCACCGCAGGCGTCGCGACGCTCGAGGATCTCGTCGAAGAGCTCGTCGGCGAGGTCGCCGACGAGCACGACACCGGACCGATCGACATCGTGCTCGCTCCGGGCTCGACGGGCGAGATCGAGTTCAGCGGGCTGCTGCGCCCCGACGAGCTGCTCGACCGCGCCGCCATCGAGGTGCCGGAGGACGAGCGCTATGAGACCGTCGCCGGTTTCGTCATGGCGAGCCTCGGCCGCCTGCCCGAGCTCGGCGACACGGTCGCGGTCCACGGCGGCACGCTGCGGGTGACCGCGCTCGACGGCCGCCGGGTCGACCGCCTGGCGTTCACACCCCGGCCACAGGCATCCGTCGAGATCAACAGCGCGGCGCAGGCGGGTGAGATGGATGTCTGACTGGGCCGGCATCGTCTGGCTGTTCGTGCTGCTCGCCGGCAACGCGTTCTTCGTCGGCGCGGAGTTCGCCGTCATCAGCGCCCGGCGCTCGCAGATCGAGCCGGCCGCCGAGCGCGGGAAGCGCAGCGCACGCACGGCCCTGTGGGCGATGGAGCACGCGACGCTCATGCTCGCGACGACACAGCTCGGCATCACGGTGTGCTCGCTGCTGATCCTGAACGTGGCAGAGCCGGCGATCCACCACCTGCTGCACGGACCGCTCGGGCTCACCGGGCTGTCCGACACCGCGATCGACGTCACGTCGTTCGTCATCACCCTGGTGATCGTGTCGTTCCTGCACGTCGTGCTGGGCGAGATGGTGCCGAAGAACCTGTCGTTCTCGTTCCCCGACAGGGCCGTCGTGCTGCTTGCCCCGCCGCTCGTCTTCGTGGGGCGCGTGTTCGGTCCCATCACGCACGCGCTCAACTGGGCGGCGAACGGCATCGTGCGGCTCACCGGGGTGACGCCGCGCGACGAGGCCGTGTCGACCTTCACGCTCGAGGAGGTCGAGACGATCGTGCAGCAGTCCACCCGCGAGGGGCTGCTGCAGGACTCGACGGGCGCGCTCACCAACGCCTTCGAGTTCAGCGCGAAGACCGCGCGCGAGGTCACGGTGCCGCTCGCCTCGATCGAGACCCTGCCCCCGTCCGCGACGCCGGCCGACGTCGAGCGCGCGGTGGCGAAGCACGGGTTCAGCAGGTACGTGATCGAGGACGAGCGGGGGACCCCTGTCGGCTACGTGCACCTGAAAGACGTGCTCGACCTCGAGGGCGAGGAGTTCGACGTGCCGATCCCCGCGGCGAGCATCCGCCCCTTGGTCGACGTCGACTCCGACGCCGAGATCGAATCGGTGCTCGCGGTGCTGCGTCGCTCGGGAACCCACCTCGCGCGCACGGCCGACCCGTTCGGCCGCGCGATCGGCGTGCTGTTCCTCGAGGACATCCTCGAGGAGCTCGTCGGCGAGGTGCATGACGCCACGCGGCGGGAGTGACGCCGGCGCCTTCCGCGTGCGCGGGTGAAACCGCGCGTGCGCGGCAGAAACGTCGCCCGCGGAAGTGTCATTTCACCCGCGCACGCGCGTGCGCGGGTGAAACAACGTTTCTGCGGGAGAACCTTCACCCGCGGAAACGCGTCTTCACCCGCGCACAGCTCAGCGGCGAACGCGGGCGCGCTCGTACTGCGGCTGCCAGAGAGCCGGCTCATCGGCGCCGAGCTCGCGCGCCCAGCGCTGCGGGGTGTGCGGGTCGCGCAGCGCCTCGCGGGCGATGAGCACGGCATCCGCCTGACCGCTCGCGACGATCTGTTCGGCCTGCGCGCCGTCGGTGATGATGCCGACCGCGCCGACCGGAACCTCGCCGAGCGAGCGCACGTACTGCGCGAAGCGCACCTGGTAGCCCGGCCCGACCGGGATGTCGGCGTGGGCGTTGCCGCCCGTCGAGATGTCGAAGAAGTCGGCGCCGGCGTCGCGCGCCCACCGGGCGACGGTCGCGGTGTCCGACTCGGTCCAGCCGCCCTCGAGCCAGTCGGTGGCCGAGAAGCGGACGAAGACGGCGGCGCGGCCGGCCGCGGCATCCGTCACGGCGTCGAGCACGCGCATGAGCAGGCGCGCACGGTTCTCGAGCGAGCCGCCGTACTGGTCGTCGCGCCGGTTCGACAGCGGCGACAGGAACTGGTGCAGCAGGTAGCCGTGCGCGGCGTGCAGCTCGAGCACGTCGAAACCGGCGTCGAGCGCACGCCGGGCGGCCGTCGCGAAGTCGGCGACCACCGTGTCGATGCCCGCCGCGTCGAGAGCCTCGGGCGTGTCGTAGCCGGGGAAGGCGACGGCCGACGGGCCGAGGGGCGTCCACCCGCCGTCGGCGGCGGCCACCGTTCCGCGGCGGTCGGTGCCCCACGGTGCATACGTCGACGCCTTGCGGCCCGCGTGCTGCAGCTGGATGCCGGCCTTCGCCCCGCGCTCGTGGACGAAGCCGACGATGCGGGCCCACGCCTCTTGCTGCTCGTCGTTCCAGATGCCGGTGTCCTGCGGCGAGATGCGCCCCTCCGGGCTCACCGCGGTCGCCTCGGTGATGACGAGCGACGCGCCGCCCGAAGCGAGCGAGCCGAGGTGCACGAGGTGCCAGTCGGTGGGCACGCCGTCGCGCGCAAGCACCGAGTACTGGCACATCGGGGCGATGAAGACGCGGTTGGCGAAGGTGACGGGGCCGAGGGTGATCGGGGTGAAGAGTTGTGAGGTCATGGGTCCTAGGCGAGTGAGGTCAGGAATCCGCGGAGCGATTCCGCGTCGGTGAACACGTGGCCGATGATGCCGAGGGCCTCGGCTCCTGCCACGTTGTCCGCCCTGTTGTCCGTGAACACCATCTCGGCCGGGGCGATTCCGAGGTCGTCGAGCAGATGACGGTAGATGTCGGCCTCCGGCTTCAGCAGCTTCAGTTCGCCGGAGACGTAGAACGCGTCGAACCAGTCCGAGAGCGGACCGTGCCGGAAGTAGGAGCCGAAGTCGGGCCCCGCGTTCGACAGCAGTGCGAGCCTCGTGCCGCCGGCCTTGAGGTCGGCGAGCACCTCGACCGTGCCGGGGTTCACCGAGAGCCATGAGCGGAAGTCGGCGGCCCACAGCTCGTGGATGCGCGCGTCCGACCACGTGACCCCGAGTTCGGCCGCGATCGCCTGCCAGTAGGCGCGCACGCCGGCCGTGCCCTGGTCGAGCCCGTCGCGGTGGGCGAAGTACGCCCGCCAGAACGGGTCGGCGGGGACGTCGGCCAATCCGAGGATCACCCTGCGGTCCGCCTCCGTCGGGGAGAGCGAGATCACCTCGCCGTAGTCGAAGACGACGGTACGGCCGGGAAGAGAGATGGGCGAGCTCACGCCTTCGAACCTATCGTGGTGGCATGACGGCCGAACGGGTGTGGACACCGGAGGACACGGCGCGGATGCTGCGGGCACCCGTCACGGGCGACGACAAGTACAGCCGCGGGGTGCTCGGCGTCGCGACCGGCTCCGAGGCGTTCCCGGGCGCCGCCGTGCTCGGCGTCGAGGCCGCGGTGCGCACGGGCGTCGGCATGGTGCGCTACTTCGGGTCGCCGACCCCGACGGCGCTCGTGCTGCAGCGGCGCCCCGAGGTGGTGACCGGCGCCGGGCGCGTGCAGGCGTGGCTGGTCGGCTCAGGCATCCCCGGCGCCCTCGAGCGCACCATGGACGACAACACGCACATCGGCACCGCGCTCATGGACGGGGTGCCGGTCGTGATCGACGCGGGCGCGCTCGACCGGCTGCAGGTCGCGACCGGGCCGGCCGTGATCACCCCGCACTACCGCGAGCTGGAGCGTACGCTGGCGACCACCCGCTCCCCGCTCGCGATCGACGAGATCAGGGCGGATGCCGCGGCCGCCGCCGCCCACGCCGCCGAGACCCTCGGGGTGACCGTGCTGCTCAAGGGCTCGACCACGCACATCGCGTCGCCGGGCGGCGAGCCGATCTCGGTGTCGCTCGGAACGACGTGGCTCGCTAGTGCCGGCAGCGGTGACGTGCTCGGAGGAGTCCTCGGCGCGCTGCTCGCGAGCCACGCGGCCGACATCGCGGAGCGCGGTCACGCGGCGCTTGGCGAGCTCGCCGCGACGGCGGCCGCGCTGCACGGGCTCGCGGGGGTGAAGGCTTCGAACGGCGGCCCGATCGCGGCGCTCGACATCACGCGCACGCTGCCGGGCGTGGTCTCGGCTTTGCTTCAGATGCGCGACGAAAGCGATCCATCTGCGGGCGACCCCGCGTAGGAACGGGGCGTATTTCGCACGATTGTTCCTGTTGAGTGAGCGAAGACGTAGGAACAAGCCTGCGTCCTAGGCACGGTTCCTACGCGCGACTCACCGCAAAGCCGCCGCGAGCCGAGGCCGGTCGGCCGCGGTGAGCTCGAGCAGCGCCTCCGGGTCGCCGAGGCGCTGACTGGGCAGCGCGAGCGCGAGGCCGGCCACGAGGCTCCCCTGCGCGTCGCGGATCGCCGCGGCGAAGCATCCGCGGCCCGGAACCGAGCCGTCGAAAACCGCGACGTACGGCACCGGCGCGCCGCGCCGCTCGGCGAGCAAGAGGCCGCCGAGGGCGGAGGCGGTGAGGTCGCTCAGCATGCGCCGCTCGTCGGAGAGCGGGAAGTCGGGGTCGACGTCGACGAGCTCGAGCACGCCCTCGCGAAAGGAGGCGAGGTGCACGCCGCCGCGAATGCGACCGCGCAGCTCGACCAGGATGTCGTGCGGCGCGTCTTGCGGCTCGGGCTGCACGGCCAGCCCCGCGACTCCCGCGAGCAGCGCGACCTTGCGGCCGAGCGCGAAGCCGGCGAGGTCGGGCAGGCGCACCAGGTACTCGTCCTGCACGAGCAGGTTGAGCAGGCGATAGGTGGTGGCGCGCGGCAGCCCGAGGCCTGCCGAGATCTGCTGTGCGGTGACGCCGGGACCCACCCTGGCGACCTCCTCGAGCACGCTGAGCGCGCCGTGCACCGCCCCGGGCTGCCGTCCGGTCAGGCCGGGGTCGCGCCCGGGCTGGCTCATGAGCCGCCCAGCAGGTCTGACGAGGTCGTGTGGTCGAAGAGGCCCGCCCGGGCGAGCGCTCGCGAGCGCGCGGTGCGCAGGTAGAGGTAGGCGAGCGCGGCGAGCACAGCGAGGCCGCCGACGACGGCGACGGCGACAGGCTCGCCCGGCACCATCACCACGAGGTAGGTGATGAGCACCCCGGTGAGCCCGACCGCCGCGATGCCGGCGACGAGGTCGGTGCGCAGACTCGACTCGCCGATGCGGCGCAGGAACGCGGGCAGCGCCACCGTCGCGAGCACGTAGGCCGTGATGTAGCCCGCCGCGGACACCACGATGAGGAACTCGAGCGACTGCCAGGGCGACCAGCCGACCGCGTGGAGTGCCAGCGGCACCGCGACGGTGATGGGGATGACGACCGCGAGGGCGCGGTACGGGGTCTTCCGCAGCGGCTCGATGCGCCCCACCGCGCGCGGCAGCACGCCCTCGCGCCCGAGGGTGAAGACCGCGCGGGCGAGGGCGGTGAGCGAGGCGATCGCGCACGCCGTGAACGACGCGGCGAGGCCGAGATCGAGCAGGGTGCCGACAGCCGCGGCATCCGTGTCGCTCGCAAGTCTCGCCACTGCCTGCCCGCCGTCGAAGCCGATGCCGAATGCCCCGGCGCCCGCCAGCTGCGTATAGGCGGACAGCAGGTAGACGGCGCCGACGCCCAGCACCGTCCAGCGGATCGTGCGCGGCACGGTGAGGAAGGGCCGTGCCGCCTCACGGCCGAGCGACGCGGCCGACTCGAAGCCGACGAACGCGGTGAGCGCGACCGCCGTGCCGGCCACGAGGCCGCCGAACGCCGGCGGCCGCGCGGTGAACGGCGCGGCCAGCTGCGCCGCATCGAGGCGGCTCAGCACGATCGCGAGCAGGGCGAGGATCACGACGAGCGACGCCAGCTCGATCACAAGGGTGACCCGGGACGAGAGGCGGATGCCGCGCCGCAGCACCCCGAAGCAGACGGCCCCCACGCCGACGAGGAGTGCGACCGTCACCCATGGCCCGGCCGCCCACGCCCCGGTGAGTGCGCTCAGGAAGTTCTGCAGGAAATAGGCGGCGCCGACGACGCCGAACATCGCGATGAATCCGTAGCCGACGAGCAGGCCGGATGCCGCGGCGAACCCGGGCCCCGCGCCGAGCCCCTTCGTGGTGAACGTGTAGAGCGAGCCGGGCGCCGCGATGCGCAGCGCGAACTGGTTCAGGGTCGCGGCGACGCAGATCGCGAGCAGCCACGCGGCGGCGACGGCGATCAGCACGCCGGAGCCGGCCTGCACGGCGATGAGCGCGGGGACCGTCGCGGTGCCCGCCGCCGGGGCGACCGCCCCGATCGACTGGGCCAGCACATCGACGAATCCGACCGTGCGTCGCTCGAGTCCGGCCATCGGGCTGTTCTGCTCGACGCCTGCGACGACCGGGGGGCGCGCGATGGCGCGGCCGAGCGCGACGAGGCGGTCTGGCGTGTCGTGCGCGGTCACCGAAAGAGCGTGACACCGGAGTGTTGCGCGCGCGTTTCCTGCAGATCGCGACTGTGGGACCCCGGATGAGACGGATCCGACACCCTGTCTCATTCGGGTCGCAACGAGCGTTACGGCGGGGTCACTCAGGCGAAACCGGCCATGTCGAGCATGGGCTCATCCGTTCCGACCACTACCTGAGGAGGCTCGCATGACAACCGCGGACCCCACCGCACTCCCCGCCGCTTCCGGCGCCGTGGCCGCCCCGGCGCGGCCTGCCCGGAAGCTCACCGGCCGCCTCGGCGTCGGCTCGATCGTCTTCATGGTGATCGCCGCAGCCGCGCCGCTCACCGTCGTCGGTGGCGGCTTCCCTGTCGGCGCCCTGCTCGGCGACGGCATCGGCGCTCCCACGATGTACCTGGTCGGCGGCGCGATCCTGCTGTTCTTCGCGGTCGGCCTCTCGACGATGAGCAACTACGTGCCGCGCCCCGGCGCGTTCTTCACCTACGTCGGCTACGGCCTCGGCCGCCCCCTCGGGCTCGCCGCCGCCTGGCTCGCGATCCTCACCTACACGACCGTGCAGGTGGCGGTGTACGGCTATGTCGGTGCGGTGATGAGCGGCTACGTCGTCTCGCTGCACGGGCCGACGCTGCCCTGGTTCCTGTACTCGCTGGCGATGGTCGCGATCGTCGGCCTGCTCGGCTACCGCCACATCGAGCTGTCGGGCAAGGTGCTCGGCGTCTTCCTCGTCTGCGAGATCGGCGTCGTGCTGGTGCTCGCCGGCGCGGTCGTCGCCACCGGCGGCGCCGAGGGCCTGTCGGTCGCCCCGTTCAACCCGACCAACGTGATGAGCGGCGCCCCCGCGCTCGCGCTGATGTTCGCGCTCGCGGGGTTCATCGGCTTCGAGTCGACGGCGATCTACCGCGACGAGGCGAAGGACCCGCAGAAGACCATCCCCCGGGCGACCTACGCCTCCCTGATCATCATCGCGGTGTTCTACACCTTCGCCTCATGGGCGCTCGTCATGGGCATCGGCCCGAGCCATCTCATGAGCGAGCTCGCCAAGGACCCGTCTGCCTTCATCGGCACCGTCACCGCGCGCTACCTCGGCCCCGTTGGCGGCTGGATCGTCAACACCCTGATGATCACGAGCATGTTCGCCTGCGTGCTGTCCTTCCACAACGTGATCACCCGCTACCAGCACTCGATGTCCAACGCGTCCGTGCTGCCGACGGCGCTCGGCAAGGTGCACAAGACGCACCGCTCGCCGCATGCCTCGTCGATCGTGCAGACGATCACCGCCGCCGTGCTCATGATCGCGTTCGCGCTGTTCCACCTCGACCCGGTGCTGCAGGTGTTCACCTGGTTCAGCGGCATCTCGACCTTCGCGATCGTTGTGCTGATGGGGCTCACCTGTCTCGCGGTGATCGCTTACTTCACCGCGAAGAAGATCAAGGCAGGTCTGTGGAAGACGTGGATCGCACCTGTGATCGGATTCCTCGGCCTGGCCGTCGTCGCCGTGATCATCGCGCAGAACTTCCCGCTGCTCATCGGCGACGCCGATGCGAAGGGCAACCCCGTGTTCGGCACCCTGACCGTGACGTTCCTCGCCCTCATGGCGGCCTTCCCCGTCTTCGGGATCGTGCAGGCCCTCGTCATCAAGGCGCGGAAGCCCGCGGCCTACAAGAACGTCATCGACACCATCAGCACCATCGAGGAGTAAGACAGTGACCATCACCGATCACAGCCACGCCCACCACCACGACGACGCGGCCCGCGCCGCCACACCGCTGTCGAGCCTGACCGCGGCCGAGATCGCCGCGGCCAGCGAGCTCATCGCGGCCGCAGGGCTCGTGACGCCGACGACGCGCTACGCCTATCTCGGGCTTCTCGAGCCCGACAAGGCCGACGTGCTCGCCTGGCAGGCGGGCACCGGCGAGGCCCCCGCCCGCGAGGTGCGCGCCATGCTGCTCGACCGGGCCACCGGAGCGTCGCTCGACGTCGCGGTGTCGCTGACCCAGGCATCCGTCGTCTCGACCGTGCCCATCGATGGCAGCCGCGGCCAGGTGCCGATCCTCGATGAGGAGTTCGCGGACATCGCGGGCATCGTCAACGAGGACCCGCGCTGGGTCGAGGCGCTCGCCCGGCGCGGCGTGACGCCCGAGCAGGTCGTCCAAGTGCCGCTCTCGCCTGGTTTCTACGAGATCCCGGGGGAGGAGGGGCGCCGCGTCATCCGCGTGTTCGCCTTCCGCATGGACCACGAGCACGACCACCCATGGGCGCACCCGGTCGACGGCCTGTGCGCCTACGTCGACGTGATCTCGCACGAGCTGCTGCAGATCGTCGAGACGGATGCCGCGCCGATTCCCGACGCGTCGGCGAACTACCACCTGCCCGAGGGTCGCCCCGCCGACCTCGAGGGGCTCAAGCCGCTCGAGATCACGCAGCCCGAGGGGCCCAGCTTCACGGTCGCCGGCGAGCACGTCGAGTGGGCGAACTGGAGCCTCGACCTCGGCTTCGACGCCCGCGAGGGGCTGATCTTGCGCAATCTCGCCTTCGCAGACCCTGACAAGGGCGGCGAGGTGCGCCCGATCATGTATCGCGGCTCGATCGCCGAGATGGTCGTGCCCTACGGTGACCCGTCGCCGTCGCGCTACTGGCAGAACTACTTCGACACGGGCGAGTACGTCTTCGGGCGCTACACGAACTCGCTCACGCTCGGCTGCGACTGCCTCGGCGAGATCCGGTACTTCGACGCGACGCTCGCCGACGAGCTCGGCAACCCGCGCACGATCGAGAACGCGATCTGTATGCACGAGGAGGACTACGGCGTGCTGTGGAAGCACACCGACGTCTTCACGGGAGAGTCGGAGGTGCGCCGCTCGCGGCGCCTCGTGATCTCGTTCTTCACGACCGTCGGCAACTACGACTACGGCTTCTACTGGTACCTGTACCTCGACGGCACCATCGAGCTCGAGGCGAAGCTCACCGGCATCCTGTTCCCCTCCGCTCACAGCGGTGACCCCGACTATCAATACGCGACCCTGGTCGCGCCGGGCGTCGGCGCCCCGTACCACCAGCACCTGTTCAGCGCGCGACTCGACATGATGGTCGACGGCGTGACGAACGCCGTCGACGAGATCGACGCCGTGCGCGTGCCGATCGGGCCGGGCAACGAGCACGGCAACGCGTTCACCAAGTCGGTGCGCCGCATCGCCTCGGAGGCGGAGGGCGCCCTCGACGCCCACGGCGCCGCGAGCCGCAACTGGATGATCACCAACACCGAGAAGGTGAACGGCCTCGGGCAGCACCCCGGTTACGTGCTGCACGTCGAGCAGTCGCCCACGCTGCTCGCGGACCCGGCATCCTCGATCGCGAAGCGCGCCGCCTACACGACCAAGACGCTGTGGGTGACGCAATATTCTTCCGACGAGCGCTACCCGGCTGGGGAGTTCGTGAACCAGAATCCAGGTGTGGACGGCATCACGGCCTGGCAGGCCGCCGATCGCAACCTCGACGGCGACGACATCGTTCTGTGGACCACCTTCGGTCTCACGCATTTCCCGCGCCCCGAGGACTGGCCCGTCATGCCGACGGACTACGTCAAGTTCACGATGAAGCCGTACGGATTCTTCGACAGGAACCCGGCGCTCAACGTGAAGCCCACCGTGTCCGACCACTGCGCACCTGGCCACACGGGTTCTTCCGACCACTCGGAGCACGCGGGGCATGACCACCACCACTAGTCCCGTCGCTGTGGCTCGTGGCCGCCTGGTCGCCTGGCGCGGCCCGGCAGCCATGGCCGTGATGGTGCTCGGTATGGCGGACACCATGGTGCCGGCGCTGCGCCTGCTGCCTGCGGCACTGTGGGTCGCGCTCGAGCTGGGCCTCGCGATCGTGGTCGCGGTGCCGGGGAGCGGGGCACGCTGCTGCACGCCCCTCGCGGCTCATCGTGCGCTTGGGCTCGTCGTGATGGCGGCGCTCACGGTGGCGATGACAGGGGCCATGGCGGATGCTTCGGGCGGCCGTTCTCCGGGCATGGCCATGCCCGGTATGAGCCAGGGGCTCGGCGTCGCGCCGCTCGCGCTCGCCGCGGCGGCTGCGTACGTCGGGTGGTCGGTGTGGCGCGCCCGCCGGCACGGTGCTCGTGCGGAGATGCTGCTGTCGGCGGCATCCGTCGCCCTCATGGCCGTCTTCGTCGCCGTCTGAGTCGGCCGCCGCGCACGATTCGTCACCCGACGCACGATTCGTCACCTCGCGCGGCGAGTTCCGCGTGACGGATCGTGCGTTCCCCTACTGGGCGACGTGGGCGAGTCCCGCCACGCTGGCCAGGATCTCGGCCAGAACGCCTTCCCAGCCGAACACGACCTCGGCGTAGCCGTAGCGGAGCACCGTGTAGCCCATCAGCCGAAGCCGCCGATCCTGTCGGCGGTCGCGCGCGAGCTGCACCGGGTCCTCGAGGTGCTGCTTCCCGTCCAGCTGGATGATGAGCCGGTCGCCGATCAGAAGGTCGACGGGGTGTCCGTCGATGACGACCTGGCGTCGACACTCGACGCCGGCCCAGCCGAGGCGCACGCGCGCCAGGGTCTCGAGCCCGGAATCCGCGTCGCCCGTGACAAGCGCCACGGTCTCGGCGAACCGGCCGCGATGAACGGATGCCAGGCGCTGCAGCTCTTCGACGGTGATCATGGCCAGCTTCACCGCCGAGTCGAAGCTGGCGGCGGCGACGTCGAGGGGCTGGCATCGGGCGATGTGCGCAAGCGCGTTCCGGCCGGATTCGACGGCCAGACGGTAGTGGTCGGGCTCGATGGGTTCGGGCGTCCAATGCGTGACGGGTTCCGGCACCTGGCCATCGGCCCGGAACCGGCCATTGTGCGAGCGCGGGATGATGTGGAACTCATCGGTGTCGAGCACCCAGACGCCCATGGCGCGCGCCGCGGTCACACAGGCGGCGCGCCCGCCCATGGTGACCGCCCGCTTGAACGCGGGGTTCGCGGTCGGCCGCCCGAGGATGTCGCGCGTGAACGCGACGAGAGCGCCTTCGGCGAGGAGGGCGCGGATTCCATGCGATGTGAACCCGGCGTGGCGCAGCTGGGCGCGCGAGATGAATCCCTGGTTCACGCCGAGAAGTGTGTCGAGCCTCATGAGGGGAGTTTCGCGAGTTCGCGAGGTCGGGCTCGCCGCCCAGGGGCGGTTCTGGGGACAGCAGCCGTGGTCAAGCCCTTGTGTGCGGGAAGATCCTCACCGGGCGGCCTCATGGGCTGCGCACGATTCGTCACGGAACGCGCGATTCGTCACCCCGCGAGGCGAGATCGAGGTGACGAATCGTGCGTGAGGTGACGAACCCCCGGGCCGGCGAGGCCGGCGCCGCCGCCCCGCTAGGGTGGGGCCATGCGCGCCCTGCTCAGACGTCGTTCTGTGCTGTGGCCCGCGTTCATCGCCGTGCACCTCGTGATCGCGGCGGCGTGCCTCTGGCCGGGCGTCACCGGGGACTCGTTCAACGATGTGACCGGCTTCTACCGGGTGTGGGCCGAGAACGCGGTGCACGGGAACGGGTGGCCCGCGATCGATCAGCCGTGGGTGTACCCGATCGTCGCGCTCGTGCCGATGCTGATCCCGCTGATCGGGGGGCCCGCCGGTTACGGGGCGATCTGGCTGCTGCAGGTGAGCCTGCTGAACGCCGCGGCGTTCGGGGTGCTGATCTCGCGCAACACGGTGCCGCGCACGCGTGCCGCCTGGTACTGGCTCGCCGCACTGCTCGCCCTCGGCCCGGTCGCGCTCGGCCGCCTCGACGTCGTGTCGGTCGCGCTCGCCGTGCTCGGCGTCGTCGCGCTCGCGACGCGGCCGTGGCTCGCGGGCGTGCTTCTTGCGCTCGGCGCCTGGGTGAAGTTCTGGCCGGCCGCGATCGTGCTCGCCGCGGTCGTCGCCGCGAAGGGCCGCTGGCGGGTGCTCATCGCCGCCGTCGCGACCACGGCGGCGGTCGTCGCGATCGCGTGGTTCGCACTCGGCGCGCGCTACCTGTTCAGCTTCGTCGGGCAGCAGTCGGGGCGCGGCCTGCAGGTCGAGTCGCCGTTCGCGACGCCGCTGCTCTGGGCGGCGTGGGCGAAGATCCCCGGCATCCGCGTCTACTACGACACCGGCATCTACACGTTCCAGGTCTCGGGCCCGGGCTCGTCGACGCTCGCGCACATCGCCGACTGGGGGATGCCGGTGGCGGTCGCCGCCGCGGTGCTGATCGGCCTCGTCGCGGTGCTGCAGAAGGCCGAGCCGCGATACGGGACCGCGCTGCTCGCCCTCGCCCTCACGGTCGGCTTCTGCGCGTTCGACAAGGTCGGATCGCCGCAGTATCACGCCTGGTTCGCCGTGCCGGTGATGCTCGGCCTGATGGTCGCGGGGCGGCGGTTCGCGCTGCCGGCTGCGCTGGTGCTGGCATCCACCGTGCTCACCCAGCTCATCTACCCCTGGTTCTACAACGCGATGCTCGCGCTCAACCCGCTCATGCTCGTTGTGCTCACGGCGCGCAACGCGCTCGAGCTCGTCGTCTTCGCCTGGGCGCTCGTCGCGCTCTGGCGCGCCCCGTCAACGAAAGGAAGATCATGATCGTCGCCTTCTCCGTCGCCCCGTCGGGCGGCGCCTCGGCCAACGACGACGGCTCGGTGCACGACGCCGTCGCCGCCGCGGTGCGCGTCGTGCGCGAGTCGGGCCTGCCGAACCGCACGAGCTCGATGTTCACCGAGCTCGAGGGGGAGTGGGACGAGGTGATGGCCGTTGTGAAGGCCGCCACCGAGGCCGTGCTGCCGTTCGGAAACCGGGTCTCGCTCGTGCTGAAGGCCGACATCCGCCCGGGCTACTCGGGCGAGCTCGCCGGCAAGATCGAGCGCCTCGAGGCCGCGCTCGACGCCTGACCCGGCACGGGGTCGAATCGATTCGAGATTCGCGTAGAATCGACGCCATGCCCCGCACCGCCGCCGGGTCGGCGGTGCTCTCGCCGGCTCGAATCCGCTTCGCCCTGATCGCGCTCGCCCTCGGCGGCTTCGCGATCGGCTCGACCGAGTTCGTCGCCATGGGCCTCTTGCCCGACATCGCGCACGCGATGCTGCCGCAGCTCTGGGCGGCGAACCATGAGGATGCCAACGCGCGCGCCGGCTGGATGGTGAGCGCCTACGCCCTCGGCGTCGTCGTCGGCGCCCCGACGATCGCCGCGAGCGCGGCGAAGCTTCCTCGCAAGAAGCTGCTGCTGTGGCTGCTCGTCGCCTTCACGGTGGCGACCGTCGCCGCGGCGCTGTCGCCGAACTTCGGCTCGCTGCTCGTCTTCCGCTTCCTGTGCGGACTGCCGCACGGCGCCTACTTCGGCATCGCCTCGCTCGTCGCAGGCGACCTGATGGGCGAGGGCAAGCGCGTGCGCGCCGTCGCGTTCGTCATGACCGGCCTCACGGTCGCGAACATCGTCGGCGTGCCCGCGATCACCTGGGTCGGCGAGACCTACGGCTGGCGGGTCGCCTACCTGTTCGTCGCCGGCCTGTTCGCGCTCACCTTCGTCGCGATCGCCGCGGCGGTGCCGTGGCAGCCGGGCAACCCCGAGCAGACGTTCCGGCGCGAGCTGAGTGCGTTCCGGCATCCGCAGCTCTGGTTCGCACTCGGCATGGGCGCGATCGGGTTCGGGGGGTTCTTCGCGCTGTACACCTACATCGCCCCGCTCGTCACCGACGTCGCGCACCTGCCGCAGCAGCCGTGGGTGCCGCTCGTGCTCGTCGTCTGCGGCCTCGGCATGTTCGTCGGCAACCTCGCCGGCGGTCGCGCGGGCGACTACTCGGTCAAGCTCACGATCTTCGCGTCGTTCGGCGCCGTGATGGTCTCGCTGGCGTTCACCGGCCTGTTCGCCCGCATCCCCGTGCTGCTCATCATCGGGGTGTTCCTGGTCGGCGCGGCCGCGTCGGCCGTCGCGCCCGCGGTGCAGTCGAGGCTGATGGATGTCGCGCACGACGCCCACTCGATCGCCGCCGCCCTCAACCACTCGGCGTTCAACATCGGCAACTCGCTCGGCGCCTACCTCGGCGGCGTCGTGATCTCGTTCGGCTTCGGCTACCGCGCGCCGGTCTGGATCGGCCTCGTGCTGACGCTGCTCGGCCTCGTGATCGCGTCGGCGTCGTTCCTCGTCGAGCGCCGCACCGGCCGGCTGCGCGCCCACACGCGGCCCCTCGAGCTGTCGCTTCCCGCGGTGCGCTGACGGTCGGCGAAGACGGATGCCTGAGGCATCCGTTCACCCGCTAGCCTGCCGGTGTGACCAACGCGACGCCCGGCTGGTACCCGGACCCCTGGAACCCCTCCGCCCAGCGATTCTGGGACGGCGGGCAGTGGACAGACCACGTGGCGACCGCCAACGCCCAGGCCGTGCGGCAGCGGCTGCCGGAGGGGGCGCCGATCTACGGCCCGCTCATCTGGATCCTCGCGCTGCTGCCGCTGGTCGGGGGCCTCGCGGTGTGGTTCGTGCACGTCGAGACGGGCCCGTTCATCGACTACATCAACCAGGTGCAGCAGGCGACGGATGCCGGGCAGACCACACCCGTCGCGCCACCGGACGCGCTGGCGTTCCTCGGCCCGGCCTACTGGCTGAGCACCGTTCTCGGCTGGGCGTCGATCGCCGCGTCGATCGTGCTCGCGTACTTCGACTGGAAGCGGCTCACGCGTATCGGCGTCGTCCGGCCGTTCCACTGGGGCTTCGCGTTCTTCGCGCTCGTCGCCACGATCGGGGTTTACGTGATCGGCCGCAGCGTGATCGTGCGGCGCGTGGCCGCACCGCGCGGGCTCGCGCCGATCTGGGTCTTCATCGCGGCCTCGGTCGGGTCGCTGATCAGCGTCGGCATCTGGCTGGGCAGCTGGCTCGGGCCGTTCCTGCAGCAGCTCACCGACACGGTCAACAACCTGCCGACCACGTAAAGGACGAAGCCGTCAGTCGTTGTGCAAGAGGATGCCGTCGGCGATGGCGCGCTTGCGCAGCGCGACCTTGGTGCCCACGTCGAAACCCGCGAGGCGGTACTTCTCGCGGATGCGCTTCAAGTAGCTCTTCGCCGTCTCGTCGCTGATGCCGAGCTTGTAGGCGACCGACTTGACCGGCTCGCCCGCGCCGTAGAGCGCCATCACACGGCGCTCCTGCGCAGACAGCTTGGGGCTGGAGCCCTCGGACTCGTTGAGCAGCACCTCGAGCTCGGCAGACACGAAGGTCTCGCCGCTGAGGGCCGAGCGCACGGCCTCGGCGATCATCGCGGCGTCCTCGCTCTTGACGACGTAGCCGAGCGCGCCGGCCGCGAGAGCCTCGCGCACCACATTGGGGTCGGAGTACGCGCTCATCAGCACGGTGCGGGCGCCGGCGGTCTTGAGCGCGGACAGCTTCACCGAGACGGGGATGTTGTCTTTGAGGTCGAGGTCGAGCAGCACGACGTCGACGGGGAACGCCGGGCTCGTGAGCAGCTCGGGCCACGTGGCGACGGCGGAGACGACCTCGATGTCGTCGGCGGCGTTGCGGATCCACTCGGTCAGCGCGCCGAGGATCATGCGGTGGTCATCGACGATCGCGATCCGAATGGGTTGGCCAGTCACAGCGCTTCCTTCTCTTGGGATGTCAGCGATCGGCGACAACGTCGAGCGCGCAATCGACATCAATTCTCAGAGTGGGACTCTGGAACGAATCCGAATAACGCCCCACTCGGCTGATAGCTTGCCATGCCGCCGGGTCGATGCGCCGCTTCGGCACACCGATGAGCTCGAGCGTGATCGCGAGCCGCTGGTTCTGGCCTGCGGCCCCGCTCGACCGGCGGACGGTCACCGTCAGCGATTGGGCTACCCGCTCGCCGTCGCCCGCAAACATCCAGATGGACGTGAGCAGGCCGTCGCGCTGGTCGGGGGCGAGGCCGGCTGCGAGGCCTTCCGGGTCGTCGATCGAGGTGATCGACCCGAGCACGGAGGACTCCGTCAGCGCGTGGTACAGCCAGGTCTCGCTCTTGCCCGCCACCAGATTCATGCGCAGCTGGGTGGCGATGGCGGACGCCTCTTCCGCGATCTCGTCGGGGAGCGGAAGCGTCGTCCGGCCGCTCGCCACGTCGTCGAGCAGCTTCTCCGCCTGGGCGTCGAGCCGCACCAGCTGCTCGGAGGCGGTCATGCCGAGGCTCGCGCCCGCGCCGCTGGTGGTGCCCTTGGCCTGCGACAGGTCGGACTGGAACTCGACCATGTTGCGGAAGGACTGCACGATCGCGACGGCGAGGATCGGCGGGATCACGGCGATCGCGATCGACACGATGCCGGGGGCGAGATCGAAGGCGTACGCGGTCTTCGCCGTGAGCACGATGTCGGCGACGAGCAGGATGCCGAGGGCGGCGGCCGCCATCAGGATGCTGCGGCCCTTCTGGGTGGTCGCGAACATCGCGAGGCCGGCGCCGACGCCCATCGCCGCGGTCGGGAACGGGCCCCACACGGACTTGCCGACCTCGCCGAGCACGCCGAAGACGTCGAGCACCAGCACGACGGCGAACAGGATGCGGGCGTAGATGTACCAGCTCGGTGGCAGCTGCACGCGCCGGGCCGTACGGAGCTGTGTGAGCGTCACGACCACGATCAGGATGACCCAGGCGGCGATGTCGAGCGGCAGGACCGCGACGGAGGCGATGTCGGCGATGAAGAACAGGAAGCAGAGCGCGAGGACGACGTTCGCAGCGAGGTTCAGGCCGCTCGAGAGGCGATCGACGCTCGGGACCGACTCGGCGACGGGCGGGGGCGCGGCGACGTGGCTCACTTCGGGACCTCCAGAACGACGGTCGTGCCGCTCCCCGGCGCGGAGAACAGGCGGGCGTCGCCGCCGACGTCACGCAGCCGCGCGACGATCGACTCGCTGAAGCCCAGCCGGCCGGGGGCGATCTGGTCGAGAGAGAAGCCGACGCCGTCGTCCGTCACCATGGCGCGCACGCTCTGGTCGTCGTCTGTGATCGTCACGTGCGCCTCGCCGACGCCCGAGTGCCTGCGCACGTTCTCGAGGCTCTCCGACAGAGCCAGCAGGAACGCGTCGAGGGTGTCGCTCGGCAGCAGCACCTGGCCCTTGCCGTGCCAGGTCACCTCGAGTCCCATGCGGCGGAAGCGCTGCTTGACCGACTCGAGGGTGTTGCCGAGGGTGGATTCCTCGACCGGCCGCAGCTTGTACTCGCCGCTCGCCGCGGGGTTCGGCGTGAATCCCATGCGCAGCTGGCGCAGCAGCGCGGCATCCTCGCCGGCCTGCTCGCGCAGCGACGTCTCGCCGACGCCGACGCCGGAGTGCGCGAGCAGCGTGAGCGT
Source organism: Gryllotalpicola protaetiae (assembly GCF_003627055.1). Lineage (NCBI taxonomy): Bacteria > Bacillati > Actinomycetota > Actinomycetes > Micrococcales > Microbacteriaceae > Gryllotalpicola > Gryllotalpicola protaetiae. The sequence continues at coordinate 2,670,110 of NZ_CP032624.1, forward strand.
CGCGAGCACGGTGTCGTGCAGCAGCCGTGCGCCCTGCCGGCGGCGCGCCTCGGTCTCGCTCGCGGCCCGCTCTGCGCGGTAGGCGTCGCTCATGTTGGCGATGCGTCGCATCGCCTGCGGCACGATGCGGCCGAGCCAGAGGGCCAGAACCGTGCAGAACACCCAGCCGGCGACGCCGATCGCGATCGTGTGGAACTTGAACTCGGTGTGGCTGTCGGGAATGACGAGCGCCGCGATCGACGCGAACAGCGTCACCACGTAGAGCACCATGCGCGGTCCCGTCGTCCCGAGCATGATGCCCACGCCGGCGACCGAGCCGCCCGCGACGACGCCGATGCCGTACGCGGTCGCCGAGTTGGCGACGCTCGGGTCGGCCGTGCCGACGAGAATCAGTGCCGCGATCGCGAAGGCGTCGATGCCGATGATCCACCAGATGCCGCTCGTGACCCTGAGGTACAGGAACCCGACCAGCGCGACCAGCAGGAGCCCGACGACCGTCACCTCGACCCAGGTCGGCTCGATCGCGTAGGGCAGGACGAAGCAGACGATCGCGGTGAGGGTCGTCAGCGCGCCGTAGACGCGCGCGGCGGCGGCGAGCAGGCGGTCGCGCTCTTTGGAGATCCGATTCATGCGGGGACCCGGGCGATCATTCGACAAGCAGCCGGGTCAGCTGTTCGCCGATGAGCTCGTCTTCGATGAGGAACCCGTCATGACCGTACTCCGAGCGGATGACGACGGCGTGACCGCCGTCGATGTTCCCCGCGATCCCGGCCGCGATGACCCGCTGGCCCTCCACGGGGAAGAGGCGGTCGGTGTCGATGCCGACGACGACGGTGCGGGCGGTGATGCGTTCGAGCGCGGCCGCCACGCCGCCGCGGTCGCGGCCGACGTCGTGCGAGTTCATCGCCTGCACGACGGTGATGTAGCTGTTGGCGTCGAACCGGCGGGTGAAGCGGTTGCCGTGGAAGTCGAGGTACGACTCGACCGCGAAGCGGCCGCCCGCGCCCAGTGGGTTGATGTCGCTCTGCCAGCTGCGCGCGAAGCGGGCGTTCAGCTCGTCGGGGCTGCGGTAGTTGAGCAGCGCCATCCTGCGGGCGAGAGCGAGACCGCGATGCGGCCCCTCGCCGTCGGCCGCGTCGTAGTAGTCGCCGCCGTGGAACAGCGGGTCGGTGCGGATCGCCTCGAGCTGCACGGAGTTGAGCGCCACCTGGTCGGCTGTCGTCACCGGGGGAGCGGCGATCACCGCGAGCCGCTCGACCCGCTCGGGGTAGCCGACCGCCCACTCGAGCGCCTTCATGCCGCCCATCGAGCCGCCGATGACGGCCGCCCACTTCGCGATGCCGAGCCTGTCGGCGAACGCCGCCTGCGCGGCCACCTGGTCGCGGATCGTCGTGAACGGGAAGCGCGCGCCCCACGACTCACCGTCGGGGGCTGCGGATGCGGGGCCCGTCGTGCCCTGGCATCCGCCCAGCATGTTGGGAACGACCACGAACCATCTGTCCGTGTCGATCGCCTTCCCCGGGCCGATGATGCCCTGCCACCAGCCCGAGGTCGGATGCCCGTCGCCGGCCTCGCCGACCGCATGGCTGTCGCCCGTCAGGGCGTGCTCGACGAGCACCGCGTTCGAGGCATCCGCATTCAGCTCGCCCCACGTCTCGTAGGCGATGCGCACGAACGGCAGCGACTGCCCGCTCTCGAAGCCGAACGCGCCGATCCCCATGAACCGGCGGTTCCCGATCGGGTCGCTCTCGCGCCAGGCGCCCGTTGCGGGCGGCTTGCCGAGGAGCGAGCGGATCTGCGCGTCGGTGATGAAACTCGACGGCACCGTGTCTTCGGCGGTCTGCCACTCCATAGGGGGATCCTATTTGCGCGCCGACGTGCTCATCCGCGCGTTACGGTCGCCACCGCGTGTTGGGTGGCGCCGTAGCGCGCGGATGAGTCCGTATCGCGCGGATGCCGGGGTCAGGCGTTGCGCGCGGCGAGGGTGACCGCGCGGGCGGCCGCGAGGCCGATCTCGAGGTCTTCCTTCAGGTCGTCGATGTTCTCGAGACCGACCGAGAGGCGCACGAGGCCCGGGGTGACACCCGTGGTGAGCTGCTGCTCCGGGGTCAGTTGCGAGTGCGTCGTCGACGCCGGGTGGATCACGAGCGAGCGCACGTCGCCGATGTTCGCCAGGTGGCTGAACAGGTTCAAGCTGTCGACGAACGCCTTGCCGGCGTCGACGCCGCCCTTGAGCTCGAACGAGAGCACGGCACCCGCGCCCTTCGGCGTGTACTTGTTGGCGGCGGCGTACCACGGGCTCGTCGGCAGGCCCGCGTAGTTGACGGTCGCCACGTCGGGGTGGCGCTCGAGGAACTCCGCGATCTCCTGCGCGTTCTGCACGTGGCGCTCGACCCGCAGCGACAGCGTCTCGAGGCCCTGGATCAAGAGCCACGCCGACAGTGGCGCGATCGCCGAGCCGAGGTCGCGCAGCAGCTGCACGCGCGCCTTGATGATGAAGGCGAGGCCGTCGCCGACCGCGTCGGTGTAGACCACGCCGTGGTACGACTCGTCGGGGGTCGTAAGCCCCGGGAACTTGTCGGCGTGCTCCGACCACGGGAAGCGCCCGCCGTCGACGATGATGCCGCCGATGGTGGTGCCGTGGCCGCCGAGGAACTTCGTCGCCGAGTGGATGACGATGTCGGCGCCGTGCTCGATCGGGCGCAGCAGGAACGGGGTGCCGATCGTGTTGTCGACGATGAGCGGCACGCCGTTCGCGTGCGCGATGCCCGCGACGGTCTCGATGTCGAGCACGTTGATCTTCGGGTTGCCGATCGTCTCGGCGAAGAACAGCTTCGTGTTCGGGCGCACCGCGCGGCGCCACTCGTCGGGGTCGTCCTGGTCGACGACGAAGGTCGTCTCGATGCCGAGCTTCGCGAGCGTGTACTTGAACAGGTTGTAGGTGCCGCCGTAGATCGAGCTCGACGAGACGATGTGGTCGCCGGCCTGCGCGATGTTCAGCACGGCGAAGGTCTCAGCGGCCTGGCCGCTCGCCACGAGCAGGGCGCCGGTGCCCCCCTCGAGCGCGGCGAGGCGCTCTTCGACGACGTTCTGCGTCGGGTTCTGGATGCGGGTGTAGATGTTGCCGAACTCGGCCAGCGCGAACAGGTTCTTCGCGTGGTCCGAGTCGTTGAACACGTACGAGGTGGTCTGATAGATCGGCGTCGCGCGGGCGTTCGTCGTCGGGTCGGGCGCGGCGCCCGAGTGGATCTGCTTGGTCTCGAACTTCCACGTGGTGGGATCGGCGGTCATCGGTGCTCCTTGCGGGATGAGTCTCGGGTTCGCACCGAGGCTAGAAGTCAGGCATCCGCCCCGCAATCACCGCGACATAACACGTCACGCTGGCGCCCGGCGATGGTGGAACAGCCACCGCGCGCGCGGCTCGACGAGCGGCCGGAACGCGCGTCTGACGAATCTCTGCGACAGCAGCACGGCGACCGCGATCGACAGCAGGACCATGCCGACGAGCACCGGGACGTTCGAGTTGTCCTCGAGCCAGCCCGACTCGCGGATCGGATAGAGGAAGAACGGATGCAGCAGGTAGATGTACATCGTCGCCGAGCCCCACTCGGTGAAGATCGTGTGGCGCCTCGGCACGAGCACGAGCACCGCGAAGGTCATCACGAGCGCGAGGGCGATCACGAGCAGCCGCACGAAGCCCGCCCACCACTGGTCGTAGCCGAAGTTCGAGTACTGCTCGTCGAAGAGAAGGAAGCGCCGCACGAGCAGGTCGCGCCACACGTCGATGCCGAAGTACATGGTGACGCCGGCGGTGACGAGGATGGCGGCCGCGACTCCGCGCACGGGCCACACGACCCGCGGGCGCGCGGCGATCCATCGGCGGGCGTAGTGGCTGCGGCGGCGCAGCTCCCACCCGAGAACGAAGAACGGCAGCAGGGCCGCGACGCGGGCGAGCGACAGCGTGTCGTCCGCGCTGTTCGCGTAGCCCGAGACGAACGAGATCAGCACGCTGATGAGGAACGGGAACTTCAACATTGCGAGATATGGCAGCACCAGGCGCCAGATCGCGAGGGCGATGAGGAACCACAGCGTCCACTTCGCGCTCGTGTAGTCGAGCGTGAACGGATGCTTCGGCTCGACGGCCCACTGAATGACGATCCAGATCGACTGGAAGATCAGATAGGGCAGCACGATGTCGGTCAGCAGCCGCTTGAGCTGCCGCCCGTTCGGTGGCTCGGCCTTCGCGAAATAGCCGCTGACCAGCACCAGGACCGGAACTTGGAAGGTGTAGACGAAGAGGTAGAAGGCGTAGGCGACGTCACTCGCCGAGATCAGCTTGAGGGTGGCGTGCCCCATGATCACGAGCGTCACGGCGATCCAGCGCGCGTTGTCCCAGAAGGGCGTGCGCTTCGTCTTGGCTGTCGGTTGCCGGGTGGTTTCGGTTGCCGTCATCGTCATCAACGGTACGGTGCCCGCTTTGGAGCCTCCACAATTGAGCTATGAGTGAGGTCAAGCGCGTCGTCGTCACCGGCGCCAGTTCCGGCATCGGCGAGGCGACCGCGCGGCTGTTCGCCGCACGCGGCTGGAACGTCGTCGGTGTTGCGCGGCGCGCCGACCGGCTGGCGGCCCTCGCCGCGTCATCGGATTCGATCGACACCTTCGTGGCCGACGTGACGAGCGAGGCCGACGTCGCGGCGCTCGCCGCGTACCTCGCCGAGACCGGCGCCGTCGACGCGCTCGTCAACAACGCCGGAGGGGCGCGCGGCTCTGACCCCGTCCCCTCCCTCTCGATCGACGACCTGCGCTGGATGCTCGACGTGAACGTCGTCGGCGTCGCTCTCGTCACCCAGGCGCTGCTTCCGCTGCTGCGGGCGGCCGCAGGCGCCTCGGGCTCTGCCGACATCGTGACCGTCTCGTCGACGGCCGGGCTTCAGGCGTACGCGGGCGGCGCGGGCTACAACGCCGCGAAGTTCGCGGTGCACGGGCTCATCGGGGCGTTGCGCCTCGACCTCAGGGGCGAGCCGATCAGGGTCATCGAGGTCGCCCCTGGGATGGTGCAGACCGACGAGTTCTCGCTCAACCGTCTCGGCGGCGACGCGGCGAGGGCCGCCGCGATCTACGAGGGCGTCGATCACCCGCTCGTGGCCGACGATGTGGCATCCGTCATCGTCTCCGCCCTCGAGCAGCCCTGGCACGTCAACCAGGACCTCATCGTCCTGCGCCCCGTCGCGCAGGCCGCCCAGTTCGCGGTGCACCGCGGGAAGCTCACCCCGCGGCTCTGACCTGTCGACGCCCGGTCGTCGAAAAGTCATACTTCGACGGTGCGAAGTGGGATTTTGTGACGACCCCGCCTCAGCCCTCCGCCGGGGCGTCCGCGAAAGCAGACTTCGGCACGAAGAACAGCAAGGCCGTCGCCGCGAAGGCGCCGAGGGAGCAGATCAGCCACACCGTGATGTAGCCCGTGAGGCTCGCGGCGGTTGAGGTCACCGTCGTCGATGCGCCCGCGAGCAGCACCACCCCGAACACCGCCGACGCGATCGAGCCGCCGATGGTCTTCGTCGTGTTCGTCATGCCGGTGGCGACGCCGGTCTGGCCCCGCGGCGCGGCCGCGGCCGCCGCCGCAGGCAGCGCCCCCATGAGCGCCCCAGAGCCGAGCCCCGCGATCAGCATGTTCACGAGCACCTGCAGCGTCTGCGCGTGGAACGGCAGGAACAGCAGGTATCCGATGCCGACGAGCAGCGACGCGATGATGAGCGCCCACCGCGGCGTCGCCCAGCGCGAGACGAGCGGGAAGAGGACGGCGCCGATGATCATCGAGATCAGATAGACGCCGATGAGCAGCGAGCGCGCGAAGGCGGGCAGGCCGAGTCCGTACCCGTTCGCAGGGTCGGTCCCCGCGAACGTCGACAGGGGCGCCTGCGCGCCGAGCAGGCTGATGCCGAGCAGGCCGGCTGTCGTGATGACGGGCCACATCGTGGGCCGCGCCATCACGCGCAGGTCGATGGCGGGGTCGGCCTTGCGCAGCTCGATGAGCCCGAACGGCAGGAACGCCAGCACGCCGAGCGCGATGAGCAACCACACCCAGACGCTGCCCGGCCCGTTCAGACGCAGCAGCGTCAGGCCGCCGGTCACGAGCAGCAGCGCGACGGCGAGCACGGCGAAGCCCGTCGAGTCGAGACGGCGCCCGGGCAGCGGCTCCGACTCCGGCACACCGAACAGGATCGCGAAGAACACGAGCGTCACGCACACCGCGGGTACGGCGAGCGTGGCGGGCAGCGAGCCGAGGGACGTGAACAGGATGCCGGACAGCAGCGCCCCCACGATGGCGCCCGTCTCGAGCGCCACCACGAGGAGGCCGGCCGCTCTGCGGGTCTGAGACACCCCGGAATCCGATCGCCTGCCCCGCTCGAAGATGAGCGCCACCTCGAGCGGCAGCCACACGACGTAGAAGCCCTGCAACGCGAACGCGATGAGGTACGTCGTGAAGCTGCCGGCGAACGCGAGCCACCACGTCGCGCCCGCGGTGATCACCGTCGCGACGAGCAGCACGCGCTTGTGCCCGTGCATGTCGCCGAGCTTCGCGAGGATCGGCACCACCAGAGCCGAGACGAGCAGCTGGATCGCGTCGAACCAGTTGTAGTCGGCGTCGTGGATGTCGAGGTGCTTCACGATGTCGCTGATCAGCGGCACGTAGTAGCCCTGCAGGATGCCGCTCGTCAGCTCGACGCAGAACAGCCAGCCGATGAGGGAGGCCGAGACGCCGAGCGACGCTGCCCGGGCCGGCGAGGTCGTGGTCATTCACGGATGCTAACCGCTCGGCAGGTAGCGTGATCGCATGACGACACCTGCGCCCAGCGCCCCAGAAGTGGTCTTCGACGAGCAGGGGCGCGAGGTGCTCGGCTGGCCGGAGTTCGGCTCCGTCGCGCGCGTGCTCGGGAAGGACGTGCTCGACTCGGGCTTCGAGCCCGAGGTCGTCATCGCGATCGCCCGCGGCGGGCTGCTCCTCGCGGGCGCGATCGCCTACGCGATGGACGTCAAGGCCTGCGGCGCGCTCAACGTCGAGTTCTACACCGAGATGGAGAAGACGCTGCCGGAGCCGGTCGTGCTGCCGCCGATGCTCGATGGCGGCTCGCTCGCGGGCAAGCGCGTGCTGCTCGTCGACGACGTCAGCGACTCGGGCCGCACGCTTGACCTGGTGAAGCGGCTCATCGAGGAGATGGGAGCAGAGGTGCGCACCGTGTGCCTGTACGTCAAGCCGCGCACGATTCTGCGCCCCGACTACGTGTGGCGTGAGACGGATGCCTGGATCGCCTTCCCCTGGTCGGCACTGCCGCCCGTGAACGCCTGACGGCTAGCGTGGTCGTGTGAGCTTCGACGACGCGCCCATCGACCCCGTCTCGGCCGAGCGACTCGTGCGCGGCGGCCTCGAGCTGCGGCTCGTCGACCACGACGATGCCGCGGCCCGCGACGCCTGGCTACACGCCGACTTCCGCGGATTCCACGAGAGCGCGCCGAGCCCCGAGCGGCTCGCCGAGGTGCGTGCGCACGCCCCGCGCCGCCGCATCACGGGCGTCTACGACCCGGCGGCCCCGCTGCCGGCCGAGCCGGTCGCCACGGCGCAGAGCTGGGTCGCGCCGCTGACCGTGCCGGGCGGCGGAACCGTGCCGCTGTGGTCGATCGCGTCGGTGACGGTCGCGCCGACCCATCGCCGCCGCGGCGTCGCGCGCGCGATGCTCGAGGCCGAGCTGCGCACCGCGGCCGCCGAGGGTGTTCCGCTCGCCGGCCTCACGGTGAGCGAGGCCACGATCTACGGCCGCTACGGCTTCGGCGCCGCCACCTTCGCCGACGTCACCGAGATCGAGACGAAGCGCGTGCGGTGGAGCGGGCCGGACGCCTCGGGTCGCGTCCGCTTCGTGGGCCCCGAGCAGCTGCTGCCCGACGCCCTGCGCATCGTCGACGCGGTGCGGGCGTTCCAGCCGGGGGCGGTGCGCTACGACGAGGTTCTTCTCGGGCGCGCGATCGGGCTCTACGGCGACGACCGCGCCGCGCTGCGCACCGTGCGCTACGACGATGCCGACGGCGTTCCACAGGGCTTCGCGTGCTACCGCCTCACGCCGACCGAGGGGGATTTCACGAAGCACACGGTGACGGTGCAGCACCTGCTCGGCGCGACCGATGAGGCGGATGCCGCGCTCTGGCGCTTCCTGCTCGAGCTCGACCTCGTCTCGACGGTGCGCGCGTTCGAGCGGCCGGTCGACGAGCCCGTGAACTGGTGGATCGGCGACCTGCGCGCCGCACGCCGACGCCGTCTCGACCGGCTCTGGCTGCGCATCCTCGACGTGCCGGCTGTGCTCGAGGCACGGCGCTACGCGGCTGCGACGCGCCTCGTGCTCGAGGTCGACGACCCCGACGGGTTCGCGGCCGGCCGCTTCCTGCTCGAGGCGGGCGCCGACGGGGTCGGGCATGTGCGGAGCCTCGGCGACGAGGAGGCCTCGGCTGAGGCATCCGTCGCCCTGCCTGTCACCGAGCTGTCCGCGATCTATCTGGGCGGCGTCTCACCCGTCACCATGGCGCGCGCAGGCCGCATCACCGAGGGCACCCCAGGCGCCGCGCTCGCGCTCGAGCGCGCGTTCGCCGCGGAGCGCACGCCGTGGCTCGTGCTGGAGTTCTGATGGCTCCTGGCAAGTCGCTCGCCGAGCTCGCCTCAGACGGCGCCATGGACCCGGGCTGGGCTGCCGCGCTCGAGCCGGTCGCCCCGCAGATCGCCGCGATGGGCGGCTTCCTGCGCGCAGAGAACGCCGCGGGCCGCGGCTATCTGCCTGCCGGCCCCAACGTGCTGCGGGCGTTCTCGTACCCCCTCGCAGACGTGAGGGTCCTGATCGTCGGGCAGGACCCGTACCCGACCCCCGGGCATCCGATCGGCCTGTCGTTCGCCGTCGAGCGGCACGTGCGGCCGGTGCCGCGCTCGCTGCAGAACATCTACCGCGAACTGCGGGAAGACCTCGGCACCCCGACCCCCGACCACGGCGACCTCACCGCCTGGGCGCAGCACGGCGTCATGCTGCTCAACAGGGTGCTCACGGTGCGGCCGGGCGCGCCCGCCTCGCACCGCGGCAAGGGGTGGGAGGCGGTGACCGAGCACGCGATCCGCTCGCTGGTCGCGCGCGGCGGACCGCTGGTCGCGATCCTGTGGGGGCGGGACGCAGGCACCCTGCGCCCCCTGCTCGGCCAGACGCCCATCATCGCGAGCGCGCACCCGTCGCCCCTGTCCGCGTCGAGCGGATTCTTCGGCTCGCGCCCCTTCAGCCGCGCCAACGAGCTGCTCGCGGCCCAGGGCGCCGCCCCGGTCGACTGGTCTCTCTAGCGCCCTCGCTCGTGCGCGGGTGAAACCGCGTGTTCGCGGGGCAAGTTCCTCGCGCGGACGCGTCGTTTCTCCCGCGCAGGCGGACATAGGCTGATGCCCATGCTGGAAGAGGAGTACCAGGAGCGACGCCCGCTGCCCTACCACCTGCGCAAGCCCGTCCCGCAGGAGGCGCCGTTCTCCTACAGCATCCGCGACGCCGTCGCCGAAGACCTGCCCAGCGTGCGCGAGATCTACAACTACTACGTGACCAACTCGACGGTCACCTTCGACGACAAGCCCATGACGCTGCGCGCGTGGCGCACGAAGTTCGATCACATCCGCAAGGCGGGCATGCCGTTCCTGGTGGCAGAGAGTCCGAGCGGGAACATCCTCGGGTACACGCTGGTCTCGCCGTGGTCGGCGAAGGCCGGGTACCGCTACACGGTCGAGAACTCGATCTACCTGGGGCCTGCCGCGCGGGGGAAGGGCCTCGGCACCCCGCTCCTGAAGGCGCTCCTCGACAAGGCGCGCGCGGCAGGCATCCGCGAGATCATCGCCGTCATCGCCGACCAGGGGGCCGACGCGTCCATCGCGATGCACAGGAAGCTCGGCTTCAAAGAGGTCGGGCGCATGGGCCGCGTCGGATTCAAGTTCGACCGCTGGCTCGGAACCGTGACGATGCAGCTCTCACTGCGCGACAAGAAGTAGTTCTCGCGCGGTTGCGCTGTCCGGATCCGCCGTGCGCTGTCCGGATCCGAGCAGCGCGCGGCGGATCTGGGCAGCGCATGCGTTCGGAATGGGAGCGCGGTCAGCCGCGGGGGATCGCGCGGCGCAGCGCGACGAAGCCAATGGCCCCGCACAAAGCCGTCACGGGCAGAGACCAGGCCACGACCCCGAGCGCGCGGTTGCGCACGAACCACGCGCCGACCTCCGGCCAGGACTGCGTGAACGTGATCATGGCGGCGGCGCCGAGCAGGACGATCAGGACGAGCCCGAATGCCGCATAGAGGCCGTACGCGCGCCACCGCACGAACACCGCGCCGAAGATCGACCCGAGGAACAGCACTGCGAGCAGTCCGAAGAACACGGTGAAGACGCGCTGCCCGAGCGGGCCGGTGCCGAGATAGACGGTCTGGAACATGTGGCCGCCGACACCCCACCCGTTCGTCCACTGCTCGATATAGGTGAGCAGCACGATGCCCGCGGTGAACTGCGCCGCGTGGACGACGAAGAACAGCCCGGTGCCGAGGAAGAAGTCGCGCCGCGTCGACGACATGCCGAGCGCGTATCCGAAGCTCAGATTCATCAGCTGCACGGCGACGATCGCCTGGTAGACGAACAGGTACGACAGCGACCCCGTGTACTGCGTCTGCAGGTGGTTCTCGTGCGAGGCGAACACGATCAGGTACCAGATCGCGATGTTCACGCCGAGGATGCCGATCAGGATCGCCCAGGGGAACAGCAGGGTCATGCGCCAGCTGAGGTAGTGCACACGCACGACGCGCCAGATGCGATCGAAGGCGGACGGAGTGCTGATGGATGCCTGCGGCACGGCGGTGAGCGTGGTCATGGTCTTCTCGCTTCTCAGCTCTTGGGGGTCGCCCGGCGCAGCGCCAGGTGGCCGATCACGGCGAACAGTGCGGAGGGCACGAGCAGCCAGGCGGCGAAGCCCGACGGCCCGACCTCGAGGAACCAGCGGCCGACGGCCGGCCACGAGCCGGTGAAGGTGAAGAGCGCGACCGCTCCGAGGATCACGAAGACGAAGGCTGCGCTCAGCACGTACATGCCGTAGACCCGCCATCGCACATAGGCGGCGCCGAACACCGAGCCCAGGCACTGGAAGATCAGCACGCCGGCGAAGAAGGTCAGCAGCCGCTGGCCGAGGCTGCCCGTGCCGTAGATGACGCTCTGGAAGATGGCGGCGTGCAGTCCCCAGCCTGTCGTCCACTGCTCGAGGTATGACAGCGCCGTGAAGAGCACGGCGAAGGCCGCCGACTGGATCAGGAACATCAGCCAGGTGCCGTAGGAGAAGTCGCGGCGTGTCGATGACAGCCCGAGCGCGTACGCGAACGTCAGGTTCGTGGCCTGCACCGCGAAGACGACCTGATAGGGCAGGAAGTACACCAGCCCGGTCGAGTAGCTCTGCCCGCTGTCGGCGTTCGTCCCGGTCGAGTAGTTGATGATGCCCTGCACGATCAGGTACACCGCGAAGATGCAGGCGGCGACGCCGAGGGGCACGATCATCGAGTTCGAGCGGTTGGCGTAGTGCAGGCGCACGATGCGCCAGATGCGGTCTGCTGCGGTGGGCGTGCCGGCCGCGGAGCCGCGGGCGCCGGGCTCCGCGAGCGCGACGGCGGTCATCGCGAGGCCCCCTGCCGGGCGCGGCGCGAGACGCCGTCCTTCGCAGCGGCAACGGGGGCGCCGGCATCCGTCGCCTGCGCCAGCGCGCCGCCCGTGCGGCGCACGATGAGCTGCTGCAGGCTGACCGGGGTCAGCTGCAGACCCGAGTTGAGGGCGTCGAGGCGCACGACCTCGTCCACGCCGTCGACGAGCATGGATGCCGTGGAGCCCAGCTCGTCGCGGTGCAGCACGTCGAGCCGGCGGCGGCTCACGAACGCGTCGATGTCGGCCTTCGCTCCCACGATGCTGGCGGCGCGGCCGCGCAGCTCCTCGGCCGGCGCGTCGAGGATGATGCGGCCCTGGTCGATCACGACCACGTGCTCGAGCAGGTTCGCGACCTCGTCGATCAGGTGGGTCGACAGCACGATGGTGCGCGGGAACTCGGCGTAGTCGGCGAGCAGGCGGTCGTAGAAGATCTGGCGGGCCACCGCGTCGAGGCCGAGGTACGGCTCGTCGAAGAAGGTGAGCGGCGCGCGGGACGCGAGACCCACGATGACGCCGACGGCGGAGAGCTGCCCGCGGCTGAGCTTCTTGATGCGGCGGTTCGTCGGAAGGCGGAAGTCCTCGACGAGCTGGGCGGCGAAGTCGGCGTCCCAGTTCTCGAAGAACCAGGGCGCGGAGCGGAAGACGTGCGACGGCTTGAAGTCGTCCGGGTACTTCTGGCTCTCCTTGATGAAGGCGATGTGCTGCAGCACCGACGCGTTCTCGGCCGGCGTCTTGCCGAACACGCGGGCGTCGCCGCTGGTCGGGAAGTCCTGCCCGGTCAGCACGTGCATGAGCGTGGTCTTGCCGGCGCCGTTGCGGCCGAGCAGCCCCGTGATGGAGTCGGTCGGGATCGTGAGGGAGATGCTGTCGAGCGCCGTCATGGAGCCGAAGCGCTTGGTGAGGTCGCTGACCTCGATCACACTGGTCATTTCTGGTCCTAGTTGGTCGCTGCGGTGGGGGTGATGGTTGACACGGATGCTTCGGCTGACGCATCCGTGATCAAGCCGTTCAGGGTCGTCGGGTCGATGCCGAGCTTCTCGGCCTCGGCGAGCAGGGGGCGCACGAAGTCGTCCACGAACTGCGTACGGCGCTTCTTGACGAGCGTGTCGCGAGCGCCGGTGGCGACGAACATGCCGATCCCCCTCTTCTTGTAGAGGACGCCCTCGTCGACCAGCAGGTTGACGCCCTTGCCGGCCGTGGCGGGGTTGATGCGATGGAAGGCGGCGAACTCGTTCGTCGACGGAACCTGGGTCTCTTCGGCCAGGGTGCCGTCGATGATCTCGTTCTCGATCTGCTCCGCGATCTGCAGGAAGATCGGCTTGCCTTCATCGATCATGCGCACCTCGTTGGTTAGTTACTCGACTAATGAACCACCGAGGCGAACGGTTGTCAAGCGCTGCGCACGGTCGAATCGATCGCCTGCCGCTTATGCTCCGATTCCGGTGAGCCGACTCGAGAGGTCCCACAGCCGGCGGGCGTTGTCGGCGTCGAGGGCGTAGGCGGCGACGCCGCGGCGGATGCCGGGGGTGAACGGCTCGGCTTCCTGGCAGTCCTCGAAGTAGCGTCCGGTGACGTCCTCGACGAGCGGCGACGCCGCGAGCAGGACCGAGGTGGCTGCGCCCTGGGCGATGTTCTTCTCCGATACTCCGGTCTTGCCCGATGGGTCGAAGGTCTGCGGGGGCGTGTCGATGTGGCGGCCCAGGTTCGTGCCCCAGATGCGACCCGGGTTGAGCGCGTTCACGGTGATGCCCTCGGCGGCCCAGCGCTTGGCTGCTTCGACGGCAAAGAGGATGTTGGCCGTCTTCGACTGGGCGTACGCGAGCCAGGGGTCGTAGGGCTCGGCGGTGAAGTCGAGGTCGTCGAAGCGGACGGGTCCGTTGGTGTGGCCCACCGAGCTGAGCACGACCACCCGCGCGCCGCCCGCCGCGGCGAGGGCGCCGTGCAGACCGACGGTCAGCGCAAAGTGGCCGAGGTGGTTGGTGGCGAACTGCAGTTCGTGACCCTCGGGCGTGCGCTGCTCGGGCGTCGCCATGATGCCGGCGTTGTCGACCAGGATGTGCAGCGGGCCGGACCACCCGGCGACGAACTCGGCGACGGAGGCGGGATCGGCGAGATCCAGACGGGCCGCGTGCACGGCCGGGTTCCCGGTGGTCTCGGTGATCTCTGTCGCCGCCTCTGCGGCGGCGTCCAGCCGCCGCGCTGCGATGGTCACGTCGGCCCCGGCCGACGCCAGTGCGCGCGCGGTCTCGCGGCCGAGGCCGCCGGCGCCGCCCGTGACGATCGCGCGGCGATCGGAGAGGTCGACCCCCGCGATGACCTCGTCGGCGGTCGATTGCGGGCCGAAGGGTGTGGTGATGCGTTCGGACATGCTCGTGCCTTTCTCCGATATGCTTTAAACGGAGTTGCATCCGTTTATTTTTCCAGCATAAGCGGAGCCGGCTCCACTTGCAAAAGGAGATCGATGCCCCGCTCGTTGCGCGCAGACGCCCAGGCCAACTACGAACGGCTTCTCGACGTCTCGGCTCGGGTCTTCGCCCGCGACGGCGCCGACACCTCGATGAAGGCGATCGCCGCTGAGGCGGGCGTCGGCATCGCAACGCTCTACCGCCGCTTCCCGACCCGCGATGACCTGATCGAGGCCACCTATCGCAGCCGCACAGAGCAGCTGTGCGCCGCAGCGCCAGAACTGCTCGAACACACGGAGCCGATCGGAGCGCTCCGCGACTGGATGGAGCAGTTCGTCGACTACATGCTCACCAAGCAGGGCATGGCGGATGCGCTGCCCGCGATCCTCGCGGCCCGTGACGGCCTGCGCGCGCACAGCAGGGAAGCACTGCTGCAGGCGATGACCGCACTCGTCGAGGCGGGCGTCACAGCCGGCCGGCTGCGCCCCGACGCGTCCCCGTCAGACATCCTGATGGCGATCGGCGGGATCACCCTGATCAGCGGGCACGAGTCGGACCGACAGCTCGCCACCCGCCTCATCGACCAGTTGCTCGGCGGCCTGCTGTCGCGCGTGGCCGAGCGGTAGCCGCCCTAGTCAGGCAGGTTCAGGTCCGTCGGCAGATCGCGCCACCCGATGATCGGCGACGTCGCGAGCACGAGCACGCTGCAGGCGATGACTCCGGTGCCGACCCACAGCGTCGGCGCATAGCCGATCGAGCCCCCGAGCACCCCGCCGAGCAGCGTGCCGAGCGGAAGCACCCCCATCGTGATGGTGCGGCGCGCGGCCGTCGCGCGCCCGAACAGGGCGGCCGGCGTGATGCGCGGGTACACGCCCGCGCTGCTGATCGCGGCGACGACGATGATCAGGTTGAGCAGGAACTCCGCGACGGTCATCGAGACTGCGGGCGGCACGGGCAGATGCTGCGCGAGCGGCGCCGGCGCGAACGCGACCGGAATGAGCGCGTAGCAGATGAGCTGCGTGCGGATCTCGCCGATCGCGCGCCGCACGCGCATGGCGACGAGCGAGGCGAGGATGCCGCCGACAGCGCCGATCGCGAGGATCACGCCGTATTCCCCCGCGCTCAGCCGCAGCGTGCGCAGTGCGAACAGCGCGTAGGACGCGGCGATGAATCCCGCGCCGAAGTTGATGGTCGCGGCGGCGAGCACGAAGGTGCGCTGCAGCGGCGTGCGGAACACGAACGTCACGCCGGTGCGCAGCGACGACCAGAACGGCGGGTGAGCGGATGCCTGCACCTGCGTGCGCGGCGTCGAGATGAGCGCCGCGCTGATCGACGAGCCGAGGTGCATCACGGCGGTGACGATGAAGGCGATGGGGCCCGAGGTCAGCGCGATCAGCCAGCCCGCGATGCCGGGGCCGACGACATTGACGGTCGAGTCGGCGCCCTGCAAGGCGGCTGATGCGTGAGCCACCCGGTCGCGGCCGACGACGGGCGGAAGCGCCGTCGTGTGCGCGACCTCGAAGACGACGTTCGCCGCACTCGTGACGGCGGCGGCGACCATGAGGTGCGGCACCGTCAGTGTGTGCGCGAGGTACGCGACAGGAACACTGCCGATCGCGAAGAAACGGGCGAGGTCCGCGGTGACGAGCAGGCGCTTCGCCGGAATCCGATCTGCCCATACTCCAGCGGGCACGCCGAGAAACAGGTATGCGCCGTTTCCCAGCGCGGTGATCACCGCGACCTCGAACGCGCCCGCGTGCAGGGCGACGACGGCGGTGACGCTGAGCGCCAGCGACGCGAACGCGGCGCCGACGTCGCCGAGCGCGTTGGAGACCCAGAGCTTCCGGAAGTCGGGGATGCGCCGCAGAGGGAGGCGGAGGTCTGCGGCGGTCATCGCCTCAGGCTATGCGCGCTCGGCTGCGCTGCTCGGATCCGCTTGGCGCGCCTCGGATCCGCACCGCGCACGGCGGATCCGAGCAGCGCGCGCTGAGTCTTCACCCCGCCGCGTGCTCGCGCGGGGTCGCGCCGAACTGCCGTTTGTAGTCACGGCTGAACTGCGACGGGCTCTCGTAGCCGACGGCATACGCCACCCCGGCGACGTCGCCGCCGCCGGCGAGCAGGCGCACACGCGCCTCCTGCAGGCGCAGCTGCTTCTGGAACTGGATCGGGCTCGTGGCCGTGACGGCCTGGAACCCGCGATGGAACGCGGACGGGCTCATGCGCGCCACTGCCGCGAGCTCGTCGATGCGGATGCTCTCCGCGAAGCGCTCGCGCAGCAAGGCGACCGCGTGCGCGACCCGGTTGAGGCTGCTGTCGGCGAGGCCGAGCTGGCGCACGGCCGGACCGTGAGCGCCGCGCAGGAGCAGCCAGGTCAGCTCGCGCTCGACGAGCGGGGCGAGCACCGGCACATCGTCGGGGCTGCCGGCGAGGGCGGCCATCCGGGTCACGGCGTCGAGAATGCCGGGAGTGAGCTCGGCGACCGACACCGCCGCCGGTGTCGCCGCGCGCGGCTGCCGCGGCAGCGAAGCGGCGGCCGGGTGCAGCAGCAGTTCGGCGACGAGGGCGGGTTTCAGGGTGACGGCGAAGCCGAGCGCGGGTCTCTCCGCGGTCGCGTCGAAGAAGCTGCCAACGGCCGGCAGGTCGACCGAGGCGATGAACGACTGGCCGGGGCGGTATTCGTGCACCTGGTCGCCGACCGCGATGCGCTTGCCGCCGCGGGCGAGAAGCACGAACACCGTGCCGGTCATGGAGAACTCGGGCGGCCCTTCCCGCCCGACCGATGAGATGACCGCGCTGTCGCCGATGCGTGTCTGCCCGCTCGGCGCGTGCCGGGCGATCAGGGCGGCGAGCCGGCTGAGGTCCATGGCTTTCAGTCAAGCATCCGCCCCGGCTATTCGGTGCAGAAAAGGCAGGAATGAGCAAGTTATCGGCAGCAATGATCTACGGCGAGCGGATGCCTGCGCTTTGACTTGACTGGTCACATTGATCGTCAAGTCAAGGAGTCAGAGCATGAAGGTCGCTGTCATCATCGGTGGGAGTGCGGGGATCGGGCAAGCGGCTGCTGCCGCGGTCGCGCGGCAGGAGTACGGGGTGATCCTCACCTATCGCAGTCACCCAGAGGGTGCAGACGAGGTCGTCGCGGCGATCGCGGCCGAGGGTGGCACAGCGGTCGCGTTGCCGCTCGACGTGGGCGAGTCCGCTTCGTTCCCTGCGTTTGCGGAACAGGTGCGTGCGGTGCTCGCGGAGACATGGCAGACCGACCGCATCGATGCGCTCGTCAACAACGCCGGTGTCGGCGAGGTTGCGATGCTGGGGGAGATCACGGATGAGCACTACGACAAACTCAACCGCGTGCTGCTCAAGGGACCGCTGTTCCTGACGCAGGCGCTGCTGCCGCTGGTCGCCGACGGAGCTGCGATCGTCAACACCACGAGTTCGTCGACACACGCCACCGGGGCGACGCCCGGGTATTCGGTCTACGCCGCGATGAAGGGCGGGCTGGTCGTGCTCACGCGGTACCTCGCGAAGGAGCTCGCTGTGCGCGGCATCCGGGTCAACTCGGTCTCCCCGGGGGTCACGCGTACCAGGCTCGGCGGCGACGCGTTCGAGAAGTACCCAGAGCTGATTGCGCCGCAGGCCGCGCGCACTGCCCTCGGTCGCATCGGCGAGCCGGCGGACGTCGGCGACGTCATTGCGTTCCTCGTGACGGATCAGGCGCGCTGGATCACGGGGCAGGACATCGAGGTCTCCGGCGGGTGGGACCTGTGAGGCCGACGGCGCGGATGTTGGGGTGTCGATGGCCTGTGTGAAACTGTGGGTGCTCGGGGCGGTTGTGGATATTTATTCGGATGTTTTGCTTCCAATGTGGATGCCAGCTCAGTAGACTCGGGGGCATGTCGAAGATCGGTGCCGCAGCCTGCGAGACGCTCACGCGCCTCGGGCGGACCCTGCCCATCGACCCCGCCGTGCTCACGGACGGGCAGCTGATCCGGCTCGTGGAGGACGCGGAGGCCGCGGAGCGTCAGGTGGGCGCGGTGAAGCTCGCCGCGGCTGCCGAGGTGGCGCGCCGGTCGCAGGCCGACGACCCGGATTCTCTGGCGCGGCGGCTGGGGTTCAAGACCGCAGCGGTTGCGCTGGCCGGGGTGACGAAGTCCTCCGGCAAGGAGGCGCAGAAACTCGTCGCTGAAGCCACCGACTTGGCGCAGCTCCCCGCGGTCGAGGCTGCACTGCTGGATGGGCGGATCGGGCGGGAGGCAGCCGCAGCGATCAGCGGGGAGCTGAAGAAAGCCGCCCCCACCGCCGACGCCGGTCAGCTTGCGACCGCGCAGGCGGAACTTGTCGAGCTGGCCGCGCCGCCGTCATCAAGGGTGTCCTCGACGGGCTGCGGAACCCGAAGGGCAAGAAGACCGTGTCGTTCATGTCCGCCGAGGACCTCGCGCCTGTGGATGTGCGCACGGCCGGGCAGGCCGACGCCGACCACCTCAGAGACGTGTTCGCGCTCGCCGCCCGCTCCACCGAACTGCCCGAGTTGGGCGGCGACCACCCCACCGTGTGGCTGTCCACGACAGTCAACGAACTTGAGTCCGGTACCGGGCTCGCCTTCTACGCGGGTGTTGCGGAGCCTCCCCGAAGTCAGATACGCCTACGGCGGGAAAGACACCGGGTGGAGAGCAGCCGGTGACGGCACTGCCGCACACCTCAAGACCACAGCACCACCCGGCGCACCACCCGGATGACCGAATCCGGATCCGGGGGAACGCCGTGGGGCGCAGCCCCTCCAGCGGGAGCCGCGCGTCACGCGCGCGGCATGGGAATGACGCGCCACGAGCGCGCCGCAGGTGACGGGCGCACCCAGCGCACGTGCGGCATGGAAGAGTTGGCCAGTGACCGATGACGCCGATGAGCTGCACGAGTACAGCGCCCTTGAGCAGTGGCAGCTGCTGCAGTCGGGGCAGGTGAGCCCGGTCGAGCTGACCGAGGCGTATCTCGAGCGCATCGAGACGCTGAACGACCGCGTCGGCGCGTTCGTGACGGTCTTGGGGGAGGAGGCGCTCGAGCGCGCGCGATTCGTCGAGACCTCGGTGCCCAGAACGGCGCCGCTATGGGGTCTGCCGCTCGGCGACAAGGACCTGTGGAACCGGGCGGGCGTGCCGACCGGCTTCGGGTCGCGCTCGCGCACCGGGTTCGTGCCCGACGTCAGCGACGAGGTCGTCGAGCAGCTCGACGCAGCGGGAGCGATCAGCCTCGGCAAGACCGCGGTGCCCGAGTTCGGGATGCCGGCGTACACCGAGACCCTCGTCGGGCCGCCTGCGCGCAACCCGTGGCAGCTCGATCTGAACGCGGGCGGATCGAGCGGGGGAGCGGCGGCGGCCGTCGCCGCGGGAATGCTGCCGTTCGCCCCAGGGTCAGACGGCGGCGGGTCGATTCGTATTCCCGCAGCGGCATGCGGCCTCGTCGGGCTGAAGCCCGGCCGCGGGCTCGTCCCGTCGAGCCTCGACCTCGCGCTGCCCGAAGGGCTCGTCGTGAACGGCTCGATCGCGCGCACGACGGCGGACGCCGCGCTGCTGCTCGACGGCATGATCGGCCGGAACCCCGACGGGACGATCGGCCACCACTACGCCCTGCGCGCCGCCGGCGGCGATGAGCCGTTCCTGTCGGCCGCAGTTCGCGGCGAGCTCGGCGACGGCACGAAGCGGTTCCAGCTGGGCGTGATGACGAGCTCGGCATGGGACGCCGCCTACGAGATCACCACCTCGCCCGAGGCGCAGGCTGCGCTCGCCGCGGCGGTCGCCGCGCTCGGCGAGCTGGGCCACGGCATCGAGGAGACCTCGCTCGACCCGGACCCGACGTACGCCCCTGCGTTCACCGCCGCATGGAAGGCGGGCGCGGCAGCCGTTCCGTTCGTCGACGAGGGCTTCGAGCTCGACGGGCCGCTCATGCAGTGGCTCGTGCGCGAGGGCCGCGCACTGTCGGCCCCGGAACTGCACAGCGCCCTCGTCGCGCTGCGCGCGTTCGAGCGCCGCTTCATCGCGCGTCTCGCGCCGTTCGATGCGGTGCTCACACCGACGCTCGCCATGACCCCGCGGCCGAACGGCTGGTGGGACCAGGCGGACATGGCGCACAACTTCGAGCAGCAATGCCAGTACACGCCGTTCACGTCGATGGTGAACGTGTCGGGCCTGCCCGCGATCAGCGTGCCGGTTCACCAGACCGAGGCGACGCCGGATGCCCCGGTCGGCCTGCCCATGGGCGTGCAGCTCATCGGCCGCCCGGGTGGCGAGCGGACGCTGCTCGCACTCGCCGCGCAGCTCGAGCGGAAGTTCAGGTGGCGCTTCCGCCGCCCGCCGGTCTGGTGACGCGTGCGCGGGTGAAACGACGCTTCCGCGGGGGTGGTTTCACCCGCCCACACGCGGTTTCACCCGCGCACGCGAGTGAGCCGGGCGAGAACCTCGAAGAGGTCCCGGCGCAGTTCGGGGTCCGAGGCCTGCTTCGCGACCGGCCCGAACGGCGTGAACCGCGAGAAGTAGGTGCCGCTCGGGGCGTCCACCGGGAAGTCGCTCGAGAACGCGATGAGCGGGGCGGCGCCGCTCGCCGCCGAACGGCCCCAGTGGCCGGCGAGCAGGGCGTTGCCGAGTCTGACGAGCCGCGAGGTTCCGCCGAAGCCCGTCGCCACCATGCCGGGGTGCACCGAGTAGGCGGCCACCCCGGTGCCCGTGAGACGTTCGGCGAGCTCGCGGATCCACATCACGACGGCCAGCTTGGATGCCGCGTACACGGGCCACCCGCGACGGTACGGCCGCTCCGCCCACTCCAGGTCGTCGAGCTCGATGTGGCCGAACCGGTTCGCCATCGATGCGGTCGCGAGCACCCGCGCCGGGGCGGTGTCGCGCAGCGCGGCCGTCGCCTCGATCCTCGGCAGCAGCAGCTCGGTCAACAGGAACGGCGCGATGACGTTCGACTGCACGGTGCGCTCGTGGCCGTCGCCGGTGATCTCCCACTCGCTGACCAGCCCGCCCGCGTTGTTCACGAGCACATCGATGCGGTCGTACCGGGCGAGCAGGTCTGCGCCCAGCATCCGCACATCGTCGAGCCTGTCGAAATCCGCGAGATATGCCTCGCCGCCCGCCGCCTCGGCGACGGCACGCGTTCGCTCGGGGTTGCGGCCGACGACCGCGACGTGATCGCCGCGCGCGGCGGCGGCCAGAGCCGTCTCGCGGCCGATCCCCGAGCTCGCCCCGGTGACCACGACAACGCGTGCGCTCACACGTACCCGCCCTTCTCGAGCCCCGCCTCGATCTCGAAGCGGTTGTGCAGCGGGTCGCGGCCGGCGATCCCGTAGAGCAGCGGGAAGAGCATGCCGTAGCGCTGCCACTGCAGCTTGTGCACGGCCTCGTGCTCGAGCACCGTGTCGCCCGCGTTCGCCGCGGTCAGGTAGCAGGCGCCGACGCACGAGCCGCCGCGGCCGAAAGTCCACTTCGGCATGCCCGTGAAGACGAACAGGCCGTGGCGCACGTGCACCGCACCCGTCGACCACAGGAAGCCCCAGACCAGGCCGACGGCGGTGGCGAAGAGGAAGCCTGGCAGCGAGAGAAGCCGGGCGAAGGTCATGCCGTGGGGCGTCCGTAGGTCTCGAGCAGCCTGAGCCACACCTCGCTCAGGGTCGGATACGACGGCACCGCATGCCAGAGCCGCTCGAGCGGCACCTCGGCCGTGACGGCGATCGTGGCGGCGTGCAGGAGCTCGCCGACATCCGTGCCGACGAAGGTCACGCCGACGAGCACATGACGGTCCTCGTCGACGACGGCGCGTGCCGTGCCCTCGTAGCCCTCGGAGTGAATGGTGGCGCCCGCGACCCAGCCGATCTCGTAGTCGACGACGCGGGTGCGGATGCCGCGCTTCTCGGCCTCGGCCGCGGTGAGGCCGACCGAGGCGACCTCGGGGGAGGTGAAGGTGACCTGCGGCACCGCGGCGTGGTCGGCCGTGGCGGAGTGCACGCCCCACGGGCTCGTGTCGACGGGTCTACCGAGGGCGCGGGCGGCGATCGCGTCGCCGGCGATGCGTGCCTGGTACTTGCCCTGGTGGGTGAGCAGGGCGCGGCCCGTGATGTCGCCGGCCGCGTACAGCCAGTCGATGGGGGCGCCGTCTGCGTCGAGGACGCGCAGCGAGTCGTCCGTCTTCAGCC
Source organism: Gryllotalpicola protaetiae (assembly GCF_003627055.1). NCBI lineage: Bacteria > Bacillati > Actinomycetota > Actinomycetes > Micrococcales > Microbacteriaceae > Gryllotalpicola > Gryllotalpicola protaetiae. Next base: position 2,692,425 of record NZ_CP032624.1, read on the forward strand.
AGCCGCCGGTCGGCAGGCCGATCGCCTCGAGCCCCAGGTCGCCAGAACGCGGCACGCGGCCCGTCGCGACGAGGATCTTCTCCGCGGTGATCGCGGTGCCGTCGGAGAGCAAGAGGGTGTGGCCCTCACCGGAATCCGCCGTCTCGACCCGCTCGACGCTCGTGCCGAGCCTGACGTCCGCGCCCGCCTTCGTGAGTGCGTCGGCGACCTTCTCGCCGGCGAACGGCTCCTGATTGGCGAGCAGCTTGCCGCGCGCGATGAGGGTGACGGATGCGCCGAGGGAGGTGTACGCCGTCGCCATCTCGGCCGCGACCACGCCGCCGCCGATGATCGCGAGCGAGGAGGGAACCTCCTGCGCGCTCGTCGCCTCGCGGCTCGCCCACGGCTCGGCCTCGGCGAGGCCCGGGGTGTCGGGGATGAGCGGCAGCGACCCGGTCGACACCGCGATCGCGTGGTTCGCGGTGAGCTCGGTGACCGTGCCGTCCGCAGCGGTGACGCGCAGCGCCTTCGGCCCTGTGAACACGGCGTGGCCGCGCACGAGGTCGATGTGGGCGGAATCCAGCCACTTGAGTTGGCCGTCGTCCTTCCAGTTGCTCGTCACCGAGTTGCGCCGCTTCAGCACCTGCGGCACGTCGATCGAGCCGCTCAGCATCTCGCGCACGCCCGGCGTGCGCTGGGCGACGTCGAGCACTCCGCCGCCGCGCAGCAGCGCCTTCGACGGCATGCACGCCCAGTACGAGCACTCGCCGCCGACGAGCTCTGCCTCGACGATCACGGTGCTGAGGCCGCCCTGCACGGCGCGGTCGGCGACGTTCTCGCCGACCGCTCCGCCGCCGATGACGATCAGGTCGTAGGTGGTGGTCATGCGTCCTCCGTTGGGTTCGGCGTTGGCAGCGGTCTCGTGAGCGCGGCGAGCACGCGCAGGATCGCGGAGAGGTCGGACGCCGCGGCCTCGGGCGACGCGGGCGCGAAGCCCGTCACCGCGCCGCCGACCAGCTCGAAGCGCGCTCGCAGCGCACGGATCGCCGAGGTCAGCTGCTCGACCGCGAGCCCGAACGGCTCGGGGTAGCCGACGCCCGCGATGATCGCCGGGTCGAGCACGTCGAGATCGACGTGCAGGTAGATCTTGGTCGCGCCCGTCGCCTCCGCAGCCGCGATGATCGCGTCAGGGGTCGCGAGCTCATCGACGGTGAGCGAGCGGATGCCTGAGGCGGCCAGGTACTCGACCTCGGCGTCGTCGAGCGCGCGCGCCCCGGCGTGCACGACCCGGTCGGGGGTGAACGCCGGCTGCCGGGAGGCGAGACCCTCTGCGCCGTCGCCGAGCAGGGTGCGCAGCACCATGCCGCTGAAGGTGCCGCTGGGGGAGGACTCCGGAGTGTGCAGGTCGCCGTGCGCATCGAACCAGACCATCAGCAGGCCCTCGTTGCGCTCGGCGGCGCGGGCGGCCGGCGCGAGGTCGGCACCGCAGTCGCCGCCGATCAGGAACACCGTCTCGTCGTCGTCGAAGGTGTCGAGCGCCGCGCGCACCTGATCGGCGATCGCATGGATCGACGAGAACCGGTGCACGCCGGTGCCGAGGGACTCGCCGGCTTCGACGCGCACCTCCACCGGGGTGGTCGCGGCGGCGGGCAGGTCGCCGGCGATGGCGTTCGCGCCGTCGGCGAGCCGCATCGCTCGGGACGAGCCGGAACCCTGCCACTGGGGCACGACGAGGAAGCGCGCGGGCATGTCGCCACACTATCGAGGCTCGTCCCCGCGTGCGCGGGAGAAAAGTCGCTTCCGCGGGAGGCGAACCGCCCGCGGAGACGCCGTTTCACCCGCGCACACCGGCACCGGGCACGCGGTCAGAGGGCCCGAGCGTGGGCCACCAGCTTGTCGAAGGCGGCGTCGAGCGCGGCATCCGTCTTCTGCGCCTCCGGGTGCGCGTCGAACCAGGCGATCGCCTCTGCGGCGCCCTGCCAGTAGGGGACCGTGGTCTGGAACTCGGGTACGAGTGCCTTCACCTTCGAATTGTCGAACACCATCGAGTGGGCCTTGTCGCCGATGAGCCCCGCGAGCTGGTCGGGCAGCACGCGGCCGATCGTCTCGCTCGCAACGTGCACGAGCTCGGGCTCGCGCACCCCGGCGGCCTGGCCGATCCACGTGTAGATCTGGTCCCACGTGGGGTGGTGGTCGCCCGTGATGTGGAAGGTGTCGCCCACGGCGAGCGGGTTGCCGAGCAGGCCGACGAAGGCGACGGCGAAGTCGCGGGAGTGCGTGATCGTCCACAGGCTGGTGCCGTCGCCGTGCACGACGACGGGCTTGCCGGCGCGCATGCGGGCGACGTCGGTCCAGCCGCCGGTGGTCGGCAGGCGGGTCTCGTCGTAGGTGTGCGACGGCCGCACGATCGTGGCCGGGAAGTCGCGGTCGCGCACGGCGGCCACGAGCAGGTCCTCGCAGGCGATCTTGTCCTGCGAGTACTTCCAGAACGGGTTCACGAGCGGTGTCGACTCGGTGACCGGGGTGGTCTTGGGCGGCGTCTGATAGGCGGACGCCGAGCTGATGAAGACGTACTGCCCGGCGCGGCCCTCGAACAGCTCGAGATCGGTCTGCACGTGGTCGGGCGTGAAGGCGAGGAACTCGGCGACCGCGTCGAACTCGCGGTTCCCGAGGGCGGCGCGCACCGACGCGGGGTCGCGGATGTCTGCCGTGAGCGTCTCGACCCCGGCGGGCAGCGCCCGGCTGGACTCGCGGCCGCGGTTGAGCACCGTGACCGCGTGGCCCCGCTCGACGGCGAGCCGAACGCTGCTCGCCGAGATCGTGCCGGTGCCACCGATGAAAAGGAACGTCTTCGTCGCCATGGTCTTCACGTTAGTCGGCGGACCGGGCTCGTCGTATCGATTCGATGCGGTTGTCTCTGCGCGCGCGGGTGAAACCACGCCTGCGCGGGTGCAGTTTCTCCCCCGCAACCGTCGTTTCACCCGCGCACGGGGGCGGGGCGCCGGTAGCGTCAAGCGGGTGACCTGGGACGACCCGTACGGATCTGACGTTCTCGCCGACAAGAACTGGCGGCGCCGCGGCGTCGTTCAGCCGGTGGAGACGCCCGCCGAGCGCGACCTCGTCGTCGAGGTCGTCGACGGGGGCTTCGTCGGCGCCGTCGTCGGCATCGCCGAGGGTGGTCTCGTGCAGCTCGAGGACCGGCTGGGCAAGGTGCGCGTCTTCCCCCTGGGGCACGGATTCCTGGTCGACGGCCGCCCCGCGGTGCTGACCCGTCCCCGCGCGGCCGCGCCGACGGGCCACGCGCGCAGCGCCTCGGGCTCGTTCCACGCGGGCGACGTCAGGGCGCGCATCGCACGTGGCAGCCGCATCTTCGTCGAGGGCCGGCACGATGCAGAGCTCGTCGAGAAGGTGTGGGGCCACGACCTGCGCGTCGAGGGCGTCGTCGTCGAGTACCTCGAAGGCGTGGACAACCTGGAGGAGCTGCTCGCCGAGTTCCAGCCCGGCCCGAAGCGGCGCGTCGGCGTTCTCGTCGACCACCTCGTCACGGGCTCGAAAGAGAGCCGCATCGCCGAGGCCGTCGCGAAGGGGCCGTACGGGGCGAACGTGCTCGTGGTCGGGCATCCGTTCGTCGACATCTGGCAGGCGGTGAAGCCGGATCGGGTGGGGCTCAAAGCCTGGCCCGAGATTCCGCGCTCGATCGAGTGGAAAAAAGGCATCGCGCAGGCGCTGCGACAGCCGCACGAGAACCAGGAGGACATCGCGCGCCTCTGGCAGCGGATTCTCGGCCGGGTGCGCACGTATGCCGACCTCGAACCCGCCCTGCTCGGCAGGGTCGAGCAGCTGATCGACTTCGTGACCGGCTAAGCCGACGCGACCTCGTCGCGGACCTGGTCGATGGTCTCGCACACCTGCTCCGCCTCTTCGTCGAGGGCGTGCGCGGCCCGCGCGACGATCTTGCGCAGGGCCGCGGCGTCGTCACCGGGCAGACCGGCGAGCAGCCGGTCTTCGACCTGGTTCATGCGGTCGGTCAGCTGGGAGAGGCGCTCAGAGCCGGCATCTGTCAGAGTCACCCGCCGCGAGCGGCGGTCGTTCGGGTCCGGCGTGCGGGTCACCAGGCCGGCCTTCTCGAGGTCGTCGATGAGGTAGGTGAGGACGGTGCGGTCGAGGCCCGTCGAATCGGCGATCTGCGCCTGGTTGCCGCACGAGTTCGAGGCGGCGATCGAGAGCACCTGGAAGCCGCGTGCGCCGCCGGGGAGGTCGCCGACCGCCTCTGCCGAGAGCTTCAGGTAGCCGCGCAGCAGCGCGCCCAGGGACCAGCCGAGGTCGGCCTGTCGCTCCTGTGTGCTCGCCATGACGCTCACTTTATCCGCCCGGGTTCCGTTCTCTGGTGGTGGCTCTTGCGATTCTCAGAAAGTCTATGCTTATGATCATCTAGGTCACAGAACATCTGCTGTGAATACCGATGGCTTATACAACCAAGCACTCAAGGAGACCATTCCCATGAGCACCGTCTTCCGCCTCGACGCGAGCATCAAGCCAGAGGGCTCGGTCACCCGCGCCGTCTCAGACACCCTCGAGAACGCGATCGCCGCCGCCGGCGACACGACCGTCACCCGCCGCGAGATCGGCCTGCACCCGCTGCCCTCTGACGCGTGGGCCACCGCCGCCTTCGCCGGCTACGTGCCCGCCGACCAGCGCAACGAGGCTCAGAACGCGGCCGTCGCGCTCGCGACCGAGCTGGCCGACGAGCTCGCCTCGGCCGACGTCGCGATCATCGCCGCGCCGTTCTACAACTGGGGTGTCACTCAGCACCTCAAGACCTGGTTCGACCTCGTGCTGACCGACGGCCGCTTCAGCCCCGGTGCGGCCGAGAAGGCCGGCGAGGGCAAGACCGCGTTCCTCGTGATCGCACGCGGCGGCGGCTACGGCGAGGGCACCCCGCGCTTCGGCTGGGACCACGCGAGCGCCTGGCTGAAGCGCGTCCTTGAGGACGTCTGGGGCTACGACGTCACCGTCATCGAGGCTGAGCTGACCCTCGCCGAGTCGACCCCGGCCATGGCCGCGCTCGTCGACCTCGCCCGCAAGAACCTCGCCGACGCGCACGCGGCCGCCGAGCAGCACGGCACCGCGATCGCGGGCAAGATCGCCGCGTAGCTCGCGGTCTGCACAGGGGGGGCGGATGCCTGAGGCATCCGCCCCCTCTGATAGCCTGGGTTCGCCCTGGCCCCGTTAGCTCAGGGGATAGAGCGTCTGCCTCCGGAGCAGAAGGCCATTGGTTCGAATCCAATACGGGGCACACCATTGACGAAGTCCACTCAGCGCTCGCCCAACTGAGTTTCTTCCGAGTCAGCCCTGCGCGCTGAGCCCCACGCGGGCATCCGGGCGGAGCCATCGAGCGGCCCGTTCCGCCGATGCCGGCGTCGCGTTCTCGGTCAGCTGGCCGATCGTGGTGCCCGCCAGTTCGCGATGCCAGGCGAGCTCGGCCTGATGCATCAGGCGGGCGATGCCTCATGGCTGCGTGCATTGCCCAGGGCTGAGGCCGACGGGGCCATTCTGTCGGATCTCGGCGCAGTGGAAGATCGCGGCTTCGCCGTTCACGGCGCGCACGACCTCCAGCGCGGTGATCTTCGCCGCCGGGCGCGCAAGGCGGTAGCCGCCGCCGACTCCGGCGGTCGAACTGAGAATGCCGGCCGCGGTGAGCTGCTTGAGGACCTTCGCGAGATACGGCTCGGGGAGCTCGAAGAACTCGGCCAGGCTGCGTCGCGGCAGAGGCTTCTCACCGTTGGTCTGCGCGAGCAGCCAGCAGCAGTGCAGCGGCTATCTGGTGGGGGCGATCCTCGGAATCGTCGCGCCTGCCCTGAGCCGCACTCGTCTGTCCGCACGGATCGGCGGCGTCGTGCTGATCGTCACACTGGTGCTGATGCCGCTGACCCACAGCGTCGCCGCGTGGGTGACGATCCGCGGCGCCGCCGGGGTGGCGAGCGCGGTCGTGTTCATGGTCGCCGGCAACACGATCCTGTCCGAGCTGGCCAGCTCGCGCCCACACATGGTCGGATGGTCGTACGGGGGAGTCGGGGCGGGCATCGCCCTTCCGGCGCTCTCGCCGTCGGTGCCGGCCGTGGTGGCGTCCGCCCTGCTGTTCGGCGCCACCTTCGTCGGTATCACGACGCTGTCCTTGGCGACCGGCCGGCACGTCCAGGTGCCCCGTGCGGTTGCGATCCTCACCGCCGGTTATGGCATCGGAAGCTCGACCTGCTGCTGCGCGATCCGGTGCCCATCGTGAGCTTCACCTTCGCGCTCCCGGCCGCGACCGCGATCGGGATGCTGCGGCGGCGCGGCAGCTTCACCATCCAGACCGTCACCACGATCGAAGAGGCTCGCGCCGCGGAGGAGGCCGGCGTCGACGCTTTGGCGCTCCAAGGCTTCGCGGCCGGTGGGCACTCCGGCGGATGGGATCCGCGGGTCGCACCGGCGGAGCTGAGCCTGGCTGAACTGGTGCGTCGCGTGCACGCGCAGGTCGGCATCCCGATCATCGCCGCGGGCGGCATCGGCTCGGCTGCCGGCGTCCCGGCTGCGCGCGCGGCCGGCGCCGCCGCCGTGTCGGTCGGCACCGCGGTGCTGCGCGCCAGCGAGAGCGGAGCATCCGCCATTCATAAGTCCGCTCTGGCTGACCCGGCCTACACCGAGACCGTGCTCACCCGTGCGTTCACGGGACGTCTTGCGCGGGCGCTCCCCAATGGCTTCGTGAAAGACCACGGTGCGGATGCCCCGATCGGGTATCCCGCCGTGCACCACCTCACTCGCCCGATCCGCGCCGCCGCGACGTCGGCGGGCGATCCCTCCTCGGTGAATCTGTGGGCCGGACGCGGCTTCCGGTCGGCAACCGACGCGTCGGCGCGGCCCCGGACCGGTTCGCGCGCCGGGTAAAGTCGAGGGGCCATGCCCCCTCGCCCGCACGCGTCCCCGCTCGATGCCTCACGCGACGCTCGCGGCCAGGTGCCGGTACGAGCCCTGCTGAAGCATCCGCGCTTCATCACCACCGAGGTGCTCGCGGGCATGGTGACCACCCTCGCGCTGATCCCTGAGGTGATCTCGTTCTCGCTGATCTCGGGCGTCGGGCCCGACGTCGCCCTCATCGCATCGGTCGTGCTGGCGGTCACGATGTCGTTCCTGGGCGGCAGGCCGGCGATGGTGACCGCGGCCGCCGGATCGGTCGCGCTCGTCATCGCGCCGCTGGTGAAGGACCATGGCGTGCAGTACGTGCTGCCGACCGTACTTCTCGCGGGCATCATCCAGATCGCCTTCGGCGCCGCAGGGCTCGCGCGACTCGTGCGCTACATCCCACGATCCGTCATGGTCGGCTTCGTGAACGCGCTCGGCGTGCTGATCTTCGTCGCGCAGCTTCGACACGTGATCGGCGTGCCGTGGGCGGTGTACCCGCTCGCCGCCGCGACGGTGCTCATCGTGCTGCTGCTGCCGCGGCTGACGACCGCGGTTCCCGCGCCGCTCATCGCCGTCGTTCTCGTCACGGTCGCGGCCGTCGCCCTGCACCTGAACGTGCCGGATGTCGGAGACGAGGGGCGGGTGAGCGGCGGCCTGCCGGGGCTCACCCCGCTGCAGGTGCCGCTCTCGCTCGACACGCTGCGGCTCGTCGCCCCCACCGCGCTCGCCGTCTCGTTCGTCGGGCTGCTCGAGACGCTGTTGACCGCGAAGCTCACCGACGACCTCACCGACAGCCGCTCGGCGAAAGGCCGCGAGTCCTGGGCGCTGGGTGTCGCGAACCTCGCCGCGGGGTTCTACGGCGGCATCGCCGGTTGCGCCATGATCGGCCAGACCGTCGTCAACGTGAAGATCGGGCGGGCGCGCACCCGCCTGTCGACGCTGGTCGCCGGGCTCTTCCTGCTGCTGCTCGTCGTCGGGCTCTCGCACGTCATGGCGCTCATTCCGATGGCGGCGCTCGCTGCCGTGATGATGGTGGTCGCCGTGCAGACGATCGACTGGCACAGCGTGCGCCCCGCGACGCTGAAGCGGATGCCTGTGCCCGAGACCGTCGTCATGCTGGCGAGCGTCGCGGTGGTCGTCGCGACGAACAACCTCGCCATCGGCGTCGGTGTCGGGGTGCTGCTGGCCGTGCTGTTCTTCGCCCGCCGCGTCGCACGGGTGGTCCGGGTCGAGCGCTCGGTGTCTGAGGATGAGTCGCACGCGCATTACCGAGTGATCGGGCCGCTGTTCTTCGCGTCGAGCAACGATCTCGTCGAGCAGTTCAGCTATGTCGACGACCCGACCCGGGTGACGATCGACCTCGGAGAGTCACGCGTGTGGGACGCCTCGAGTGTTGCCGCTCTCGACGCCGTCGAGACGCGGTTCCGCCAGCATGGCGTCGATGTCGACATCGTCGGCCTCGACGACGTCAGCCGCGGGTTCCATGGCCGCCTGAGCGGCCGCTTGCGGAACTAGTCGTGCCCTCTCGAGGATGCCGAGACGCTCCGCTTCCCGCACCGCCTGTACGCGGTTGTGCGCGCCGAGCTTCTCGTAGCTGTGCTCGAGATGCTTGCGCACCGTGAGCGGGCTGATGCGCAAGGCATCGCCGATCTGCGTCGCGGTCAGTCCCTCGGCGACGAAGCCGAGAATGCGGGCCTCCTGCCTCGTCAGCGGTGAATGACCCTCGCGGGGCGCCGGTCGCGTCTGCGCTCTCAGCGTCGTGATCGCGGCGAGCAGCGGGATCACACGCGCCATCAGCGCCCCGCGGGCCGGGCTCGGGGTGCCGCGTCAGGTCTCGGTAGACGGGGTCGCGGGGCATCGACGTGACGAGACTGTCCCACGTCTCGACGTCGAGCGGCCCGTCGCTCGACCACGCCTGCATCGACCCGTCGAGCGGATGCCCCCAGAAGTGCCGCACCGAATCTGCCGGCACGAGCGCCGCGAGGGCGTCGCCGACGACGGCGTCGGCATCAGCTCCTGACACCCCGTCGAGCTGGTAGCTCAACGCCAGCACCTGGCGTGTGGCATCCGTCATCGCCATAGTTTCGAGGCGGCGGCCGCACGCCGCAACACTCTGATGCCGCGCTCGCCGAGCCGGGTACCGGCGGGGCATGAGCGACGAGAACGAGAACGAGAACCAGAACGCCCCGGCCAGCGATGACGAGCTGCTCGCATTCATCGAGCGCAATACAGTGACGACGAACGACGCCGTGGCGGGCGAGACCATCGACCCGGGCGCGGGCGAAGGCAACGACGGCCCGACCGGCGGGTCGCCGCGCGAGTTCCAGCCCGAGTACCACGAGCACGACGCCGTCGACGACCAGAACGATGCGCCCCAGGACCTCGACGACGGCGAGTCGGACCTCGGGGACGACGGGCTCTGAGGTGCCGGCCGGCGCCGACCCGGGTATCTCTCGGTCATGGGAACAGCCGCGAGCATCCACCAGCATCCCCCGCAGAACCGCGGCGTCGCCGCCGTGACAGGCGGCTCGGCCGGGCTCGGCCGTGCCATCGTGCGCGAGCTCGCGGCCCGCGGCTGGGACGTCGCCGTCCTCGCGCGTGGACTCGACGGCCTCGCGGGAGCGGCGCACGACGTCGAGCTGGCCGGGCGCCGCGCGCTCGCCGTCGAGACCGACGTCGCCGACCACGAGCAGGTCGAGGCGGCGGCCGAGCGCACCGAGGCCGAGCTCGGCCCGATCGAGCTGTGGGTCAACAACGCCATGACCGGGGTCTTCGGCGAGTTCCTCGACGCCGTGCCCGAGGACTACGAGCGTGTGACGCGGGTCGTCTACCTCGGCACGGTGAACGGCACCCGTGCGGCGCTGGCCCGCATGAGGGCACGCGACCGGGGCCACATCATCCAGATCGGCTCGGCGCTCGCGCACCGCGGGATCCCGCTGCAGGCCGCGTACTGCGGCGCGAAGCACGCCATCACCGGCTTCACCGAGTCGGTGCTCACCGAACTGCTGCACGACGGCTCGCATGTGAAGATCTCGCAGGTCGACATGCCGGCGCTCAACACGATCCAGTTCGACTGGGTGAAGTCGTCGCTGCCCGAGCATCCCCAGCCTGTGCCGCCGGTCTACCAGCCGGAGGCGGGTGCGCGCGTCGTCGCCGACGTGGCCGAGCGCCCGCGGCGGCGCACGTGGGTCGGCGGCCCGACGGTCGCGACGGTGCTCGGCAGCCGCGCGGCGAGCCGCCTGCTCGACGGCTATCTGGCCAAGACCGGCTTCGCGGGCCAGCAGGCGCCGGACAAAGGCGACGGCCCCGCGTTCCCCAGCAACCTGTACGCGCCGGTGCCCGGCGATCACGGGGCGCACGGCGCCTTCGACGATCGCGCGATCGACGACTCGCCCCAGCTGTGGGCGCTGCGTCACCGCCGCGCGCTCGGCGGGGCGGCAGTGGCTGCGGCGGTCGCCGGCGCCACGGCGGTGGTCGCCACGCTTGCGCGGCGTTCATAATTCCGGTGCGTCTCGCGATCGGCGACCGGAGAACCGCAGAACGACCGGGGCTCGGGCGCGCCAGGGCAGAGCGCTCAGGAGTTATGCGCACGCCCCTGGCGTCACGGCCGGCACGCCGGCACGCCGGCACGCTCGCCGGGACTCTACCGCCCCAGCCACGCGAAGCCGTACGGCCCGAGCCGGTGTCCGTTCCAGCGCTCGGCGAGCAACGGCTTCGCGCCGTACGCCTCGAACACCTCGGCCGGCTCCCGACCGAGGTTGTGCAGGGTCAGGAATCCGCCCGCACTCAAAGCCAGCACCGACGGCGCGCCGGGCAGCACATGCCGCCGCACCGGCCGGGCCGCGAGGCCCAACTCGCCGCGCAAGGCGGTGAGCCGCCTGGTGAGCGCGAGCGGCGAATCCGGCTCAGTCGCCTGCGCTCGGGCGTTCACGTGATGGAAGTCGAACGGCCCGTCCCGTTGCGCCGGCAGGATCAGCGGAGCGTTATCGGCGCGGGTGAACCCGCCGCCGCGCGCGGCCGACCACTGCATGACGGGCCGGCATGCGTCGCGCCCCTCGACCGACAGGTCGTCGCCGATGCCGAGCTCCTGCCCGTACATCATGAGCGGCACCCCCGGCAGCGCGAGCAGCATGCTGAGCGTCATGCGGAAGCGGCGCGCGTCGCCCATCATCGGCGCCCAGCCGCGGCGCAGCCCGCGGCCGTAGAGCAGCGCGGCGCGGCTGCCGCCGAACTCCTCGAGCACCTCGTCGCGCTCGTCGTCGGCGAGCTGGTCGAGATCGAGTTCGTCGACGTTGCGGACGAAATTCAGGCGAGCGGATGCCGGCACCGAGCGATCCAGCCCCTCGAGCGCCGCATGCAGCGGCGCCGCCTGCCCGCGGGCGAGCCCGAGGAAGATCGAGTTGTTCAGCGTGAAGTCGAGAACGGCGTCGATGCGGTGGTGGTCGACGAGCACCGCGAGCTCGGCGGGCGCCGCGTCGGCCTCTGCGACCAGCACGACGTCGTCGCGCACCTCGGCGAGCCGCGATCGCAGCCGGTCGTAGAAACGCCCAGGGTCGACGCCGGTTCCCTCGGTGGGCTTCGGCTGCACGGCGGGCATCGCCGCGTCGATGCGGAAGCCGTCGACCCCGCGCCTCAGCCAACTCGTCGCGATGCGCACGATCTCTTCGAAGACGTCCTCGTTGGCGACGTTGAGGTCGGGTTGGAAGCCGTAGAACTGGTGGTGGTACCAGGCCTCCGCCTCGTCGTCGAAGGTCCAGACGCTGTCCTCTTCGCCGGGGAAGACGGGGCGGTCGTCGGGGGAGTCGATCGGCTCGTCTGCCCAGATGTAGTAGTCGCCTGCCCGCGACTTCCGGTCGCGCCGCGCGGCCTGGAACCAACGGTGCCGCTCTGACGTGTGGTGAATGACGAGATCGAGCATGAGCCGGATGCCTCGCCTGTGGCATCCCTCCACCAGCGCCGCGAAATCGCCCGCGGTCCCGAAGCGGGGGTCGATGTGCTCGTGGTCGTCGATGTCGTACCCGTTGTCGCGCCTGAGACTCGGATAGATCGGCAGCAGCCACAGCCAGTCGGCGCCGAGCGCCGCCACATGGTCGAGGCGCCCGGTGACGCCGGCGAGATCGCCGATGCCGTCACCGGTCGAATCCTGGAAGCGCGAAGGGTCGACGCCGTAGACGAGTCCCTGCGGGGGCCAGTGTGCGGTACCCATGCCCCGGGCGATACCCGCGCCACTTCCCGGCCAACCGGCCGCCAGACGTTTCACAGATGCTAACTTTCTGCTCAGCGGCTGCGTCAGCGCCTCGCGGCGCTCCACCCCTCGCCGGCCGTACAGGGGAGTATTCATGGGAACGCTCATCTACGCAGGCACGGGCCGATTCGACGTCGACGACCGCACCCTCGCGCACATCAAGATCGCCATCACCACGAAGCTGCGCCGCCAGGAGAGCTTCCTGCTGAACTGGACGATCCCTGCCGACCAGGGCTCCGGCCGCGTCAGCGTGTGGCTCTCGCCCGCCATTCCGCTCCAGTTCATCTTCTCGGCGCCGAAGCCGCCCGAGCTCAACCGGCAGTGGCTCGAGGCGCTCGAGCGGTCCTCCCACGGCATCCGCGGCATGGTGCTGCTGCACGAGAACGAGGTCGAGGAGTACCTGCACGCGGCAGGCGCGGCGGTCGCCCCCTAAGTGGGGGTGCCGCTCGGCGCAACCCCCTGTTACCCGCTTCGGATGCTTCCTAACCTGCGGATGTGGGCAATCCTGATTATTTCGCCGATCTGGCCGACGAGCTCTACGCGCTCGGTGACGCCACCCGCATCGCCGACGGCATCGCCCAGACGGGCCGCGAGGCGGTCGGCTGCGACGCCGCGGCGGTGAGCCTCGTGGCGGCGGGACGGCGCATCCAGCCGGCCGCAGGCACCTCGCGCGAGGCCTATCGGGCCGAACAGCTGCAGGGCTCACTCGGCGAGGGGCCCGGCCGCGTCGCAGCCGAGGACCGCGAGGTCGTGGTCGCCGACGACCTGGCCGCCGACGGGCGCTGGCCGATGTGGGCGGGCGACGTCAGCGAGCTCGGCTTCCGCAGCAGCCTGACGGTGCCGCTGCACGAGCGGGGGCGCGTGTTCGCGGTGCTGCAGCTGTACTCGGAGCGGCCGGCGGCGTTCGGCGCCGAGCAGAACGCGATCGCCACGCTGCTCGCGAGGCGCTCGTCGGTCGCGCTCGCCGCGGTGCGCCGCACCGACCACCTCAAGCAGGCCGTCGACGCGCGCACGGTGATCGGGCAGGCCGAGGGCATCCTGATGGAGCGCTACGGCCTCGATGCCGACACCGCCTTCTCGGTGCTGCGCCGCTACTCGCAGCAGGGCAACGTGAAGCTGCATGACGTCGCCGAGCGCGTGGTGCGCGAGCGCGAACTGCCGGGGCTCGGCGCGCTGGCCTCCTGATTCTTCTCAGGCGATGCCTGGCCGGATGCCTAGGCCGAAGCCCGCCCGCCCGGCGCAGCCAGATGCACGAGCTTCGCGACGCTCAGCTCGTTCAGCAGCTCGGGGCCGTAGCCGAAGCCGAGCCCGCTGTCCCGCCGCGGCTGCGACGAGGCCCCCGGCGCCCCGCCGAACACGTTGTTGATCTTCACGCTGCCGACCTGCAGCTCGGCGATGGCGAGTTCGGCGTGCGCGATCTGGCTGGTCAGCACCGTCGCCGAGAGGCCGTAGCGGTCATTGCCGGCCGCGATCAGCGCCTCGTCGAAGTCGTCGACGACCTGCACGGGTGCGACGGGCCCGAAGGTCTCCTCGCGCATGACGGCCATCGTCGGCGTGCAGCCGACGAGCACGGTCGCCGGGTAGCCGCAGCCGGGCCCGGGGCTCGGCGCGCCGCCGACGATCGCGCGGGCGCCGTTCGCGACGGCATCCTGCACCTGCTCGTCGACGTGGGCGCACATGCGCTCGTCGACGAGTGGTGCGAGCTCGCCGGTCTCATTGAGCTGGGCCGCGGCCGCGGCGAGTTCCGCGATGAACGGCTCGGCGATGTCGCGGTGCACGTAGATGCGCTCGACCGCGGTGCCGAGCTGGCCGCTGCTCGCGAACGCGCCCTGCGCCGCTTCGCGCGCGCACCAGCGCGGGTCGAGGCCCGCATCGACGATGAGGGCGTCGTTGCCGCCGTTCGCGCGCACGACATGGGCGCCGGTGACTGCCGCGAGCCGCGACACCGCCTGACCCGAGGCCGACGACCCGACATGCACGACGACGTCGATGAGCGGGTCGCCGACGAGGCGCGACCCGACGCCGGGCCCTCCCACGACGGTCTGCACCACGTCGGGCGGCAGCACGTCGGAAAGCAGCCGGCCGAGTCGCAGTCCGGTGTGCGGGGCGCGCTCGCTGGGCTTGTGGATGACCGTGTTCCCGGTCACCACGGCCGCGCCGATCAGGCCGCAGGCGACCGCGACCGGGTCGTTCCACGGCGTCAGCACGACGGCGACGCCGCGGGGCTCGAACCGGGTGTAGTCGCTCGCGGTGCTGACGCCGGCGAGGCTGCGGCCACCGTGCACCGCACCCAGCTCGGCGAAGCGGCGCAGCGCGTCGACGCCCGCGAGAGCGCACGACCGGGCATCCGCCTCGCTCTGTCCCGTCTCGCGCGCCGTGAGCCGCGCGAGCTCGCCTGCGTGCGCCGCGATGAGGTCGGATGCCTCACGCAGCAGGCGCCCGCGTGATTCTGCGGGCGCCTGCTCCCAGAGCGCCTGGGCGATGCGCGACGTGTCGACGGTCTGCCGCAGCTCGCCGTCGCCCGTGCAGCGCACGGTGCCGACGACGTCGCCCGTGCGCGGGTCGCTGATGGTCAGTTCTTCCTCCGCGTCGCCGTGGCGCGCGAAGTCGGGGAATACCAGTGCCGCCATGTCAGGCGGGTACCCGCCGTGCGCGCCCGGCACACGGGTCAGGCGGCATCCCTGAGGCCGTGCGGGAAGGTCCCGGCGAGCTCGTGCCGCAGCCTGTCGAGGATCTTGGCGAGCAGTCGCGAGACCTGCATCTGGCTCACGCCGAGCTCCTCGCCGATCTCGGCCTGCGTCTTCTCCTCGCCGAAGCGGCGCTCGAGGATGAGCGCCTCGCGCTCGTTCAGGTGCGCGAGCGCCTGCTGCAGCATCGCGCGCAGCTCTGCGCGGTCGAAGTCGGGGTCGACGTACGACGGGATCATCGACGGCGTGTCCTCGTCGTCGCCGGCGGACGCCACGGTGACGGGCGACTGCGCGTCGAGGCAGGCGCGGGCGGCACGGACATCCTGTTCGGTCACGTGCAATTCCTCGGCCAGTTCGAGATCGGATGCCTCACGCCCCAGCGTCTGCGCGAGGCGGGGCCTGGCGCGCATCAGCGCCGAGCAGAGCTCCTGCATGCGGCGGCCGGGCCGCACGAGCCAGCCGTGGTCGCGGATGTGCCGCTTCAGCTCGCCGTCGATCGTTGGCACGGCGTACGGAACGAAGGGCGTGCCCCGCTCGGGGTCGTAATGGCGGGCGGCCTTGACGAGCCCGAGCAGCGCCACCTGGCGCAGGTCGCCGTAGTCCTCGTCGCCGCGCCGGTAGCGGCGGGCTATGGATTCCGCGAGCGGGATGTGTGCGACGACGATCCGGTTCTCGATCTGCGTGCGCTCTTCCGGCGTGCAGGCGCCGACCCTGTCGAAGGCCGCCGTCGTCTCCTCGCTGCGACGGCGTCGGGCCTCGAGCGTTGCGACGTTGGTTGCGGTGTTGCCGTTCATGTGTGCTGCCTCACTCCGTGTTCATGGAACGAGTGGCGTAGCGCGCTGTTCGACTACTTGCTCCGATCAGATCAAGCCGGGCGCGAGCCTGAAACCCCCTTGCGGATCGAGGCCCGTTCTGCTTTTCGTGGGTCGATGACTTGGACGCAGAACACCTTCGACAACCCCGTCACGCGCTACCCGAAGGTCGAGCCGCCGGCCGACATGGTGTCGGAGCCCGGGCGTGACAGCGAACTCGACCCACCTGCCGACCACGGCGAGGAGACATACGTCGGCAGTGGGCGGCTCGAGGGACGGAAAGCGCTCGTGACCGGGGGAGATTCGGGGATCGGGGCGGCCGTCGCTATCGCGTTCGCGCGCGAGGGCGCCGACGTCGCGATCGTCTACCTGCCTGCGGAGCAGGTCGACGCGAACCATGTGGCCGAGCAGATCGAGAAGGCGGGGCGGAAGGCCGTGCTGATTCCGGGCGACCTCACCGATCGCGCGTTCTGCGGCGTCGCCGTCGAGCATGCGCTCGACGCGCTCGGAGGGCTTGACATCGTCGTGAACAACGCCGGGAAGCAGATCTTCTGCGAGGACCTGACCCAGCTGCCCGATGAGCAGTTCGAGCTCACGATGCGCACGAACATCCACGCGATGTTCTATCTGACGAAGGCCGCGTTGCCGCATCTGCCCGCCGGCGCGGCGATCATCAACACGACCTCGGTGCAGGCGTACCTGCCCGGGCCTCAGCTCGTCGACTACGCCACCACGAAGGCGGCGATCAACGCGTTCACGAAGGCGCTTGCGGGGCAGCTGGCGCCGCGCGGCATCCGCGTCAATGCCGTCGCCCCCGGTCCGATCTGGACGCCGTTGCAGCCGAGCAAGGGCCAGCCGCCGGAGAAGCTGCCGAAGTTCGGCGAGCAGACGCCGCTCGGCCGCGCGGGCCAGCCGGCCGAGCTCGCGCCGGCCTACGTCTTCCTCGCCTCGCCCGAGTCGAGCTACGTGGTCGGCGAGACCCTCGCGGTCACGGGCGGCATGCCGACCCCCTAACGTGCGCGGGACTTGCGACGCGTCCGCGGGACAAACTGCACCCGCGAACGCGTCGTTTCACCCGCGCACGCCGGGTTATGCGAGAAGACGAAGGCGATGCCGAGCATCCGGATGCCGCAGCAGAACAGCCCGGATGCCTCAGTTGCGCGCCTTCCGCGTGGCCTTGTCGTTCGCGCTCTGAATCGCCTTGACCAGCTGCGGCTTGGTCATTCTCGAGCGGCCCTTGACGTCGAGCTGCCGAGCGACGTCCATCAGGTGCGACTTGGAGGCGTTCGCGTCGACCCCGCCTGCTGTGGGGCGGCCGCGACGCTTCGCGCCGGCATCGGACGGGCCCTTGTGCCCCTTCTCGACCCAGTGGTCGCCGACCTTCTCGTACTGGTGCTTGAGCGCGGCGTACGCGGTCTGCTGCGCGCGGCGGCCGCGGCCGTACTCCTCGATGGCCGAGTCGTGCGCCTTCACCCAGATCTCCTGCGCGTGCTTCGGCGAGCGCTCCAGCGTGCTGGGCAGATCCTTGCTTCCAGGCATCCCCATCTCCTAGTTCAGCAGTTTCACGAGCGCCGCCTCAGGTGAGCGGCGCACCTCCAGTAGTTCCCCGTTGCGGTACCTGTCGAACACCCGAGGGTCGATGTAGCTCGCGCGGCGACGGCGGCGGTGTTGCCGAGGGCGGATGCTGCGCGCAGCACTGCCTCGCGCTCGGCGGCGTCGCCCGCGCGCCGCGTCTTGGCCGGCCCGATGCGGGCGAGCGTGTCGGCGGCGACGATCGTGCCGCGCAGGGTGCGGAAGTCCTTGGCGCTCGCGTCGACGCCGGTGCGCCGGCGGATGTCCTCGTTGACCTCGGCCGGGTGCAGCGGGTGCCAGCGCGTGTCGCGCCAGGCGAGCAGCCGCGAGCCGGGGCGGCGGCGCTCGGCGAGCTCGGCGAGATAGTCGGCGAGCTCGGGGTCGCGGAACGACGAGTCCCAGCCCTGCCCGCTCTTCGACGGGAATCGCAGCTCGAGCTCGGGCCCGTCGATCGTGACGTCGCGGTAGAGCAGCGTCGTGAGCCCCCGGGTGCCGTAGGCGCGGCGGTAGCGCTCCTCGCCGATGCGCAGCGCGGCGCGGTCGACCATGCGGAACGCGGCGGCGAGGGTCCGCTCACGCGGGGTGCCAGGAAGCCGCAGATCGCGGGTGACCGTGCGGCGTGCGCCGGGCAGCGCCTCGGCGAGCTCGAGCATGCGCTCGAACTTCACGGCGTCGCGCTTCCGCCGCCACTCCTCGTGGTAGAGATACTGCCGCCGCCCGGCCGCGTCGGTTCCGACCGCCTGGATGTGGCCGTTCCGGTGCGGCGAGATCCACACGTCGAGCCACGCCGGCGGGATCACGAGCAGGCGGATCCGCTCGAGCACCTCCTCGTCGCGCACCGCGCGCCCCGACGCGTCGACATAGCGGGGCTCGGCGCCGGGCAGACGCGAGAAGCCAGGCCCCGAGGGGTCACTGCGACGGATGCGCATACTTCGCCGATTCCCAGGGGACCGATCGGGCATGACCGCGAGACGGCGCGCAGGGGCGGGCGGATGCCTCGCGGCGGCCCTCGTCCTCGTGCTGGCCGGCTGCGTGCCCGACTCGGGCGGGGTCCCCGGGCGGCTCGAGCGGGGACTCGCGTCGGCCGACAGCAATGCCCAGACCGCGTCGCTCGCGCTGCGCGAGCTGAGCGCGGGCCGTACCACGCCGCAGCAGGCGCACACGGCGATCGACGACGCGCTGACCAAGCTCGGCGAGGAGCGGGCCGGGCTCGCGGGCGTCGAGCCGGCGACGCCCGCCGAGCGCCGCTGGCGCAGCGGCGCCGACGACGCGATCGGCGAACTCGACGCCGCGCTGAAGGACGCCAGGGCGGCGGTGGCGGGCGGCGCAGGCATCCGCTGGTCACAGGCGCGCCGGGAAGTGGCGGACGCGAGCGATGCGCTCGAGCACGCGCGGCGCACCATCATCAGGCAGGGCGGTGAGGCCGAGTGAAGAAGTTCCTCGGCGTCTTCCTCGGAATCCTGACTGCCATCGGCGGCTTCGTCGACATCGGCGACCTGGTCACGCAGTCCGTCGTCGGATCGCGCTTCGGCCTTTCGCTCGTGTGGGTCACGGTGCTCGGCGTGATCGGCATCGTCGTGTTCGCGCAGATGTCGGGGCGGGTCGCCGCGATCAGCGGGCGGGCGACGTTCGAGATCATTCGCGAGCGACTGGGGCCGCGGGCCGGATTCCTGAACCTTGCGGCCTCCTTCCTGATCAACCTGCTCACCCTGACCGCCGAGATCGGGGGCGTGGCGCTGGCCCTGCAGCTCGCGAGCGGCATCCAGCCGCTGCTGTGGATCCCGGTCGTGGCCTTCGCCGTCTGGATCGTGCTGTGGCGGGTGAAGTTCAAGATCATGGAGAACGTCGTGGGCCTCGCGGGGCTGTGCCTCATCGCGTTCGCGGTCGCGGTGTTCCTGCTGCATCCCAACTGGGGCGAGCTCGGGCACTCGCTGATCTCGGGCATGCCGACGTCGGAGCACCCGTCGACGTACTGGTACTTCGCGGTCTCGCTGTTCGGCGCCGCGCTCACGCCGTACGAGGTGTTCTTCTACTCCTCCGGCGCCCGTGAGGAGAAGTGGACGCGGAAGGACCTGTCGCTGTCGCGGGCGAACGTGCTGCTCGGCTTCCCGCTCGGCGGCGCGGTGTCGCTGTCGAACGCGGCGTGCGCGGCGATCGTGCTGCTGCCGCTCGGCATCCAGGTCGAGTCGCTCTCGCAGGTCGCGCTGCCGGTCGCGCAGGCGGGCGGCGTACTGCTGATGGTCGCGCTGATCGTCGGCATCGTCGCCGCGACCTTCGGCGCGGCGCTCGAGACGTCGCTGTCGAGCGGGTACGCGATCGCACAGTACTTCGGCTGGTCATGGGGCAAATTCCGGCGGCCGGCGAAGGCTGCGCGATTCCACCTGGTGATGATCGCGACGCTCGTGATCGCCCTCGGCATCCTCGCGACCGGCGCCGACCCGATCGAGGTGACCGAGGCGTCGGTGGTGCTGTCGGCGCTCGCGCTGCCGCTCACATACCTGCCGATCCTGATCGTCGCGAACGACCCGCAGTACATGGGCAAAGACGTCAACGGGCGCGTGACGAACGCCTTCGGGCTGGTGTTCCTCGTGCTCATCGTGGTCGCCTCGGTCGCGTCGATCCCGCTCATGATCATCTCGGGGATGGGGGCGTAGATGTCGAGCGCGGATGCCAGGGAGGACCTGTCCTTCGACGACTCGCCGCGCGGCCGGGTGCTCGACGCGCATCTGCACCTGCTCGACAGGCAGCTCGTCGACCGCGACGGCGTTCCCGTCGCGACGGTCGACGACGTCGAGCTGACGGATGCGTCGCCGGGGCAGCAACCCCGCATCGCCGCGCTGCTCTCGGGACCGGTGCTGTGGACGCGCATCTTCGCGGGCCAGCCGCGTCGCTCGCACCTGGAGGAGGCACCGTGGCGCGACGTGACCTCGGTCGACGTAGTCGTCGCGCTGTCGGGCGCGGCCGACGACTACGACGCGAACTGGTCGGAGCGCTGGGTGCGCGAGCACATCGTCGGGCGGATTCCCGGGGGTCGCCATGCTCCTGACTGAGCTGCTCGGACTGCCCGTGCGCGACGCGGGCGGCGTGTCGCTCGGCACGGTCGCCGATGTGCGCTTCGTGCTCGACGGGCCGCCGTCCGGCAACGGCGCAGGGGCCCTGGCCGAGGCGCGCCTGCACGGGCTGATCGTGAGCCCGCACGGCGGCGAGTCGTTCCTCGGCTACGAGCGCAGCAGGGTCGACCGGCCGTGGCTGATCGCG
Source organism: Gryllotalpicola protaetiae (assembly GCF_003627055.1). Lineage (NCBI taxonomy): Bacteria > Bacillati > Actinomycetota > Actinomycetes > Micrococcales > Microbacteriaceae > Gryllotalpicola > Gryllotalpicola protaetiae. The sequence continues at coordinate 2,712,920 of NZ_CP032624.1, forward strand.
CACGTGCTGGCGGCGCGGCAGCGCCATGCGGTGCTCGTGCTCTGGGACGACATCGCCGAGGTGGGGGAGGAGCTGCGTCTGCGCCCGGGGGCGATACGCTACTCGCCGGCCCTTCCCGGCTCGCGCTGAGCGGCCCCGCGCGGCCGACCGCCCGTCACCTTCCGTCACAGATTCGCGCGCGCCGTCGCGCGCGGGCGACGATTCAGTGAGAGAGGGAGATCGATGACGCAGACGATCGACGAGTTCGCCTATCTCGCCGACGAGGCCGCCGAGGTCGGCGCGGATCCCGTGGTGCCCGACGTGCGTCGCGTCACGGCCGACGCGCCCGGCGGCGAGCTGAGCGCCCTGCTCTGGGGCGTCGAGCCGCGCCTCACCCTGCTTCACGGCGCCGGCCTCAACGCGCACACGTGGGACGCGACGCTGCTGCGGCTCCGCCGTGACGCGCTCGCCGTCGATCTGCCCGGCCACGGCGACTCCGCGTGGCGCGACGACTTCGACTACGGCGCGCGCACCAACGCGGCCGCGGTCGCCGCCGCTCTCGACGCGCTCGCCCCGGGTGTTCCGCAGGCCGTGATCGGGCAGTCTCTCGGCGGCTCGACCGCGATCGCCCTGCTCGAGGCGCGACCGGAGCTCGTGGCATCCCTCGTGCTCGTCGACGTCAGCCCCGGCCTCAGGCCGGCCGACGCGTCGAGCGTGCGCGACTTCCTCGCCGGGCCGCTCGTGTTCGACTCGCGCGAGCAGATCGTCGAGCTCGCGGTCGCGAGCGGCATCGGCAGCGACCGCGTGAGACTCGCGCGCGGGGTCGTGCTCAACACGCGCGTCCGCGACGACGGCAAGGTCGTCTTCAAGCACCACCTCGCCGCGCCGCCGGCCGGGGCGAGCCTCGACACCGACTTCTCGGGGCTGTGGGCGCCGCTCGAGGCATCCGACGTGCCCGTGCTCCTCGTGCACGGCAGCAGCGGATTCCTGCCGCCCGACGTCGTCGCCGAATTCCACGCGCGCGTGCCGCGTGCCGCCCTCGTCGAGCTCGACGCCGGCCACAACGTCCAGGAGCAGCAACCCGCTGCCCTCGCCGACGCGATCACCGCCTTCCTGGCCGCGTGACCTCATCACACCCCACAAAGGAACCCCGATGACCTCAGCATCCGTGCGCACGCGCCGCCTCGCGTTCGCCGCCTCCGGTGCGGCGCTCGCCGCGACCCTCGTCCTCTCCGGCTGCTCGGGCGGCGGCTCCGGATCCGGGTCGGGCTCGGGCTCCGCCTCAGGCACGTCGGCGACGGGCGCGACGCTGAACATCGGGGCGATCCTGCCGCCGACGAACCTCGACATCCGCAACACCTCGGGCGCGGCGCTCGACCAGGCGCTGCTCGACAACGTCTACCAGGGCATCGTGACGCTCGACCAGAACGGCAAGGTCGTGCCGTCGATCGCGAAGAGCTGGACGATCTCGAGCGACGGCCTGACGTACGACTTCACGCTGAACAGCGGCGTGACCTTCAGCGACGGCAAGCAGCTCAGCGCCGACGACGTCGTCGCCTCCCTACAGGATGTGATCGCGAACGAGAAGACCTACGTCGACGCGGCCGGCCTGGTCGATGTCACCTCGGTGAGCGCACCCGACGCATCGACGGTCGAGCTGAAGCTCGACAAGCCGAACATCGAGACCCTCTGGGCACTCGCCGGTCGCGCCGGCGTGGTGCTGGAGAAGGGCGCGAAGACGGATGCCACGGGCAAGGCCGTCGGCACGGGCCCCTTCACGATCGGCAGCTTCGACGGCAAGACCAGCCTCGTGCTCGAGCGCAACGACACGTACTGGGGTAAGAAGGCTCAGGTGAAGGAAGTCGACTGGCACTACTACGCCGACTCGACCACCGCCGAGAGCGCCGTGCTCGCCGGCACCGACCAGGTGCTCGTCGCGATCACCCCCGCCGACCTGCCGAAGTTCTCGGGCAACTCGAATGTCAAGGTCGTCACGGGCACCGCGAGCGACAAGTGGCAGCTCGGCTTCAACGTCACTGACCCCACGCTCGCGGATCAGAAGGTGCGCGACGCGATCCGCGAGGCGATCGACCCGAAGGCGATCCTCGCCTCGGTCAACGGCGCGGGCACCGCGCCCGGCGGCCCGATCGCCAAGGGCGACCCGGGCTACGAGGACCTGAGCTCGATCGACGCGTACGACCCGGCCAAGGCGAAGGCGGCGTTCGCGGCGGCGGGCGTCGACCAGCTGACGCTGACCATCCCGAGCCCGTACGGCACCGGCCTGTCCGACCTGCTTACCACCGAGCTCAAGGCCGTCGGGGTCAAGCTCAAGGTGAACCAGGTGGACTTCAACACCTGGCTGTCGCAGGTGTACACGGCGGGCGACTACCAGCTGACGATCGTCGACCACGTCGAGTCGCATGACTTCGGCACCCAGTGGGCCGGCGGCGCGAAGTACTACCACCACTACGACAACCCGAAGGTGGACGAGCTCTACGCGAAGGCGTTGGCAGAGACCAGTGCGGATGCCGAGGCGGCCGACCTCGCACAGGCGGCCAAGCTCGTCGACCAGGACTCGCCGAGCGACTGGCTCTACCAGGGCGCCGTCGAGAAGGCGGTCGCGGTCGGCGTGACGGGCCTGCCCACGAACAACACCAACAGCCGGCTCAGCCTCGGCCAGGTGTCGATCGTCGCCGGCTCAGCGGCCGACAGCCGGTAGTGGCCCGCTTTCTCGTCACGAGGACGCTGCTGCTCCTGGTGGGGCTCGCGGCGGCGGCCGCGCTCATCTTCTTCACGCTCCGGGTGCTGCCCGGTGACGTGGCGGGGACGATCGCGGGCACGCAGGCGACCCCGGCGCAGCTCGCGCACATCCGCCAGACGCTCGGCCTCGACCGGCCGCTTGGCGCCCAGTTCGCGAGCTGGGTCGGCGGCCTGCTGCGCGGCGACCTCGGGGTGTCGCTCACGACGGGCACCCCGGTCGCGGCGAACCTCGGGCGCGCGCTGTCGGTGACGCTTCCGCTCGCGGGGCTCTCGCTCGTGTTCGGACTGCTCATCGGCATCCCTCTCGGCGTCTGGTCGGCGATTCGACACCGTGAGCTGCGCGGATTCCTGGTGTCGGCCGTCGCGCTCGTGATCGCGTCGATCCCGGTCGTGGTGATCGGCCTGCTGCTCTCGGCCTGGATCGGCGGCGAGCTGCGCTGGCTGCCGGCGCAGGGCTGGCCGCCGCACGGCTGGCAGGGTGACCCGGGCAGGGCCTTCGTGTCGCTGATCCTTCCGGCGCTGTCCATCGCGCTCGTCGAGGGCGCCGTGCTGCTGCGCTTCACCCGCTCGGCCGCGCTCGATGCGCTCGGCCAGGACTTCGTTCGCACCGCGGCTGCGAAGGGCATGACGCGCACCGGCGCGCTCATCACGCACGGCCTGCCGAACGTGCTGCTGTCGGTGGTGTCGGTGCTCGGCATCCAGCTCGCGGCGCTGCTCGTGGGTGCCGTGATCGTCGAGCTGATCTTCCAGCTGCCCGGCATCGGGCTCTCGCTCGTCGACGACGTGCAGCAGCGCGACCTGACCCAGGTGCAGGGCGAGCTGCTCGTGCTCACCGCGCTGATCCTGGTGGTCGGCTTCATCGTCGATGTCGTGCACCGCCTGCTCGACCCACGCGAGCGCACCGCGGGGGGTGCCGAATGATGTGGCTGCGCGAGGTGTGGCGCCGGCCCGGCGGAGTCTACGGCGTGGTCGTGTTCGTGCTGCTCGTCGTCGTGGCGGTCGTCGCGAGCTTCTGGACGCCGCACGACCCGTTCGCCGCCGACCCGTTCCACCGCTGGCAGGCGCCGAGCGCGCAGCACCTGCTCGGCACGGACGGCGCCGGCAAAGACATCCTCAGCTACCTCATGCTCGGGGCGCGCACCACGCTGCTCGTCGCGCTCGGCTCGTCGGTCGTCGCGACCGTGCTCGGGCTGCTGCTCGCCGCGCTCGGGGCGCTCACCCGGCGCTGGGCGCGCGAGGTGGTGGCGGTCGCCGTCGACATCCTGATCGCGTTCCCCGTGCTGCTCATCGCGGTCATGCTGAGCGCGGTGTTCAAAGCGTCGCTCATCACGGTGATCGTCGCGGTCGGCATCGGGTTCGGCGTCAACATCGCGCGTGTCAGCCGGGGCGAGATCCGGCGGGTGGCGCGCACCGACTACGTGCTCGCCTCTCGGGCCTCAGGCACGGGGCCGTGGGGTGTGCTGGTCTCGCACATCCTGCCCAACATCGCCCCCGTGTTCATCGTGCAGCTGTCTCTCGCGGCTGGAGTCTCGGTGCTCGCCGAGGCGGGGCTGTCGTTCCTCGGCTACGGCGCGAGCCCCGACGTCGCCTCATGGGGGCGAATGCTGAGCGACGTGCGCGGCGAGGTGACGCTCTACCCGCTCACCGCGATCTGGCCGGGCGTCGCGATCGCGCTCACCGTGCTCGCGTTCAACCTGTTCGGCGACGCGCTGCGCGAGGCCACCGACCCGCGACTGAAGGAGAGTCGATGAGCCTCGAGGTGCGCGACCTCACGATCAGTCTCGGTCAGCGGGTGCTCGTCGACCGGCTGTCGTTCACGGTCGCCGACGGGGAGCGCTTCGGCATCATCGGCGAATCGGGCTCGGGCAAGTCGCTCACAACGCTCGCGGTGCTCGGGCTGCTTCCCGACGGGATCACGGCCACCGGAAGCATCCGTCTCGACGGACTTGAGATCATCGGGATGCCGGAACGCGAGCTCGCCCGCATCCGCGGCCGCCGCGTCGGCGCAGTCTTCCAGGACCCGCAGACCGCGCTCAACCCGATGCGCCGCATCGGCGACCAGCTCGTCGAGCCGCTGCTGCTGCACGGCCTCGTCAGCCGGCGTGACCGCCCAGGGCGAGTGCGGCAGGCGGTGCGGCTCGCCGAGCTCGTGCGGCTGCCCGAGCCCGAGCTGATCGTCGAGCGCTACCCGCACCAGCTCTCGGGCGGCCAGCGGCAGCGCGTCGGGATCGGCATCGCGGTGGCCGCGTCGCCGCAGCTGCTGCTCGCGGACGAGCCGACCACGGCGCTCGACGTGACGATCCAGGCCGAGATCCTGGCACTGTTCAACGCGCTGGTGGCGGATGCCGGGGCATCCCTCATCTTCGTCACGCACGACCTCGCCGTGCTCTCCGACGTCGCCGACACGCTGCTCGTGCTCGCGGGCGGCGTCGCGGTGGAGCGGGGGAGCGTCGCCGAGCTCATCTCCAACCCGCGGCACCCGGTCACCGCGGGTCTCGTCGCCGCCGCGCGGCGCACCAGCTTCACCGCGGAGGACGTCCGATGACCCTGCTGACCGCCACCGGACTCACCCGCGATCACCGCCTGCCGCGGCGCACGCTGTTCGGTGCGCCTCGTGTGGCGCACGCGCTGCGCGGGGTCGATCTCGAGGTCGCGGCGGGCGAGGTCGTCGCCGTCATCGGCGAGTCGGGCTCGGGGAAGACGACACTGGTGCGACTGCTGCTCGCGCTCGACCAGCCGACGGCGGGTCGCGTGACCTTCGACGGCCGCGAGGTGAAGCCCGGCAGTGCTGCCGGCCTGCGCTGGCTGCGGCGTGAGACCGGCATCGTGCTGCAGGACCCGTACTCATCGCTCGACCCGCGCTTCACCGTGCGCCGCGTCGTCGCCGAACCGCTGCGCGCGCTCGGCGTCGCGGGCGACCATCGGGCGCTCGTCGACGAGGTGCTCGCGCGCGTCGGCCTCGACGCGTCCTTCGCCGAGCGGTACCCGCATGAGCTCTCGGGCGGCCAGCGCCAGCGCGTCGCCCTCGCGCGCGCGATCGTGCACGGGCCGCGACTGCTCGTCGGCGACGAGCCGCTCAGCGCCCTCGACGTCACGGTGCGGGCGCAGGTGCTCGAGCTGCTCGTCGAACTGCGGCGCGAGCTCGGGCTCACGATCGTGCTGGTCTCGCACGACATCGGACTCGTGCAGCACGTCGCCGACCGCGTCGTCGTGATGCACGACGGGGCGATCGTCGAGCAGGGGTCGACGGGCGAGGTGCTGGCTCGGCCCGAGCATCCGTACACGCGGTCGCTCGTGGCCGCCGCGCCGCGACTCGCCTGATCACCCGATCGCGTCATCGAGCAGTTTCGAAGAAGCGCGCGGGCCGCCCCACCGGCCACAATGGGTCGCATGGCAGAGAAATCCGGGTTCACAGCGGAAGAGCGCGCGGCGATGCGGCAGCGCGCGAAGGAGCTGAAGGCGCAGGAATCCGCCGCTGAGGCATTGCAGACCGTGCTCGACAAGATCGCGTCGCTCGAAGAGCCGGACAAGACGAACGCCGAGCGCATCCACGCGATCATCACCGAGGTCGCGCCCGAGCTCAAGCCGCGCACCTTCTACGGCAGCCCCGCCTATGCGAACGCCGACGGCAAGGTGATCTGCTTCTACCAGGAGCGCGCCAAGTTCAAGGTGCGCTACGGCAACTTCGCCTTCTTCGATGCGGCGCAGCTCGACGACGGCACCATGTGGCCGACCGCCTTCGCGATCACCGAGATCTCCGCCGACGACGAGAAGCGCATCGCCGAGATCGTGAAGCGCGCGGCTGGCGCATAGCAGCGACGACCCGGTGGGGTCGTCGCGCGCCAGACGCAGAGCGAGCTGTGCTCACTCCGGCCGAATAGTCATCGGTCCCCAGGGTGTCAACCGGTGGTGGTGGCGACCTCTCGCGCCTAGCGTCGCGCTCATGGCTGAGGTGACGAAGACCATGACGGATGCCGGGCGCGCGGTCGGCCGGCTCATCAAGACCATCGAGGGGGAGGAGCGGCTCGACAAGCTCGCGCAGCCGTTGATGGGGTTCATCCAGAAGCTGGTGCCCGAGGGGCCGGTGCGCGACCTCTTGCACGGCGTCCCGCTCGGCCACCCTGCTCACCCGTTCCTGGTGCAGTTCCCGCTCGGGGCCTGGACGTCGGCGAACGTCCTCGACCTCATCCCCGGCGGCTGGATTCCCGCCACCGCACTCGTCGGCGTCGGCACGGCGGCCGCCATCCCCGCGGCAGCGGCCGGCGCCGTCGACTTCGCCGCCGCCCACCCCGAGCAGCAGCGCGTCGGCCTCGTGCACTGGGCGTCGGTCGCCACGGCGGGCACGCTCTACGGCGCGTCCTTCGTCGCCCGCATCAGCGGGAACAAGAAGGCGGGGAAGCGCCTGGCGTTCGCGGGCCTGGTCGCGGCATCCGTTGGCGGCTATCTCGGCGGCCATCTCGCCTATCGCCAGGCGATGGGCGCGAACCATGCCGAGCACGTGCCGCACCTCACTCCGGAGGGCTGGCACGATCTCGGGCTCCTCACCGAGCTGCCCGAACGCCAGCTGCGGCAGCGGCTGGTCGGCGCGACCCCTGTGGTGCTCTACCGCGACGGCGAACGGGTGCTCGCGCTGGCCGACACGTGCTCGCACCTGTCCGGCCCGCTGCACGAGGGCGAGCTGAGCGAGGACCCCGAGCTCGGCCCGTGCGTGACCTGCCCCTGGCACAGCAGCGTCTTCGCGCTCGAGGACGGCGCAGTCGTCCACGGCCCCGCGACGGCGCCGCAGCCGCGGTTCCGCACTCGCATCGAGAACGGGCACGTCGAAGTCTCGCTTGCGTGAGACGCGCGCAAGAGTGGACATCGTCCCTCTCAAAGCCGCACTGCGGCGAACCGCGACGATTCGCGCGGAGATCGCCGCTTTTGCGCGGGCTCGATCTGGGTAACGACCCGTCATGGCCAAGACCGTGAGCGAATTCATCATCGACCGCGTCAGAGAGTGGGGTGTGAGCCGTGTGTTCGGCTACCCTGGCGACGGCATCGGCGCCTTCGACGGGGTGCTGGGCGAGCTCGACGTGAAGGGGGAGGGGCTCGAATACATCCGGCCCACCCATGAGGAGATCGCCGCGTTCATGGCGACCGCCCACGCCAAGTTCACGGGCGAGGTGGGCGTCTGCGTCGCCACCTCGAGCCCCGGCGCGTTCCACCTCATCAATGGGCTCTACGACGCCCAGATGGACAACGTGCCCGTCGTCGCGATCGTCGGCCAGCAGGGCCTCGACGCGCTCGGCACCTTCACCCAGCAGGAGAGCAACCTCGAGCGGGTCTTCGCCGACGTCGCCTGTTACGTCACGACGATCGTGTCGCCCGAGCAGGCGCAGGCCGTCGTCGACACGGCGTTTCGCACGGCGCAGGCGCGGCTGCAGCCGGCGGTCATCGTGCTGCCGCACGACGTGCAGGCGATGGATGCCGCAGAGCCCGGCGCCGCCCACTGGGTCTCCCGATCGAGCTCGGCGCCCGCCTCGACCCGCATCGTTCCCGCGCCTGAGGCGCTCGAGGCGGCGGCATCCGTCATCAACGCGGGTTCGAAGGTCACCCTGCTCGTCGGTGCGGGCGCGCGCGGCGCCACCGACCAGGTGCTCGAGCTCGCGCGCCGCACGGGCGCCGGTATCGTCACCGCGCTGCGCGGCAAGGACGTGGTGCCGAGCGACGTCCCGTTCCACACCCAGCAGCTCGGCCTGCTCGGCACCATGCCGAGCCTCACCCAGATGAAGGAGTGCGACACGCTCGTGCTCCTCGGCACGAACTATCCCTATGGCGAGTTCCTGCCGGCCACCGGGCAGTGCCGCGCCGTGCAGGTCGACCTCAAGCCCGAGCAGCTCGGCGTGCGCTACCCGACCGAGGCGAACCTCTGGGGCGACGTCGGCGCGACGCTCGACGCGCTGCTGCCGCTCATCGCGCAGAAATCCGACCTCGGCTGGCAGCGCGACGTCGCCGAGGCGTTCCAGGGCTGGGAGCGCGAGATGCGCGCCGAGGCGATGGTCTCGTTCCCCGACGGGGTGAACCCGCGTCGCGTGTTCTTCGAGCTCAACGAGCGGCTGCCCGAGAACGCGATCGTGACCGCCGACGCGGGCACGACGGCTGACTGGTATGCGCATCACGTGCGCCTGCGCCGCGGCATGCGCGGCGACCTGTCCGGCCGGCTCGCGAGCATGCTCGCCGCGATGCCCTACGCGCTCGCGGCGAAGTTCGCCTACCCCGACCGGCCGGTCATCTGCACGATCGGCGACGGCGCCTTCCAAATGCTCGGAATGAACGAGCTGATCACGCTGAAGAAATACCAGGAGCGCTGGCCGAACAAGCAGTTCATCATCGCCGTCATGCACAACGACGACCTCGCTCAGGTCTCGTGGGAGCAGCGCACGCAGGACGCCGACCCGGTGTGGCGCGGCTCGCAGGACGTCGAATCGATCGACTATGCGGGCTACGCAGAGCTGCTCGGCTTCCGCGGCGTGCGGCTGCGCCATGACGACGAGGCGGCGGATGCCTGGGAGCAGGCCTTCCGCCACGACGGCGTCACCCTGATCGACGCCTACGTCACGCGCAACGCTCCGCCGCTTCCGCCGAAGATCTCGAAGGAGTATCGCAACAACACCCTGAAGGCGCTCGCCGGCCGCGACCCGCTGCGCGTCGGCGCGGTCGTCGACTCGGCCGAGGCGATCGGCGCTGAGGCTCTGCAGCGCGCGAAGAACGTGCTGCACCTCGGCGGCGACGACGCGGGCCAGCGGGAATGATCACCTCGGCCGGCGTCGACGTGCGGGGTCTCGCCGACGCGCTAGCCGACGAGGTCGACGGTGAGGTCCGCTTCGATGACGGCACGCGTGCCGCGTACGCGACGGACGCGTCGAACTACCGCCAGGTGCCCATCGCCGTCGTGGTGCCGCGTTCGGTCGAGGCGGGCGTGCGGGCGCTCGAGGTCTGCCGTCGCTATGCGACGCCGGTGCTCTCGCGCGGCGGCGGCACGAGCCTCGCGGGGGAGTGCTGCAACGAAGCCGTCGTCATCGATTGGTCGAAGCACTGCGATGCGTTCGTCTCACTCGATGTCGACGCCCGCACGTGCGTCGTCGAGCCCGGCATCCCGCTCGACACCCTGAACGCGCTGCTCGCACCGCACCATCTGCAGTTCGGCCCGAAGCCGGCGACCCACTCGCACTGCACCCTTGGCGGCATGATCGGCAACGACTCGTGCGGCTCGACGGCCCAGGCCTACGGCAAGACGAGCGACAACGTGCGGCGGCTCGAGATCGTGACGTACGACGGCACGCGGTGCTGGGTGGGGCCGACGACGGATGCCGAATACGAGCGCATCCTCTCCGAAGGCGGTGCTCGCGCCCGGCTCTACGAGCGCATGCGGGCCATCGCCGACGAGTACGGCGAGGAGATCAGGGCGCGCTTCCCCGACATCCCGCGCCTCGTCTCCGGCTACCACCTCGACGCGCTGCTGCCCGAGCGCGGCTTCGATGTCGCCCGCGCGCTGGTGGGATCGGAGTCGACGCTCGTCACGGTGCTGCACGCCGAGCTTCAGCTCGTGCCCGTGCCGGCCGCGAAGGCCTTCATCGTGCTGGGCTTCCCGTCCATCGAGGACGCGGCAGCGGCATCCCCCACGATCGCCCGGCATGACCCGCTGTCGATCGAGGGGCTCGACAGCATCCTCATCGAGAACGAGAAGCGCAAGCGCGAGAACACGAAGGCGCTGCACTTGCTGCCGCCCGGGGACGCATGGCTGGTCGTCGAGATGCCCGGCTCATCGCGTGAAGAGGCGGATGCCAGATCGCAGCGCCTGCTCGCCGAGCTCGAGTCATTCGACCCGAAGCCCGCGGCCAAGATCTTCGACGACCCTGTGCAAGAGCAGGAGATGCTCGACGTGCGGGAGGCCGGGCTCGGCTCGACCGCGTGGGTGCCCGGCCAGCGCGACACCTGGGAGGGATGGGAGGACGCCGCTGTGCCGCCCGACCGGCTCGCCGACTACCTGCGCGACTTCGGCGCACTGCTCGAGGAGTTCGAGCTGCAGCCGGCTTCGCGCTACGGCCATTTCGGGCAGGGGTGCGTGCACTGCCGCATCCCGTTCGATCTGCAGTCCGAGCAGGGCATCGACCACTATCGCGCGTTCATCGAGCGAGCGGCGCACCTCGTCGCGTCGTACGACGGCTCGCTCTCGGGCGAGCACGGCGACGGACAGTCGCGCGGGGCGCTGCTGCCGATCATGTTCGGCGACCGCGTCGTCGAGGCGTTCCGAGAGCTCAAGGCGGTGTTCGACCCGAGCGATCTGATGAACCCGGGCAAGGTCGTCGTCGCGGCCGGCGGCCGCTTCGACGTGCCACTCGGACCGACCGAGCACCTGCGGCTCGGCGCGGACTACCGGCCGAAGGTCGACGTGCAGCTGCACTTCTCGTACCCCGACGATGAGGGCCGCTTCGACCGCGCCGCCCTGCGCTGCGTCGGAGTCGGCAACTGCCGCAGCCACACGGGCGGGGTGATGTGCCCGTCGTACCGCGCCACGGGGGAGGAGGAGCAGTCGACCCGCGGCCGCGCCCGCCTGCTGTTCGAGATGGTGAACGGCGAGGCGAAGGACGGCCCGATCCAGGACGGCTGGCGCTCGACCGAGGTGCGCGACGCCCTCGACCTGTGCCTGTCGTGCAAGGGGTGCCTGTCCGACTGCCCGGTCGACGTCGACATGGCGACCTACAAGGCCGAGTTCCTCGCCCATCACTATGACGGCCGGGTGCGGCCCGCGGCGCACTACTCGATGGGGTGGCTGCCGCTGTGGGCGCGCCTCACTCACGTCGCGCCTGGCCTACCGGGTCTCGTCAATCGACTGGGTCGCGCGCGCGGCGCCCGGCTCGCCAAGCGGCTCGGCGGCGTCGAGCCCGATCGGCCGCTGCCCCAGTTCCAGGCGGAACGCTTCACGGACTGGTTCGCGAAGCATCCGTCGCCTGCTGCCGCGCCGCACGGCGAGGTCGTGCTGTGGCCTGACACCTTCACCGACAACTTCCACCCGCACGTCGCGCGGGCGGCCGTGACCGTGCTCGAGAACGCGGGCTACCGCGTCGTCGTGCCGATCGAGGCGCTGTGCTGCGGGCTGACGCTCGTCTCGACGGGGCAACTGGCGAGTGCGAAGCGGGTGCTCGCCCGCACCGCCCACGCCCTCGCCCCGTACCTCGTGTCGGGCACCCCGCTCGTCGCGCTCGAGCCGTCGTGTCTCGCCGTCTTCCGCTCGGACGGCCCGGAGCTGCTGCCCGCAGACCCCGACATCGCGCTGCTGCGCGACCGGGCGCGCACCCTCGCCGAGCTCCTGCTCGACACCCCGGACTGGGAGCCGCCGCTCGTCGCCAGTGCGGCGGTCGTGCAGCCGCACTGCCACCAGCACGCGGTGCTCGGCTTCGCGGCCGACGAGACGCTGATGAAGAAGGCCGGCATCCGCGCCGAGGCGGTCGAGGGATGCTGCGGGCTGGCCGGCAACTTCGGCTTCGAGGCCGGCCACCTGGACGTCTCTGTCTCGGTCGCCGAACACGACCTGCTGCCGGCGGTGCGGTCGGCCTCACCCGACGCGCTTGTTCTGGCTGACGGCTTCAGCTGCCGAACCCAGCTCGAGCACCTGGGTGAGGGGCGTACAGCACAGCACCTCGCCGAGGTGCTCGCGGCGGCGATCGAGGGCGCATCGGCGATATCGCCGGACACTTCTCCTGAGTCCCGACCCACGGTCCGCCCACGCGTTCCGCGCCGCGTGGTCGATCGAGCGCTCGAGACCTACCCGCCCCGCACCCCGTAGCGCTGCGCGAGCGTCACGTCGCCGCTTCCTCCTCATCCGCAGGCGATTGCGCGAGGTGCGTGAGCCAGCGGTAGAACAGCCCGGACACGTACGGGACCGGTACGAGCAGATAGGCGATGAGCCCCGCAGGCGGCCAGGCGAGCCCGATCAGTGTGCTGACCGCGTAGCCGATCGCGAGGGTGAACGCGGGGAACCGCGAGCGCTTCCGATAGGAATCCGTCATGCCTTCGTGCAGCAGCCACGGGTGGAATGAGAGATACAGAGTGAGCGACCCGTGCACCACCGTGATGGCCGTCACGTGGATGCCGAACGTCACGACCGCGACCCGCGAGGTCGGGTAGTGGGCGAGCAGGTTCGCGGTGAACGGCACGAAGGCGACCAGCATCAGCATGAGCAGTGTGAGCCAGACGTAGGCATGGTCGGCGTAGCGCGCGAAGTCGGCGGACGTGCGGTTGCCGAACCACACGGTGCCGAGCGTGATGAAGACGAGCGCGTAGCCGAGCAGTGTCGGCACGTTCTCGCCGAGCTGCGCCAGCAGCTGCGAGGCCGGCCCCTCAGGAATATCGATCTCGATCACGATGATCGTCATCACGATCGCGAACACCCCGTCGACGAGCGCCTCGATGCGGCGCGTCGGCCCGACGCCGGGATGCTCGTGGACTCCGCGTTCCTCGCTCATGCGCTCAGCATGCCGGGCGAGCGCGCCTCGCGCCAGACCGCGCATCGCTCAACGCCCACGTGCCGCTCAGCGTGCCCGCGTGCCACGTGCCATGCGTCACGGGCTCGCGGATTACTCGTCGCGCGCCATGCGCCCGCGTACCACGCGCCCGCGGCGCCGGCGTCAGGCGGCGTCGCGGGCAGGGCGGATGCCTGCGAGCATCGCCGGCACATCCGCGCTGCGCGGCCGGAGCGCGTCGATCGCCTCCTCGAGGGTGTCGGTGCTCAGCTCGACGAACGGGCGCCCGAGCGACTGCACGTGATAGCGACCCTCGCTCAGCGTCACGAAGCCCAGCAAGCCGAACGGGCTGCCCCCAGGCAGGCTCACTCGCCAGTCGCCATCGCCCACTGCGATCACTTCGACGTCGGCAAGTGCAGGCGAGTCCCGAACGACTCGGGTAAGGCGGTGCAGCGTTGCGGTGACCAAGCTCATGAGTTTCCCCCTCGGTGATGAACTCTCCCGGTTCGAGAGTGACGGACACCTCTGCACTCAAACCAGGCCTTGACAGGCGACGGATGTTCACGTTCCGCCGCTTGAGCCTGACCGCCGTCGGCGACGCGGTGGAAACCTCCTCCGGCACACAAAGTCTCGAAAAACGTGCGCCCGGGCGCCGTTCCACCGCAGAACGCTACAGCGAGACCGGCTCGGGCGCCCGGCTCACAACACCCCACACCGCGTCAAGCGACAGCCCGAGCACCCCGGCGACCACGGCCACGGTCGCGAACGACGGCGTGGCCACGCGCCCGGTTTCGATCTTCCGCAGCGTCTCCGGCGAGATGCCGGCCGCAAGAGCGACCTCGAGAATCGACCGCTCGCCGCGGGCCGAGCGAAGCAGCGCCCCGAGCCGCCGCCCGCGCTGCACTTCGGCAGGAGACAGCGGCACGCGAACCATCCCCCAATACTAATACCGGGATAGTATTACCGCATGATCGAGATCCTCAGCCCGGCGGAGCTTCATCGTGCAGAGGCAGCCGGCCGCTTCGTCGCCCACGTCCTCACGACGCTCCGACAGCGCACAGCGGTCGGCACCAACCTTCTCGACATCGACGCGCAGGCGCGCCAACTCATCCAGGAGGCCGGAGCGGTCTCCTGCTACGTCGATTACGCCCCCTCCTTCGGCCGCGGCCCCTTCGGGCACTACATCTGCACCTCGGTCAACGACGCCGTGTTGCACGGCTTGCCGCACGACTACGCGCTGAGAGACGGCGATCTGCTGACGCTCGATTTCGCGGCATCCCTCGACGGCATCGTCGCCGACAGCGCCGTCAGCTTCACCGTCGGTCACACCGCGAACCCGCAAGACACGAAGATGATCGAGGCCACTCGGCGGGCTCTCGCGGCGGGCATCGCGGCAGCCCAGCCCGACGCGAAGACGGGCGACATCTCCGCGGCGATCGGTGAAACGCTCAGTGCGGCGGGCTACGAGGTCAACACGGAGTTCGGCGGCCACGGGGTCGGCACGACGATGCATCAGGACCCGCACATCGCCAACGACGGCCGCGCCGGCCGTGGATTCCGCCTGCGCCCCGGCCTGCTCATCGCGATCGAGCCGTGGGTCATGGCCGACACTGCGCGGCTCATCACCGACGCCGACGGCTGGACCCTGCGCAGTGCCACCGGCGCTCGCACCGCCCACAGTGAGCACACCGTCGCGATCACGGCCGACGGCCCGGTCATCCTGACGGCCTGACCACAAGACGAGCCGCAACGGGGAATACGCGACGCGTGCCTACGCGCCCGGCCGCACCAGCCCTCTCTCATACGCGAGGATCACCGCCTGCGCCCGGTCCCGCAGCCCGAGCTTGGTGAAGATCCGCGACACGTGCGTCTTCACCGTCTGCTCGGCGAGGAACAGCGACCGCGCGATCTCGCCGTTCGTCAGCCCCTGCGCCACCAGCACGAGAATCTCGTTCTCGCGCTGGGTCAGTTCGGCGAGCTCAGGTCGGGCGTCGCTGACATCAGGCGAAGCGGCGGATGCCTGACCGGACCCGGCCCCGCGCGCGAACTGCTCGATCACGAGCCGGGTGAGCCGCGGCGACAGCAGCCCCTCGCCGGCGGCGACCACGCGCACCGCGTCGACGAGCTCTGCGGGCAGGGCGTCTTTGAGCAGGAATCCGCTCGCCCCTGCCTGCAGAGCCTGGAAGACGTAATCGTCGATGTCGAACGTCGTCAGCATCAGCACCCGCGTCGGAATGCCCGCAGCCGCAATGGCAGCCGTCGCGTCGATGCCGTTCATGACGGGCATGCGCACGTCCATCAGCACGACGTCGGGCACGAGTGCGAGTGCGAGGCGCACCGCCTCGGCGCCGTCGGCGGCCTGCCCGACGACCTCGAGGTCGGATTGGGCGGAAAGCAGGGCGGCGAAGCCGGCGCGCACCATACCCTGGTCGTCCGCGATCACGAGGCGCGTCACGACGCACCGCCCGGTCGCGCCGGCAGCACGGCAGAGACGCGCCAGCCGCCGTCGGGCGTCGGCCCGTACTCCACGGTGCCGCCCACGGCCCCCGCGCGCTCGTGCATGCCGCGCAGGCCGAACCCGGCGCCCGCGAGCTGACCGGTCTCGCGCGCGGCCTGACCGCGCACCGGCCCGTTGACGACGATCAGCTCGAGCACCTGCGGGTCGCGCGTCGCGGTCACTGTGACCGGCGCGCCGGGCGCGTGGCGCAGCGCGTTGCTCAGGGATTCCTGCACGATGCGGTACGCCGACAGCCCGACCACGTCGTCGACCGGCTGGTCGAGCGCGGTGCCCGGCTGGTACAGGATCTCGGCGCCCGCCTGCCGCGCCTGCTCGATCAGCGCGGGCAGCTGCGGCAGCCCGGGCTGCGGCGCGAGCTCGGCCGTCGAGCCCGTCGAAGGACCGGAACCGACCGATGCAGCGGCCCCAGCGGCCCCACCAGTCCCCGAACCGCCGACACCCCCCGCGGGCTCATCCGCCCGCAGCACCCCGAGCAGCCGCCGCATCTCGGCGAGCGTCGTGCGCGTCTGCGCGGCGATCTGCTCGAACTCGGTCACCACCTCGGGCGCGAGCCCGGGGTGACGGTACGGCGCGCTGGTCGCCTGCACGTTCAGGATCGACATGCTGTGCGCGACCACGTCGTGCAGCTCGCGCGCGATGCGCGTGCGCTCGTCGGCGACCTGACGCCTGGTGCGCTCGCTCTCGCTGGTCTCACGCTCCTCCGCAAGTTGCACACGCGTGCGCAGCAGCAGCCGCAGCACGATCGCGGCGGCGACGGTGAACAATGCGATGTTCGAGAACACGATGATGCTGGTCAGGCTCTCGGGGAACGGCACCTTCGCCCACAGCACGAGGGCGGCGATGACGGATGCCGCCGCGCTCCCCGCCCACGCCGCGAGCGCCCACCACCAGGTGTCGCGCCACGCGACGATCGCGAGCACGAGCGACTGGGTGATCAGGGGAGTGACAGCCCACGGCCACGGCGCGCTCGCGGCGCCGTCGATCGACACGAGCGCGAGGATGAAGGCGGCGGCGACAGCCAGGCCGGATGCCTCGCGCGGCCGCCACACCGCCAGCGGCAGCGCCCCCACGTGCGCGGCGACGATGATGAAGACGATCTCGATCGGAACGCTGTAGAGCTCGACAGACGTCGGCACCTCGACCGCGTAGAGGCTCGCGGCGACCGCGCTGAGCACGACCCAGAACAGCACGCGGCGGGCGCGAGGCGACAGCGCCCGGCGCGGGGTGCGCGTCGGCCGGGGCAGGCGCGGTTCGCGCGGAGCACGCGGCTCTCGCGGTGCGCGCTTCGACCACGCGGTGAGCGTGTCGGGCAGGCCGAATCGCGGCATGTCGCCTCCTTCCACGGCTACCGTGCCACACCGCTTGGCGCCGGGCGGTCACCGGCGCGAAATGCGATACCGCAGTAGGGGGTGAGGGGCGACCAGGGGGTGACGACGTGGGCGCGAAGCATCCGTAATTTCGATGTCATGGACTTCGGGCATCTCATCACCCTCGCCGCCGCCTCACCATGGGCGCTCGCGCTGGTCGCGCTGTTCCTCGTCATCGACGGCTTCTTCCCGTTCGTGCCCGGCGAGACGCTCGTGGTGGCGACCGCGGCCGCCGCGGCAGCAGCCGGCGGCAGCGTGTGGCTCGTGCTCGCGGTGGCCGTGCCCGCCGCACTGGCGGGCGACCTGATCGCGTACCACCTGGGCCGCCGCCTCGGCGTCGAGCGCTGGATCACCCCGAAGCGCCCCCGCCTCGCCCGCGCCTTCCGGTTCGCCCAGCGGCGCCTCGACTCGAGCCCGGCCTCGATCCTGATCACGGCGAAGTTCCTGCCGGTCGTGCGCGTCGCGGTCTCGATGACGGCAGGTGCCGGGCGGATGCCGCTGCGCAGGTACTTCCCCCTGGCGGTCGCCTCGGTCACCATCTACACGGCCTTCCACGTGGCGATCGCCGCGCTCGTCGGGTCGGCGGCGTTCGCGCTGCTCGGCAACCCGCTCGTCGCGATGGGCATCGCGATCGCGTTCGGCGTGCTGAGCGGCGTCCTGCTCGACCTCATCGTGAAGGCGGTGCGCGCCCGATTTCGCCGCCCCGCTGCCGTCGCAGCCGT
Source organism: Gryllotalpicola protaetiae (assembly GCF_003627055.1). NCBI lineage: Bacteria > Bacillati > Actinomycetota > Actinomycetes > Micrococcales > Microbacteriaceae > Gryllotalpicola > Gryllotalpicola protaetiae. The sequence goes on from NZ_CP032624.1 coordinate 2,730,768, forward strand.
CGCCGCCTGACGCGGGCTGAGCCCGCCACCCCGCACAACGCACAAGCCCCCTGCGGACTGGGATCGCAGGGGGCTTGCGCGGTGCCGGCCGCGAGCGGCCGTCGGGTGGCGTCGACAGGTGAGGGAGAAGGGGGTGGGTGTGTCGTCAACGCTCCCGGGTCTGGGTCACGGAAGGCGTGTCATGCCGCCGCCCCGTCGAGGGTGAATTCGGGCTGGCCCGCCCCGAGGTGCGGCCGGGCCGGGTCGATGCCGGCGCGCAGGAACGCGTCGATGATCGCGCCGAGGCGCTCGTGCGAGTCCGACCTGCCGACCGCCGTGAGGCCGTGGGCGATGAGCGCGCAGCGGTGGTAGCCGAAGCTGACGCCGTCGCCCGGGTCGTCGGCGATCGCGATGCCGGGCGCCACCTCGCGGGTGAACGCGGGCACGGCGGCGCCGAACGCGTGCTCGTCCCATGCGGCGCTCGCGCTGCTCACGAGTGCCGATGCGTCGGCGCGGGTCGTGTAGAACACGGCAGCGTCGGGTCGGCCGAAGTTCGCCGGGTTGTCGAGCAGCTTCGCGGCGAACGCGACGCCCCTCGACTCGAGTCCGGCGACGACCGCGCTGAACACGTGGGGCGCGGCATCCGGACTCACATTGAGGTAGCAGCGCACCGTCGGCGGCGCCGGCTCGCCCACGTGCGTCGAGCCGTGGATCGTGAGGTAGCCGAGCAGCCGCGTGCGCAGCCGGCGGTTCCCTGGGAACTCGGCCTGCAGCCGCGCGACGAACGCCGCGTCGGGGTCGCCGACCGGGTGCAGGGTGCCGTGGTCGTCGCGCGGCGGCCACGCCTCTGCATCCGTGTGGCCGTGGAAGTACGCGGCATAGAGGCGGCGGGTGAGCAGGTCGAGCTCGTACGCCGAGGTCACGGCGAGCGGCGCCTGGACTTCGCGTGCGATGCGCCGCAGCAGCGGGTACCAGCGCATGTTGCTGCGTCGGGCGCCGCTCGCAGAGAGAGGGGACATGGGGGAGAAATCGAGGGTCATCATGAGAGCAGTTCCAGCGCGGCGTCGGGTCGCAGCGCGAGTTGTTCGGCGGCCTGGAGGTAGGCCAGCGCGTGCGGGGGCAGGATGGGCGCGTCGGCGGCGATGCCGGCGACTTTCGACAGCAGGCTGAACGCGGCGAACCGCGCCCACTGCCTGCGGTCTTCGGGGGTCTGGGGAAGAACGGATTCGTAGCCGGCTATGCCTGCGCGGATCTCGGCGAGCACATCGGTGAAGGCGATGGCCGACCCGGCGATCCACTCGTCGAGGGTCGTGCCGTCTCGGAAGTCGAGGCCGAGCAGCCAGCTGCCGAGGAACTCGCCGACCAGGCATCCGAAGTCCCAGTGGGGGTCGCCATAGCCCGCCGACTCCCAGTCGACGAAGACGACCGGTTCGCGGGCGTCAGCGCTCTCGGTGCACTGCAGGTTGTCGTCGGTGACGTCGCCGTGGATCACGCACGACGGCGTCCAGTGCGCGACCGCGGTCTCGAGCCCGCGCAGCAGGCCGGCGTGGCGCACGAGCGCGAGCATCTCGACCCACCCGTCGGTGCACGATGTGGCGGGGCCCGGCGAGACGACGGTGAGCGCGGTGAGCAGGCGCTCCGGCAGGCGCAGGCGGCTCACCTCTGCGTCGTCACTGTCGATGAGGGCGGCGGATGCCTCACCTGAGGTCGCCCGGTGCAGCATGGCGAGCCGGCGCCCGACCTCGTGCGCCCACAGCTCGCTCGTGCCGCCGGCCTCTGCCCGCCGCTCGGCGAGCGGCGCGTAGCCGACCAGGTCTTCGGTGACGAGGATCTCGTCGTCGTCGGCCGCGAGGGTGAGGAACTCGGCGGGGATGCGGATGCGGCGCCCGGCGAGCACCTCGGTCAGCCGGCGCTCATAGGCGAAGCTCGCGGCCAGCGTCTCGGCGGTGCTGCGCGAGCGCCGTTTGACGAACAGCGACCGCCCGTCGGCGAGGCGCACGCGGTAGCAGAGGCTGCGGCGGTGCAGCGGCTCGACGGCGCTGACGGCGGTTCCCGCGAAGAATCCGCGGGCCTCGAGCCTGGCGACCGTGTCGATCGCGAACGGATCGGAGATGAGCATGTCTTGACTCTGCCCGGGTGACGTAGTCGGCGAATCCGGCAAACTACGTATTCGCCTGCGTGCCAGTACGTATTGTGTTGACCTGTGTGTCACAGGGCACTGCCCGGATGACGTAGTCGGCGGCTACCCTGGGCACAGCATGGCCCGACCCGTTCCCCGCATGATCGGCCGCGAACCCGAGTACGCGCGGCTGCTCGCCTACCTCGACGCCAGCGAGGTCGGCGTACCGACTGCTGTGCTCGTCACGGCGGACGCGGGAACCGGCAAGACTCGCCTGATCGACGAGGTCGCTCGTACCGCCGCCGAGCGCGGGCACACGGTGGTGCGCGGCAACTGCACGCCGTCGAGCGCGACCCGCCTGCCGTTCGGGCCGGTCGCCGACCTGATGCGCGACCTGCGCGAGCAGCACCCCGGGCTGCGCGATGCGGTCACCGACGAGGTGTGGGCCGGTCTCGCGCCAATCGCGGCGGGCTGGGGCGATGGCGAGGCGGATGCCGCATTGCACGGCGCCGCCGACGCGGCCCTGTCGCACGCGCGTCTCTTCGCCGCCGTCATCGTGACGCTGACCGCCGTCGCATCCGCCCAGCCTCTTGTCGTCGTCATCGAAGACCTGCACTGGGCCGACGCGGCGAGCCTCGACCTGCTCGGCTTCGTTGCCCGCAAGCTCGTCGACCAGAACGTGCTGCTGCTGGCCACGAGCCGGCCGCCGCGGCAGACCGACGAGCTGGCCGACTTCGTCTTCGAGTTCACGCGCCTCGAGGTCGCGCAGACCATCGAACTCGAACCGCTGCCCGACACGGCGATCGCCGAGATCATCACCGAGGCAGAGCCTGAGCTCGACGCCGCGGTCGTCGAGGTGCTGACTGCGCGGGCTGCCGGCAGCCCGTTCTTCGCCGCGCGCCTCGCCCGGCATGGCGCACGACCCGGCTTGCCGAGCGACCTGGAGCAGCTGCTGCGCTTCGAGCTGCGGGGCATCTCGGCCGAAGGGCGGCACCTCGTCGCGGTCGTCGGCGCGCTCGGCGGGCGTGTCGATGCCGACGACCTCTACGAGCTCGCGGGCGAGAGCGGTGCGGTCGACGAGCTGCTCGACCGCGACATCCTGAACGACGCCGGCGACGAGTTGCGGCTGCGGCACGCGCTCATCGGCGAGGTGCTCGAGGGCGCGGGCACCCCGCAGCAGCGCCGGGCGGTGCACGGCGCCGCAGCCGATCTGCTGGCCGCGCACGGCGCGGCCGACGGCGAGCACGCGCTCGAGCTGGGCCGCCATCTGCACGCTGCCGGGCGGGTCGATGAGGCGAGGGACCAGCTGCTGCGCGGCGCGCGGCACGCCCTCGAGGTGCGGTCTTTCGCTCTCGCGCGGGATGCCTACGCCGAACTGCTCGCGATCCCGGCCGCGGCCCAGGCCGAGGCGCCGGAGCGCGCCGAGCTGCTGCTCGAGGCGGTGCCCGCCTACCACTGGTCGGGCGACGTCGCGTCTGCGCTGGCTCTGCTCGACGAGGCAGGTGCCGTCGCCGGCGCGGACGAGGCGCGGGTCGCCTATGAACGCGGCCGGCTGCTCTCGGCAGAGGGTCGGGTCGCTGAATCCGCGGCGAGCTTCCGCGCGGTGCTCGGGCTTACCGACCCCGCAGACGCGGCCCGGCTGGCACTGCGCGCTCGCACCCTTGCCGCTCTCGCGCGCGACCAGATGAACCAGGGCGACATGGCTGCGAGCGTGCAGACCGCCGAGCAGGCGATGGCGGATGCCTCGGCCGCCGGCGAGCGCCACGCGCAGATTGACGCCCGTGTCACGCGCGCCGTGGTGAGCACTCTCGTGCCGGAGCCCGCGGCAGACGCCGGCGCGCGCGCAGAGGCCGAGCTCAGCGAGTGCGCGCGTCTCGCGCTTGAGGCCGATGACCTCGAGACCGCCATCCGCGCCTACGGGAATCTGACCTACGTGCTCGGTGTCGCGGAGCGGCATCGAGAGGTCATCGAGGTCGCGCGTGAGGCGATCGACAAGTGCGCCCGATACGGCCCCATCCTGTCGATCGCATCCAGCGTCACCTCCAACTACGTTTCGGCGCTCGCGGCCGTCGGTGAGTGGGACGAGGCGCTCTCGGTCGCGCGTGCGGCGCTCGCCGAGCATGTCTCGTCCAGCATGGGCATCCATCTGCACAACGAGATCATCGAGATCCAGACGCTGCGGGGCGAGTGGACGGATGCCGCCGAGCACATCGACATCGCGCGGAGGCAGCTCGGGGATGGGATCTACGCGCTGCAGTTCACTTTCAACGAGGCCGCGTATGCGATCTGGCGCGGACAGCCGCGGGAGGCGCTGAGCATCCTCGCCCCCGGGCTCGGCGAACTCCCCCAGCAGGACGATCCTGAGATGGTCCTGCACGCCGCCGCACTCGCGCTCCGCGCCCACGCGGACGATCTCGAATCGAGTCGCCCGAGGGATCGCACCGCTCTCGTGCGCGGGCTGGCAGAGCCGCTGATCGCGCTTGCGCGGCGTACCGCGCTCGGTGCCGACCTGCCCTCACTCGGGCAGAGTTTCGCGCAGCTCTGCGAGGCCGAGTTCGCTCGCCTTGTCGACGAGGATTCTGTCGGCCAGTGGCGGGCCATCGCCGACGGGGCAGAGCAGGGCGATCGTCTGTTCGATGAGGCCTACGCCAGCTTCCGCGGGGGACTGCGCGCGCTGAC